>JBBJMB010000108.1:0-10847 GCA_037719755.1 Pyrinomonadaceae bacterium
TGGCCGGCACCTTCGGCGGTGTGGTGAGCGACGCCACGGCCTACGGCGTGGGCCGGCTGTTCGGGTCCAGCGTGCGCGACTATCGGTTTTACCGCATGGCCAGCCCACGCATCGAGCGCTTGACGGATAAGTTCGGTCCGCTCACGATCTTTCTTTCAAAGTATGTGTACGGCCTGCGCACTGCTTCCTGCGTATTCTACGGCGTCGGGCGCATGCGGCCGGCAAAGTTTCTGCCTCTCGCATTTGTGAGCTGCTTTTTGTGGGTCTTTGTCTTAACCGGCGCCGGCTACTTTTTTAGCGGCGCGATTACGCAAGTGCTCGGCGACTTTCACCAACTCGGCATCTACTTGCTCGTCATCGTGGTGGTAGGCATCACGGGTTTTTATCTGCTTGAGCGCTACTGGCTTTCCGGCAAAGTCGAGCACGCCGACCCCGAGCGCATTCAGGAAATCGAACAAGCGGCGCAAGAAAAGCTGCACGAACTGGGTGACGAAATCAAAGAACACATGCACCCTTTGCAGCGCCGCAAAGACAAAAAGAAGGAAAGGATGAACGATGAACGATGAACGATGAACGTCAGGAGGGAAGAAGTTATTAATTCCTCCCTCCTGACGTTCATCGTTCCGCGTTCATCGTTCCGCGTTCATCGTTCCGCGTTCATCGTTCTGCGTTTAAAACATGATTATTGAATCATCGGCACCGACGCGTGTGGATCTGGCTGGCGGCACAATTGACATCTGGCCGCTGTATTTGTTTCATCCGGGCGCGGCGACGGTTAACTTCGCCATCTCGCTGTACGCGCGTTGCCGCATCGAGGAGCGCGCTGACGGCGTGGTTTATCTGGAGTCGCGCGACCGCCAGGTGGCGTTCGCGAGTGAACTGGCGGACATAGAGCAATTGGAGCGCGAAGAGCGGCTCGAATTGATCTCGAAGCTGGTGCATTTTTTCAAGCCGAGCGTCGGATTTAACTTGATCGCCGATTGCGAGGCTCCGGCGGGCGCTGGCCTTGGCGGTTCGTCGGCGCTGGCCATCGCCTGCATCGGCGCGCTCAACCACTTCGTCGGCCGCCGTTACGATGAAAGCGAATTCATCGACTTGGCGCCAACATCGAAACAACTGTTATTCGTGTGCCGGCGGGATTCAGGATTACTGCGGGCTTTTTACGGCGGCGTTAATCACCTGCAATTTACCATCGAAGGCATCAAGCGTACCGCGCTGGAAATTGACGAAGGCGCGCGAACGCCGCCTCGTCGTGTGCTACACGGGAGAGCCGCGTCTTTCGGGCACCAATAATTGGGAGATTTTTAAAAAGCACATCAACGGCGACCGAGACATCTTTACCCTGTTCGACGGCATTCGGGATTCCGCCGCGCGCATGCGACAAGCGCTCGCCGATGGCGATTGGGACGGAATTGGCGCGACGATGCGCGATGCTTACCCGAAGCGTAAACAATTGGCCCCCAATATCACGACGCCGCACATGGAGAAAATAGTTGAGACGGCCCTCGCCGGCGGCGCCGAGGCGGCGAAGATTTGCGGCGCCGGCGGCGGCGGCTGCATCGCTTTTCTGTGCGCGGACGGACATAAGGCGGAAGTCGAGGCGGCGCTCGCCGCCATTGATGTCGAGGTGCTTAACTGGACGCTCGCCCGCCAGGGATTGATTGTGCGCGAGGTCGCGCAGTAATCGCCTGCCGGCGCCGCAAAGCTTTGTTAGGAATAAGCCAGAGCTCTCAAGTCATGATTAAGCCATATCGCGGCACCAGCCCTCAAATTCATCCGACCGCCTTTGTGGAGGACAGCGCGCAAATCATTGGCGATGTGGTGATCGGCGCGCAGTCATCCGTGTGGTTCAACGCGGTGGTGCGCGGCGACGTTTTTTACATACGCATCGGTGAGCGCACCAACATTCAAGACGGCACAGTGGTGCACGTCACCAACGGCACGCACGCGACCGTGCTTGAGGACGAAGTGTCAATCGGCCACAACGCGACGCTGCACGGCTGTTACATCGAGCGCGGCTGTTTGATCGGCATGGCCGCCGTGGTGATGGACGGCGCCAGAATCGGCGCGCACTCGCTTGTCGCCGCCGGCTCGCTTGTGTCCCCAGGAACCATCATTCCGCCGCGCTCGCTGGTGATGGGCTCGCCCGCGCGCATCAAACGGCCGCTCACCGACGAAGACGTCGCCGGACTGAGCACATACTGGAAGAACTACATCGAATACACGAGGATCTATCAGAGTGACAAGTGACTGCGAAGAGTGACAAGTGACTGCGAAGAGTGACAAGTGACGAGTGACAAGTGACAAGAAAGAAAAGAAACGAAGTATGTAAGTTGGCTTCTGTACGCGAGTAAATAGCTGGTGCGCTACTGCTTCCACTTCCTCTCTTGTCACTTGTCACTCGTCACTTGTCACTCTTCGCAGTCACTTGTCACTCTTCGCAGTCACTTGTCACTGCACTTTATTATGGGAGCTAAAACACAGCCTGCGCGCGGGATGCGCGATTTTCTGCCGGCGGATGTGCGCCGGCGCGAGTATGTGATCGGGATTGTCAAAGAGGTTTATGAGCGTTACGGCTTTGAGCCGTTGGAAACGCCCGCGGTTGAGAATATTGAGACGCTGATGGGGAAGTACGGCGAGGAAGGCAATCAGCTGATCTTTAAAATCCTCAAGCGCGGCGTGCACGAGGGCACGGGCGAGGCCGATCTTGCTTTGCGCTATGATTTGACGGTGCCGCTGGCGCGCGTGGTCGCGGAGTATGGCGAGGGGTTGCCGAAGTTTTTCAAGCGCTACCAGATGCAGCCCGTGTGGCGCGCGGATCGGCCGGCGCGCGGTCGCTTTCGCGAGTTTTACCAGTGCGATGCGGATGCGCTCGGCTCACGGTCGATGCTCGTGGAGGCTGAACTTTGCGCCGCCGCAGCGACGCTTTAGCGCGCCTCGGCTTCGCCAATTACACGCTCCGCCTCAACCATCGGCAGGTGCTCGCCGGCGTTTTAGAGCGTGCGGGCGTGCCCGCCGAGCAACAGGCGGAAGCGCTGGTCGCGCTCGACAAGCTGGACAAGATCGGCGCGGAAGGCGTGGCGCGCGAATTAATCGAGCGCGGCATCGACCAACAAGTTGGCGAAAGACTGTTGGGGTTCTTTTCAAGTTTGCAGGAGCTAAAGCAAGCCGCGCAGCTGGCGGCGACCACGGCCGGCGTCGACGAGGTTGAGGCGCTTAACGTCGCGACGCTCGGGCGCTTGGTTGAGTTCATCGGTGACCATGAAGCGGGGGCGCAGGGCGTCGACGATTTGCGCACGATTTTGCGCTTCGCGAAGTTTGCCGGCGCGGCGAGCCGTCTGAAACTTGATCCCGGCCTGGCCCGCGGGCTTTCCTATTACACGGGGGCCATCATGGAAATTAGCGTTCCGGACCTTCCCGGGAGCCTCGGCGGCGGCGGACGTTACGACAATCTGGTCGGCATGTTTTCCGGCAAAGATGTTCCGGCCTGCGGATTCTCGCTTGGCCTTGAGCGCATTATCGTCGTGATGGGCGAAAGAGAAATGTTTCCGCTTCACCTGACCGCGGCCCCATCCGCCGAAGTGATGGTTGCCGTGTGGGATGAGCCGGGCATTGAGGACGCGCTTGCGCTCGCGCGTGAATTGCGCCGCGATGGTTTGCGGGTGGAGATTTACGCCGAGCCTGATAAACTCGGCAAGCAGTTCAAATACGCCTCCACCCGCAACGTACCCGCAGTGGCCGTGATCGGGCCGGACGAGCGCGGGCGCGGCGAAGTCGCCATCAAAGATATGCGAAGCGGAAGCCAACAAACAGTCAGGCGTGAAAATGCAGGTCAGGCTGTCAAAGGTATTGCACGGCCAGCTTAAAAACCTCTCTGCGGCTCTCTCTTGTCTTCTCTGCGGTGTTTGTCTGTGTTTAAGTATGAATATAACCTAAACACAGAGAAACACCGCGAGCGGCACCACAGAAGAAAAACAATCACATTTAGGTAGGAAAGCGAAACGGATGCTCGATAATTTGGGAGACTTGCGACGCACACATTCGTGCGGCGCGCTGCGTCTCGAAGACGTTGGCCAAAGGGTTGTTTTAATGGGCTGGGTCGCGCGCCGGCGCGACTTGGGCGTACTCACCTTCTACGATCTGCGTGACCGCGACGGAATCACGCAAGTTGTTTTTGACGAAGAAGACGCGCCCGAGGCGCACGCAAAGGCCAAGGATGTGCGCGGCGAGTATGTTGTCGCCGTGCGCGGCGAAGTGGTGCGCCGCGGCGAGGGACAGCGCAATCCGAAGATCTCGACCGGCGACGTGGAAGTGGCTGTGCGCGAAATCCTCGTGCTGAACGATGCGCGCACGCCGCCGTTCCAAATCGAGGCCGCTTCGTCGGATGCGCTCGCCAGCGAAGATGTCCGCTTGCGTTACCGTTATTTGGATTTGCGGCGGCCGCAACTGCAAGCCAATTTGCGCTTGCGCCACAAGGTGCTCGCCGAGATCCGGCGCTACATGGACGAGCAAACCTTTACCGAAATCGAGACGCCGATTCTGATCAAGTCCACGCCCGAGGGCGCGCGCGATTACGTCGTGCCTTCGCGCCTGCACGCGGGAAATTTCTACGCGCTGCCGCAGTCGCCGCAACTCTTCAAACAATTGTGCATGATCGCCGGCCTCGACCGCTATTTCCAAATCGCGCGCTGCTTTCGCGATGAAGATTTGCGCGCCGACCGCCAGCCCGAGTTCACGCAGCTCGACGTGGAAATGAGCTTCGCCACCACAGAGCAAATCTATGAATTGATCGAGGGCCTTTTCGCGCGCGTTTTCAAGCTCGTCAATTGTGAGCTGAGCGTTCCTTTTCCGCGTCTTTCTTACGCGGAGGCGTTGCGGCGCTACGGCTCCGACAAGCCGGATTTGCGCTTCGAGATGGAGCTGCAAGACCTCTCGCCCGCCCTCGCGGGAACGGCTTTCGCGTCCTTTGCCCAGGCGCTTGAGGCCGGCGGCGAAGTCAAAGGCATGGTGGTCAAAGGCGGCGCGGAGCGCATGACGCGCAAAGTCTTGGATGAACTGCAAGAGCACGCGAAGCGGTACGGCGCCGGCGCGCTCGCCTGGATTAAGCTCTCGGACGAAGTGACATCTTCGCTGCTCAAAGCGCTTGGCGAAGAAACAATCGGGCGCATCGCCGCTCACGTCGGGGCCGAGCGAGGCGACGCGGTGCTGATCGTTGCGGGAACCAGAAAGCGCGTGGCGGCGAGCCTCGGCGCGTTGCGCAACGAGGTCGCGCGCCGCGAGCGGTTAATTCCGGAAAATGTTTTCAAGCCGCTCTGGGTGACCGAGTTCCCGATGTTTGAATTCAACGAAGAAGACAACCGCTATTACGCGATGCATCATCCGTTTACGTCGCCGCTTGACGAAGACCTGGAGTTGCTGCGACAAGCAATCGAGGAAGGAGAAACCGGCGCTTTCGGCCGCTTACGCGCGAAAGCTTACGACGCCGTGGTGAACGGCGTGGAGGTGGCCGGCGGGTCGATTCGTATTCACCGGCGCGACGTGCAGCGCTTGATTTTTCAAGCGCTCGGCATGTCCGACGAAACGGCGCGTCTCCGCTTCGGATTCTTTCTCGATGCGCTCGAATACGGCACGCCGCCGCACGGCGGCATCGCGTCGGGCATTGAGCGTCTGATGATGGTGCTGGTGCCGACCGAAAACATTCGCGACGTGATGGCTTTTCCGAAGACGGCGTCGGCCGCGGATCTGATGATCGACGCGCCCGGCGAAGTGGACGAGCACCTGCTGCGGGAACTGAGTATCAAGATCGTCAAAAGGTGAGCGACCGAATCGTCGAACAAGTGTCTGAAATGCTGACCATCTCGCGCCGGCACGTGAACGAGATGTGCGCCGTTGCCTGCCAGGCGGCGCCCTTTGAGTGCTGCGGACTGCTCGGCGGAAGCAACGCGCGGGCGCGCACGCTGTACCCTTTGCGCAACGTTGCCCGGCAACCCTTGGTTGGTTACGAAGCGGCGACCGAAGATCTTTTTGCCGCGCAAAGGCAAATGCGCGCTCGAGCGGAGCAATTATTGGCCATTTATCATTCGCACCCGCGGGCGATTGATCCGGTTCCTTCCGCCACAGATGTGAGGATGGCGTTTTACCCGTCAGCGATTTATTTCATCATCGGCCTCGGGGGGACGAGCCCGATTATCAATGCTTTTCGCGTTTTTGAGGCGGAGCATCAATGGGAACGTGTGAATTACGCTGTGGCGGATGATAACGAATGATTGATGAACACTATTTGATGAAGTTTCGTAAAGGTCTGTGCGATGAAAAATGATCGTCAGAAAAATGATCGTCAATATGACACCGACCCGCTCGACCCCGAGTTCGCGAAGCACACGGAGCAGATGTTCAGCGAAACAAGGCCGCTCGGGCAAGCGCAAACCCAATCGCCGCGCCCCGATGCTCCGTTGGAAGAACAAACGCGACGCTTTAGCGACCAACCTTCCGCTCCGTACCCTTCGGTTTTTGCTCCTCCTTCAGCCTACCAGCCTCCCACGATTAATTCCATGCCTCCCCTGGAGCGAGGATACGTTGGGCCAAATGACGCGACGCTCACCAAGCGACCCGTGCAGAAATTGGGTTTGCCTGAAAACATCGCTTCCAGTTTGGCATACGCGCCTTTTTTTATCGGGCTCATAATCTCATTGGTGGAACTGCTTCTGCTTCCGCGCACCGAAGCGCGCACACGCGCACACGCGTCACAAGCGCTCGGCATACATTTTGTGGTGCTCGCCGCCGGGCTCGTCTTCAAGCTGGCCAGATTTCTGGCCGGCATCGCTCTGGGCGGCTTCGCGCTGACCATGCTCGGAATTATTTCAGGAATCTTTTCGCTGGCAGCCACCATTCTTTTGATCGTCAGTATGGTGCGCGTTTGGAAAGGCAAGGACGTTCGGTATGACCCGCTTACGGACCTCGCTAAATGGATCAACAAGCATCTTGAGCCGATCAAGTAATCAGCACACTCGCTCATCAGTCTTTCACCGCATAAATCGTCACAGGCAAGGAAAGCATCCGGCGGCCGTACGCTTCTGTACCAACAGCGTGCACAGCCTCGCGTCCATCACCAACGGCAACGCCGTCATATTCAATTTCATCTACATTTCGCCCTTATTCATGTTTACACTGGCACCGATAAGCTTTCAAGCGCCCGCTCCGCGCTAACGGTGTGCATCCCGAAACACTCGGGACCCGCCCGCTGTGCACGCATGCTGGCGGGAACGCAAGCCTTACCCGGCGAGCGAGAATAAGCAGCCATTGGCGATGTGTTTGGCACGCCGTGTGCTACGTGGTTTGGCGCCCGCGAGACTGGCGTAGGAGAAAATCAATGAATTTTTTAAAAAAGAATCGTAGCAAGCACGGTTTCGCCGCTTTGTTAATGGCGGTCACCCTCTTTATCACACCTCTCACATCATTCACACAAACTAAAGTAAGCGCGCCGGGCAACAGGTATTCGGTTTCCGACGACGTCAAGCTCGGGCAGCAAGCCGCGGCCGAAGTCGAGCAAAAATTACCGATTTTGCGCGACGCATCCGTCACGGATTACGTGCAAGATGTGGGTCGGCGGTTAGCGTCGGCCATTCCCTCGGAGTTTCAGCATCCGGAATTCAGATACACTTTCAGGGTCGTTGATGCGCCTGATATCAACGCGTTCGCGCTTCCCGGCGGGCCGATGTACGTCAACCGCGGCATGATTGACGCCGCGCGCACCGAAGGCGAAATGGCCGGCGTGATGGCCCACGAGTTGAGCCATGTGGCGCTGCGCCACGGCACGGCGCAGGCCACCAAAGCGGGCGGCCTCAAGGCACAAGCCCCGGCTATTTTAGGCGGCATTGCCGGCGCCATTTTGGGCGGCACGATTGGTGGCATCGCGCAAACGGCCGGACAACTCGGTTCGGCTGCAATTGTGACGAAGTACAGCCGCGAATATGAGACGCAGGCCGATATTCTCGGCGCCCAAATTATGGCGCGTGCCGGTTACAATCCGCGCGACCTCGCCAACATGTTTCGCACTATCGAGCAGCAAAGCGGTGGCGGCAGAGGGGGCCCCGAATGGTTGAGCACGCACCCGAACCCGGGTAATCGCTACGAGAGAATTAATCGTGAAGCGGAAATGCTTCGCGTTTCGGGCTCAGGGGGCAACAGCGGGCGCTTTAATGAAATCAAGGGACGTTTGCGAGGAATGCCGCGGGGCAGCGTCGCGCGCGGCCAAAACGGCAACCAAAACGGCAACGGTAACGAACGCATTCAAGGCCAAGTTGAGCGGCCGTCCACGCGGTACCGCAACTACACTGGCGGAAATGTTTTTCAACTGAGCGTGCCGGAAAACTGGCGCGAAGTGGGCGGCGAAAGCGGTTCGGTTACTTTCGCGCCTGAGGGCGGTTACGGCAACGTGCAAAACTCGTTCGTCTTTACGCACGGCGTACAAGTGGGCGTCGCTCGTGTTGACAGCAATAACTTGCAACAAGCGACCGAGCAGTATATCGAAGAATTGCTCCAAGCGAATCCCTACCTGCAACAGCAGAGAGGCTATCAGCGGGGTAACGTTTCAGGACGCACCGCGCTGGCCACAACTCTCTCCGGACGCTCGAACGTCACGCGCCAAGATGAGGTCGTTAATATTTACACGAGTTTGATGGACGGCGGCGAACTCTTTTACATGATCAGCGTTGCGCCGAGGCAAGATTACAACCTCTATCAAAGTACATTCAGCAGCGTGCTTCGCTCAATCCAGCTGGCCGGCAGCCGCGGAAATTACAGGTAAAACTTAACTCAAAACAACGCACGACAAAGGGGCGCCTGTTCACAACAGGCGCCCCTCTTGTCTTCTCTGTGTCTCTCTTTTGTCTTTTCTGCGGTGTTTCTCTGTGTTTAAGTACGTGATACCTAAACACAGAGAAACACCGCAGAAAAGACAAAAGAGAGACACAGAGAAAGACTAACTCCCTAAATAAGGGGAGGCCAATCACTTGTCTTGCCGCTTGGCTTCCTGCCAGAGCGCTTCCATCTCGTCGAGCGTCGCCTGTGATATCTCTTTATCCAGCGCGGCGAATTTCTGCTCGATGTAAGAGAAGCGGCGGCGAAACTTGCGATTTGTGGCCTTAAGCGCCGCCTCAGGGTCCACTTTTAGATGCCTGGCGATGTTAGTGATCACAAACAGTAAATCGCCGACCTCGTCGCGCACGCGTAGCGCGTCCGGCTCATCTCCATCGGATCTCGCGCCTGCCTCTTGGACGGCCACGCGCAACTCGCCCACCTCTTCGTAGAGTTTGGCTAAGATATCTTCCAAATGCTGCCAATCGAAACCGACGCCCGCGGCTTTCGCAGAAAGTTGGCGCGCTTCCATCAAAGCCGGCGTCTTTTTAGAGACATCGTCAAGCAGCGAGGTCGGCGCGCTGCGATCCGCAGATGCGTCGCGCTTTTCCGCGACCTTGATCTCATCCCAGTTGCGCCGCACTTCTGCCGAGTCGCGCGCCACACGATCGCCGAAAATGTGCGGGTGTCGCCGCACCATTTTGGTGTGCACCGCGCCGGTCACGTCATCTATGGCAAACTCGCCGCGCTCGTGGGCAATCTGGGCGTAAAACACAATCTGAAAAAGCAAGTCTCCCAATTCGTCGCGCAACTCCTCGGGTCGCCCTTCCAGCGCGTCCTCAACGGCTTCGCATGTTTCGTAAGCCTCTTCGAGAAGCATCGGCGCGAGCGTGCGATAGGTTTGCTCTCGGTCCCACGGGCAACCCTCGGTCGAGCGCAAACGCGCCATCAGCGAAACGAGATCTTGAAAAGAAGCACTCATAATTGATTTAAGACAGTTGCGCCAAAGGGTGTGAAATTATGAACCGGCGCCCATCAGCCCAGCTCGTTGTCGTTTCCGCGAATTTTTAGTGTGTCTTATTGTATGTGATCCGCCTTGAATGGCACAACAAGGGCGCCTGGCGGGGCAAAGATCCATGTTGTTGCGGGCTCGCGCCGGTGGTGCTAACATCGCCAAAACATAATAAATTTATCAAGCGAGGCGAAGTGAGCCCGGTTGCCGCAAGCGCCGGCGTGATCTGGCAAGCGATATGAGCGAAGAACAATCAAACTTTAAAGTTACTGACCGTCGTCTCTTTAATCCGGACGGAAGCGCACGCGAATCCGCCGCACCGCGGGAAGATCTGCCGCCCGCCCCCGTTAATCCGCAAGAATCAAACATCGAGGGGCGCGGTGGCGCCGCGATGCCTGCCGCAAATGAGTCGGGCGCCGCGACCGCTCAGCAGTTTTCCTCAATTGTTGACAATGCGACGGGCGCGGAGCCGTCTCTGGAAGAGCGCATGTCGGATGTTGCGCCCGATGACGAGGATTACGGGCCGGAAATCGATATGGACGATGAAGATCCGGCCAGCTTTACCAGCTTTTTGATGTCAATTGCCTCGAACGCCGCCGCCGCCCTGGGATTGATGGAGCATCCGGCGACGGGCATGCGCGCCGTAGATTTGCCGCTGGCGAAACACTGGATCGACACGCTCGGCATGTTGCAGGCTAAAACGCAAGGCAATCTCGCGCCGCGTGAAGCGCAAATCTTGCTCGGCCTGCTGTCAGACATGCGCATGCAGTATGTGAGCCTCACCACCGCTGCGTCACCAAAGGGCCCGCGCAAATTCACCGGCAGCGACATCATTGGCGGCAGATGAAGCTCACGTTTCTCGGCACGGGCACGTCCACGGGCGTGCCCTCGATCGGATGTGACTGCGAGACCTGCACCTCGAAAGACGCGCGCGACAATCGTTTGCGCGTCTCGGTTGTGGTTGAGCACGCCAATCAAA
>JBBJMB010000109.1:0-10838 GCA_037719755.1 Pyrinomonadaceae bacterium
GTCACAGAGCCAACCGATCTTAAGGAATCAATCGTCTCAAGCTCACGCAGGTAGTGCCCGAGGGGCGAAACTGTTTCCGATGAGTTCGCGAATTTTTCTATGGCGCTGCTGTTCATATTCCGAGAAGTCCGCTCTCGATTTCAGAAAACTGCTGCTCTATGCGCGCGTCCACATCGCCCATTTCGGTCTCCACCAAACAGCCGCCGCGTCCGATCGAGCGATCCTCAACGAGTTCAATCGAGCTGTTGCCGTTAAGCTTTTCGCGATGCAGCGAGACGAAGTTGTAATCCTCGGGGTGCAGGTGAATGGTGGCCACCGCGCGATGATGAATGCGAGAAAGGGCGACGCGCGCCAGCGTGAGGGCGATCTCATGATCTATGGTCACTTCACGGTGCACAACTTTCTTCGCGATCTCCAGCGCAAGGCGAACCAAGTCGCGCTCGGCGCGCAGCGCGATGCTGGTGCGCAAATGAGCCAGCTCATCCAGCGTTTGCGTGAGGCGCTCGCGAATGGGCGCAAGCGCCTGCGCGGTTTCGGCGGCGACGGCTGCCTGTGCCTCCGTCATGCCTTTATCACGCGCTTCCCGCTCGATCTCGGCCGCTTGCGCCAGAGCGTCTGCAAGGATCTGTTGAGCGCGTTCTTCGGTGCGCTGTGCGCTCATCACTGCCACCGCCGCGTCGGCCGCCTCCGCGTCTACCGCACTGGCGACCAAATAACTGAGCGCAGCGCCGGCACTGTGCTTACTAACCGAAGGCGCGAGCGCCGTGTTGTTTAGCGAAGGCGGACGAAAAGCCTGAGCCGTCGTCAAAAAAGCGTCAGCATGTCGAAGACTTGCCGCCGTCTTTGATTGGCCCGTTGCACCCAACGTCTGTGTGAAGGCTTGGGCCTGCGGCAGCGTCAACGGGACATATAAATCTGTTGAGCCGTCGTTCCCAGAGAATTTGATTAGCCTTGTCGACATACGCCTCCCCTCATCTCTTGCTGCTGCTGAAGCGCATCGGCTGACTTCTTAGTGAGTGTCATGAAATGTATTCGCTCGCTTAACGGGATTCTTGCAGCCACCCGCGAAGCGTCATCGCGAGTACCTCGGCTTCGTTCTGGGTCTTCTCTAGAATTTGTTTCTTGATGATGTTAGCGCGCGTCGCCTTCGGGCTGACCTCGGCCATCTCAGCCTCCATTTCGGCCTCCATCTCGGCTTCCATCTCGGCCACGGTGCGCAACGGATTTGCGCCGGACGAAGTTCCCGCCCCTAGCTGAGCGCTCTCATTTTGCGGCAAGCCGGAAAGCGCCGCCGATGCATTCATGAATGAAGCACCATTGCTGTCGATGCCGGATGCAGCAGCCAGCAGCGCGGGCGCGCCCCCATTCTGGCTGGCGAGGCGCAGCGCGCGGCGTGCCGGACGAATAATGAAGAGCACCACGATCAAAGCGGCGAGCGCGATAGCGTTCGAGCCATGTCGGCGGAGTGAGGTCAAGCGTTGGCTGATCGAAGGGTATGGACTGGACGACGATCTGATCTCCGCGAGTGGCGTCAATGCCTACCGCAGCGGCAACAATCTCCTGCATCTTTTGCAGCTCCTCTGGAGCCCTCACAACCGATGTCCCATTGCTGTTCTTGTAATCAACAACTACCGACACGGAGAGACGATTGATCCGACCGGCGCCGCCGGAGATCGTACGCTTCACCGTTTTGTCTATCTCCCAATTTGTGGTGGTCGCCGTTCTTTGATCGCCTGGGCGTGCAGGAGTTGAGGGAGAGGTTGGCGCTGCCAGCGGGGTCGCCGGATCGTTGGCCCGAGTGCCGGCGATGCCGCCCTGCGCTGCCGCCCCGTTGCGCTGCTCGCTTGAGGTTTGCTGCGAGCGCATCACCGCTGACTGGGGATTATATTTCTCTTCGGTCTGCTCGACTTGGCTGAAGTCCAAATCCGCGGCGACATCGGCGCGCACATGGCCGGTTCCGGTCACAGGCTCAAGCAAGGAAATGACGCGTGCCGCTGTCTCCGACTCCATTTTGCGACGCGCCTCAAGATGCGTGTTGAAAGCGCCCGCGTCGCTGACGCCGCCCATCATCCGAGTTGGCGCGGAAAGCAAACGCCCACGCGTGTCCATCAATGAGATGTCGGCGGGGTCTAACCCCTCTACGGCGCTGGCTACTAAGTTGACTGCGGATTCAGTGCGTTCGCGTGAGAGTTCACGTCCCTGGCGAATGCGCAAGACCACTGAAGCTTTGGCGCGTTCGGCCTTATCGGCGAAGAGCGATTCGCGCGGCCTGGTGACATGCACGCGCGCCGATTCAACTTCATCCATGCCTTCGAGCGTGCGCGCCAATTCACCTTCGATGGCGCGCTGATAATTCACTTTCTGCGCGAAGTCAGTTGCGCCGAAGCTGCTGCGGTCGAAAATGTCGAACCCGACGTGACCTCCGGAAAGAACGCCGGTGCCGGCCATTTGCAGCCTCAGCTCTGTGATCCGCTCGCGCGGCACGCTAATGGTGGTGCCGCCGTCGCTTAAGCTGTAGGAAACGTTCGCCGTCTTTAACTTGTCAACAATGGCCTGCGCATCCGCCGGCTTTAAATCAGCGAACAGCACGCCGTAAGTCGGCTGCGAGCCGTAATAAATCAAAGCCCCGGAGAGCCCGAGCGTCGCCAGCACGGCCACCACTATGGCCACGCGCTGGCCGCCTTTGAGGCGCTTCCACAGCTCTACATATTGCGTGACAAAACTTGGCATCAATTTTTAGGTGACAAGTGACTGCGGAGAGTGACAAGTGACAAGTGACAAGAGAAGAACTTGCTTTCTCTTGTCACTTGTCACTTGTCACTTGTCACTCTCCGCAGTCACTTGTCACTTCCCTCAGACCTGCATGCGCATGATTTCTTCGTAAGCGCCGATAACTTTGTTGCGGACTTGCATCGCCAATTGAAAGCTGAGGTCGGCCGATTGAAGGGCGATAATCGTTTGGTGCAAATCCGTGGATTGGCCGGTCACGGCGCGCACCACTTCGTGCTCGGCGGTTTTCTGCGATTTATCCAGAGTCTTGATTGCTTGGAGCACCGTGGAACCGAACGAGGCGGAGGAGGCGCCTCCGCCTTGGCCGGCGGCAATTGCTCCTTCGGTGTCGGCAAGCGGCGCCGGCGAACCGAGCGATCCGAATCCGTTGATGTTCATTAAGCTTCACCAAGTTTGAGGCTGGCTCGCGCCAATTCTTTGGCTGTGTTGAAGGCGGTGACATTCGCTTCAAAGGCGCGTGCCGCTGACATCAGATTGACCGTTTCCTCCAAAGAGTCCACGTCGGGCATGGTGACGTATCCGTTGGCATCGGCGTCGGGGTGTCCCGGCAGATGGCGCTTGATTCCTTCCGCCGACTCGGAGACCAGGGTTCTCGACTGCACTCCGTCCGGTTCGCGAGCGCTCATCCCCATCTCGGTTCCAAAGGGCGCGTCGAGCGCCGAAGCTGAAGAAACGGACTCCAGAATCACATCGCGGCGGCGGTAGGGGCCGCCGGCCGCGGTGCGCGTGGTGTTCGCGTTGGCGAGGTTGGTCGCCGCCGCTTCGAGCCGTTCGCGCTGGGCGCTCATTCCTTGCGAGGAGATTTGGTAAACGTTCATTAATGACATAGCGATGTTTTACTCAATTTGAGACTTGTCTTTATCTGCCCTCGCGAATCGCCGAGCGCAGCAAACGCAAGTGAGATTGCAGCATCTGCGTGCCGGCCAAAAACTGCATCCCGGTTTCGGAGAGCGTGGACATCTCTCGGCGCATGTCGACCGTGTTTCCGTCAAGGCGGATCACTTCGGGAAGCGCCTGCTCGACGACGCGCGCCTCGTTTGTCAAACTCTGAGCGGATTGGGCGCTTTGCTGGCCACCGCGTGGCGCGGAAGCGTTTTCTGCGGCCTGGCGTAAATGGCCGGCGAAATCCAGCTCTTTGGCGTGGTAGCCGGGAGTTTCGGCGTTCGCGATGTTGGTCGAAACCACTTCGGCGCGCCGGCTTTGCACGTTCAGAAAAGTGGTCAACAGTGAAGTCACCTGGTCGGGTCCGGAAAGTGTCATTCGGGTTGTTTGCGCCTCCTCGTCAGGCGAGCGCTTGGCAACCAGCGTGCCCGAAATGAGAAACGATGAGGCCAAAGAACTTAGGCCGGGTCGGAGGCGGACCGTGCCGTTCAATCTGTCGGTGCGGCGGCGTTTGCGGAAGGTATTTGTGTCGGCTTCTTGACGGAGCCGGCAAGTGTGAGCGCGAAACAAGCGAGAGGAGTGCGATTTGAAGAGATGAGGCGCTTAAGCGGGGGATTATCTTTTCCAGTAACTCTTGATTTTTTGGGAAAGCAGCGGAAAAGGTACGTAGTCTGCGCGACGGCCGGCGCGGCGCAACTCCGCCACCATGCGCATCGCGCCGTCGGCGTTGCGCGTATGCACGACGATGGTTGAAGCTTGCTGCAGATCCGCCCGCGCGGCCAACCAGGCGGCGACGGCGTAGCCGGTTCGCTCATCGTCGGTCGTCTCGGAGTTGTAATGCTCGGGCAGCAAATCGTGGTCGAGAAAGATCGCGTCATAAATGTTTTCGCTAAGCAGCGCCGTCGCGCCGCTCACGTCCTCGGCGATGTCTAAATTGTCGTTAACGAAGCGTTTAGTGAACCATTCATGCCGGCGCTCGTCATCGTCTAAAAGAAAGACGCGGAGCCGGCTGCTGTGTACGGCGTCATCGGAATTAATCCCGATTCTGGTGAGGACTTTGCGCAGCAAATTCATTCTCAGATAAATCTCTCCATCCTTTTGTTAGAAATACTACCTAATGTGTGACTCTTTTTCCGTCCCGTGAGGGACGCTAGTGAACTTAGCCCAGCGATTTATCGCTGGGAACCCGTTGACCGGCGGTGGCCGTCCCATCGGGACGGCTGACAGCTCTGGAGAGTGGCCTGTGTCAGCCGTCCCGACGGGACGGAACAGGCTTTGGCCTCGCAGCCCCAGCGATAAATCGCTCTCGCTAAGTTCACTAGCGTCCCTCCGGGACTCACTTAAACAAAGCGCCAAGAGTCACACATTAGAAATACTACGTGCTCCCACAAAAATATAGCATACAGGCCGCAAGTGTTCAGCCAGCTGGCCGGGTCCGAACGGGCCGCGCCGCGACTGGCGCTTGCGGCACATCTCTGCTATAGAATTCGTCATTCAACATGGAAGCTAACGGTGATAACTGCGCGTTCGCCTGCTCACTCTGCGCCCTTTTGCGTCTTCCTCTTTGCGGTGCTTTGCGTTTAAGTCAGTCTCACTTAACCGCAAAGCACCGCACAGACAAGACGCAAAGGGGCGCAGAGAGAGAATACTAGAGGGTTACCAATGAATTGTCCTTATTGTGCGAGGCCGTTACGGATGATGGGGACCCGCTGCCGAGCTTGCCGCCGCTATATCCTCGGCTGGCCGCATCTGTTCATACTCGCCATCGTTGCAACCGGTCTTATCTTTCTGCTGCTGTACTTTATCTGAAGCGCTCGGAAAAGCATGCTGGCGAAAAGAATTATTCCCTGCCTGGATGTGGACTGCGGGCGCGTGGTCAAGGGCATCAAGTTTGTTTCGCTCGTGGACGCGGGCGATCCCGTGGAGCAAGCTCGCCGCTACGATGCGGAAAGCGCCGACGAGCTTGCGTTTTTAGACATCACCGCATCCTCCGACAAACGAGCGATTGTCGTCGATTTGGTGAGGCGCGTGGCCGACCAAGTCTTTATTCCATTTATCGTCGGAGGCGGCCTCAACTCAATCGAAGACGTGCGCCAAGTGCTCCGCGCGGGCGCCGACAAGGTTTCGCTCAACACCAGGGCGGTGGAAAGACCTGAGTTAATCAGTGAGGCGGCGGAAATCTTCGGCAGCCAGTGCATGGTGGTCGCCATTGATGCGCGGCGGCGGCGGCGGCAGCAGGGCGACAACGCAAAAGGCGAAGCGGCTTGGGATGTCTACACGCACGGGGGACGCCGCAACGTCAATTGGGACGTCGTCGAGTGGGCGGCGCGCGCCGAACGTCTGGGCGCGGGCGAGATCCTGCTGACCAGTATGGACCGCGACGGCACGCGTGACGGCTACGACACGGAGCTGCTTCGCGCCGTTTCATCCGCCGTTTCGATTCCCGTGATCGCTTCGGGCGGCGCGGGAAAACTTGATGATTTCTATGAAGCGTTTTCCGCGGGCGCCGCTGCGGTGCTCGCCGCTTCGCTCTTTCATTTCGGGCAGTACCAGATCGCCGAGGTGAAAGACTACTTACGCGGGCGCGGAGTCACAGTGAGATGAAGATCTCGATCGATCAGCTTCAATTTAATCAAGACGGATTGATCCCTGTGGTGGTGCAGGACGCACAAACAAAAGCGGTGCTGACGCTCGCCTACATGAACAAAGAAAGCTTGGCGCGCACTTTGACCGAGGGCGAGACGTGGTTCTGGTCTCGCTCGCGCCAGGAACTTTGGCACAAGGGTGCGACTTCGGGCCACACGCAGCGCGTCGTGGATGTGCGCCAAGACTGCGACGCGGACGCGCTCGTTGTGCTTGTTGAGCCACGCGGGCCGGCCTGCCACAGCGGCGCCATCTCTTGTTTTGACCGCGCAAACGACGGCGACAACAGAGATTCTGATTTGGGCGCAGTGCTGCGCGACCTTTACAGCATCATTGAGACGCGCCGCCGCGAATTGCCCGAAGGCTCTTACACCACCTACCTGTTCACTCAGGGGCTCGACAAAATTTTGAAGAAAGTTGGCGAGGAATCGGCCGAGACCATCATCGCCGCAAAGAATGGGGACGCGCGCGCGCTCGCCGCCGAAACCAGCGATCTCATTTACCACCTCTTGGTGCTGCTCGTCGAGCGCGGCGTGTCGCTCGAGGAAATCAGTCGCGAGCTCATCGGCAGAAGAGTTCGCGACGGCAAAAAATAGGCCCCCTCTTTTTAACCCTTTGCGTCTTCACTTCGCGCTCTTTGCGTTTAAGTCGATCGACTTAAACGCAAAGAGCGCGAAGTGAAGACGCAAAGGGACGCAGAGATTGAGAGTCTCATGACTATTAAAGCCGATGAATTGGATCAGTTGCTGGGCTTCGCCATGCGCCTGGCGAGTGAGGCCGGCGAGATTACGTTGCGTTATTTCCGGCGCCTGGTTGATTCAACAGTCGAGCGAAAAAGAGACGGCTCTTTTGTGACCACTGCTGATCGCGAAGCCGAAGCACACCTGCGCCGCGCCCTACAAGCCGAGTTTCCGGATGATGCCATTCTCGGCGAAGAAGAAGGCGAGCAGGCGGGTCGTTCGGGCCGCCGCTGGATCATAGATCCCATCGATGGAACATTTTCGTTTGTTCACGGAGTGCCTTTCTACGGCGTATTGATCGGCCTTGAGGCGGGCGGCGAACCGCAGTTGGGAGTGGTTAATATTCCGGCCTTGGGTGAAATGGCCGCCGCCGCGCACAAGCGCGGATGTTTTTGGAGCCAGGGCGCAGCCCGCGTCTCAACCGTCGATCAATTAAAAGAAGCCTTGTTGCTTGCGACCGACTTTGGCGCTTGCCGACAGCGCGGCCATCAACAACTGATAGATGAATTGGAAAAATGCGTCTCTCAGCGGCGAACTTGGGGCGATTGCTACGGACACTTGCTTGTGGCCACCGGACGCGCAGAAATCATGCTCGATCCGGTCATGAACATCTGGGATTGCGCCGCGCTTCTGCCGATAGTCGAAGAGGCCGGCGGTACTTTTACTGACTGGGCCGGCAACAGAACAATCGCGGGCGGGAATGCGATGTCTACGAACCGTTCCCTTTTTGACCCAACGATGAGTTTGATAAACAAATATGCTAAGCAGTAAAACTTGTATAAGTACAATTATCAAAACATTTACCAGCAAAAAATCTGCTTGGCTCAGCTTCTCCCGAATGTCACGGAACGCACCGTGTGTCATTGTGTACACAGAATGTGTATATTCTGAGAGTTGTGTCAAAGAGATACATCGAAGCGCTTCCTAAGCTTTTTTGGTTTGACAAGGATTGGTGCTAAATTAACTGTTATCAGCGACTTATAGCGTTAATGCTGCTTAGGCATGTTTGTTGCTCTGCTAAAATCGATCTTTACAAATTAATGTCAGGCAAGATCCACAGGTAAAGATCGCTTCAAGTGGGGCGCACGTTACTAAATCGTGCGCTTCATTTGTAATATCCGGGAGCAATCGTTATTTACTAATCATTGCATGGATGGACAAGAATTCATTTCTCGCGTCAAATCAGCAATCAAAGATTTTCTTAGCACACAGGTTAGGGCGCCGATCGGTGGAAAAAGCTACCACCGATTGCGAGCGCTATAGTCAGTTGTGACTCGTTTCCAAAGGACAAAAAAGAAGAATGCGACCGATCAAACACGTCGAAAAAGGGCTCACCAAATTAGCCGGTGGGTTATTCCACACAGCTCAGCTTGTTAATCAATTTAAGCCCAACCCGTCGTTTACGCCGAAGTGGTCGGACAAGCCTCTGCTTAAGTCGTGGCAGAAATCAAAACCGACGCTTGGTTTTCCGAGAACCACCGACAGCCTTTGCCCGCAATGCGTGATTGAAGCGCGCGAAGAGATTCTCAACGGTAAAAGGGATGTCAGCATTCTGATTAACGAAAAGGTCGGCGAAATCAAAGCGCAGATTGTGGAGCGCGATAACGAGATTTGGATGATCAAAGATTGCCCCACACACGGGCACTTTGAAGACATCATGGCCATCGACGCGAAGTTTTTGGCGCACGTTGAGAAAATGTTTCCCGGTCGCGACATTCAGTCGCACAACGATGAAAAGCTGCACAATCACGGCTCCTCGTCCATCAAATACGGCCGCGGCGCGGTGCTCACGGTGGATCTCACCAATCGCTGCAACATGATGTGCGACCCTTGCTTTATGGACGCCAACCAAGTCGGCTTCGTCCACGAATTGAGCATGGAAGACATCAAAGAGATTCTCGATAACGCCATTTCGATCAAGCCGCGCCGGCAGATGTCCGTGCAGTTTTCCGGCGGCGAGCCGACGATCTCCCCTTACTTCCTTGAGTCCATTCGCTATTCTCGTCAAGTTGGTTACAACAGCGTGCAGTGCGCCACCAACGGCATCGAGTTCGCCAAAAGCAAAGAGTTTTGTCGCGAGTCCGCTGCGGCCGGTTTGCGCTACGCCTACTTGCAGTTTGACGGCATCGGCAATGACGCCAACAGCCATCGCCAGGTCGGCAACCTTTTCGACGTGAAGCTGCGCGCCATCAATAACCTGCACGAGGCCGGCGTGGAAATCGTGCTGGTCACCACGCTCGTCAACAACATCAACAACGATCAAGTTGGTTCCGTGATTCGTTTCGCGCTCGACAATCCGAAGAAAGTCGCTTTCATCTCTTTCCAACCCGTGTCCTTTACGGGCCGCGACGAGCACATCACGGCCGAGCGCCGCATGCAGCAGCGCTACACGCTTTCGCACCTCGCGCATGACGTGAAAAATCAAGTCGGCATCACCGAGCCGAATCGCGATTGGTTCCCGCTTTCTTTGATGGGCGCTTTCGCCGATTTTGCAGACCTGGTGCACGGACCTGACGCCGATTGGGGACAAGTTTCATGCGGCTGCCACCCCAACTGCGGCGTCGGCACGGCCGTGATGATCGACAAAGAAACGCGCGAGATGCGGCCGGTGCCCGAGTTCTTAAACATCCCGGGCTTGGTCAGCGATATGCGGAAAATCACCGACGCGGCGCGCGGCAAGTGGGTGTCAAATATGATGATGGGCTTGACGCTGCTCAAGCACTATAACCCTTACAAATCGCCGTCGAACTTTACGCTCTACGAGCTTTTCAAAAAGTTTGACAAGTCGTTCGGCTTGACGGGTAAAGATTACGGCAAGGTTTCCGGCGACCGCACCACGGATGACATCGAGCGCCGCCGCTCGGATCGTTGGAACTTCCTCTTCATCGCCGGCATGTGGTTCCAGGATCTCTTTAACTACGATTTCCGGCGCACGGAGATGTGCATTATCCCTTACGGCACGCAGCAAGGTGAAATCTCTTTTTGCGCATATAACACCGGCATCGGATGGCGCAATATCATCGAACAGATGCACCAGAACGCGACCGTCGCGCAGTGGTACAAAGAGAAAGGTCGCCACGAGATTTTCGCCAGAGGTAAGGCGGTTGATCTGGGCGAGTACGCCCACCAGTTAGTGCTCAACGAAACAGATATGGTGCGTCCTTTCAAGCCGGAAATGGAAGGGCCGAAGACGGCCGCCGAAGAAGCGGCGGTGATGCGCAAGCTCTACAACGACATGGTCCTCAAGCGCAAGCTTGATGTGAAGGAAGAAAAGCCGGTGCAGATTCAGGGTCTCAAGCGCACCGATAACAAAGAAGCGATGACCAGCGCCAGCGCTTAACCCTCTTCGCCTGATCGCAAGCGAGACAGCCCCGGCCGGCTCACACAGCGGCCGGGGCTTTTTACGTTTCGGCGAAAGGGCGTCCTAGGTTGGAACTGACCAGCGCGGCACACAACGCGATGACACGCAAGTTCGCAATGAAAGGCAAGGGAACTTTGCGCCCGCTCTAATGGCTGTCCGGCTCCCCTGATGCGATGGATCTTTGAGCAACCTGGCTTGCGGCGCCGCGCTGGCCAGCGAGCACATCGTATTGCGCAAGGTGGATGGCCGCCAGCACATCGTCGTCGCTCGGCCGAAACGCTCCCAGCATAATGTCCCTGTGGCGCACCACACCCTTCGCGTCTATCACCACTAACGCTCGTGTCGCCCAGATTGGCAAGAACCTGTGCTTTCCATAAATCCGCGTAATCCGGCGATTGGGGTCGGTTAAAAGCGGAAGCGGC
>JBBJMB010000110.1:0-10801 GCA_037719755.1 Pyrinomonadaceae bacterium
ATCCACGTCAGGGCCAGGCCCGTCGTCAACATCACCAGGCTGACGGCCACGCTCATTGGCAGCCTCATGCCCGGCGACCATTCCCACCCGATGGTTGGCCAGAAAGGATAGCGGCCCAATTGGGAAACAACCGCCCAAATTATCAAAAGCGTCAGCAAGTGGGCCGGAACGATGCCGAGCAGGGAAACGAAAATCAATTCTCGTTGATTCGTCTCAAAAACGCTTCTCACTTGCGCGAGGTCAATCGCCGCTCCGTGCTTGTAAAGCACGTAGCCCGCGAGCGCAATCAGGTTGGCGACCACAAGCAGCGCGATGCTCATCAGCCATACGCCGATGGCGGAAAGCAGACTGTAGGGCGGGTTGTCGGGATTGATCGTCGTCGCCGGCGGCAGAATCGTTTGAGGATCAAGTGGGTCGTGCGGGTATGTCTCGCCAGGCGTGCTCACAATATTGTTGAGTGTAGAAGAGGCATCATTAAACGGTCAACCGGACTTCGCGCTTAAGCGCGAAAAACTCACTTGTCGCGCATCTCGCTGACGAACAATTGCCGGGATTAAAAAACACTCTAAAATTCAGTTGGAATCCCAAGATGCTTGGCGGCGAAAATTAATCCGATCATTGTTTTCGCATCCTCGATTTCATTGTCAGAGACCATCTCCAGCACGCGCGGCCAACTAAGCCGCACCACTTCAATCAATTCGTCGTCCTCCAAGCGTTGAGTTGTTTCCTCCAACCCGAGCGCCAAAAAGATCCACATCTTCTCGGCGCAAAATCCGGGCGAAACGAAGAACTCAACGAGGGGAATAAGTTCGCGCGCCACCAGGCCGAGTTCCTCTTCGAGCTCGCGAGCCGCGCACTCTTCGGGTTTTTCAGCCATGTCGCGACTGCCGGCCGGCAGCTCCAGCGAGTACCGCACGGCCGGATGTCGGTACTGCTTAACGAGAGCCACCGTTTGATCGTCAAACGCGGCGATTACCGCGGCGCTGCCCGGGTGGCGCACAACTTCGCGCTCATAAGTCTTTTCGCCTTCACGCACAGTATCCACGGAAACCGTGAAGATGCGGCCGGTGTAAACGTCTCTGCTCTCCAGCACCTCGGGAGCATCACTAGCGGGCGGGTGAAAGGTATCCATGCCTGCTTTTGTAATCCAAAAGCGGGAAAAAGAAAAGCGCGGAGCTTTGGAAGGATGAAGGCGGAAGGATGAAGGATGAAACATAAGGACGGAAGAACTGTAATTGAACTTCTTTCATCCCTAGCTTTCATCCTTCCGCCTCCCGGCTGTCCTTTAGAACCGCTTTAACTTCACCGACGAGGTACAGCGAGCCGGTCACGCAGATAAGATCCTTTGGCGATGCAAGTTTTCTGGCCAGGTGAAGCGCTTCGGCGGGCGACGCGGCCACAGCGACGATGCGATCATCGACAAGCTGCGCGGTGGCGAGGCGTCTCAATTCCTCGATGCTTGCTGAGCGCGGATTGTCTACGGTAGTGAGAATTAATTTGCGCGCGGCGGAAAAGAGTGTCGCGGCCAGCCCGGTCAAATCCTTGTCGCGCATCGCCGCGAAGATCATCACAATCGGGCGCCGGATGAATTCGTCCAGGTAGCTGCGTAGCGCCGCGGCGCCGGCCGCGTTGTGCGCGCCGTCAAACAGCACGATTGGGTTTTGGCCGTCAAATTCCATTCTCCCGGGATGCCGGGTAGTAGCTAATCCTTGCGCGACGGCCGCACGCGGTATCGTCAAGTTTTCCGCACCCAGAAGTTCGCAGAGCTCAATGGCCACCGCGGCATTAATTAATTGATGTCGGCCGGGTAAGCTCAATTGGATGTGTTCGTAGTGAGCGCGAATTGTGCGATATGAAAAGGTGAAGCGCCCCCATGCGTCCGCGTGTTCGATGTGACAACTTGAGACGTCCACGCGGCGCACCTCAGCGAGTTTGATTTGCTCTTCGATCACGCGTTGCGCTTCTTCCGGTTGCGGTGCGATCACCGCGGCGCGCGCGCCGGGCCGAATAATCGCCGCCTTTTCCGCCGCGATTTGAGCGAGCGTTTCCCCGAGGTATTCTTGGTGATCAAAAGAGATCGGCGTGAGCGCCACCGTGCGAGCGGCCGCGACGGACGTGGCGTCGAGACGCCCGCCGAGGCCCGTTTCGAGAATCATTAAATCCACTTTGAATTCGCGGAAAGCGAGAAAAGCGATGGCCGTTACTTGCTCAAAGAAGGTCGGATAAATTCCTTCTTGCGCGGCGAGGTGTGCGGCCGCCGCGCGCACCTCGCCGCAGCATCCGGCGAACACGTCCTCATCAAGCGCCGCGCCGCCGATGCGTATGCGCTCGGTGATCGAGATGAGGTGAGGTGAAGTGTAAAGTCCCGTGCGGAGCCCTGCGGCCCGGCAGATTGCTTCGCACATCGCCGCCGTTGAGCCTTTGCCGTTGGTGCCGGCGATTTGCACGGCGGGCGCGCCGAAACGTTGCGGATCGCCAAGTTGATGCAACAATCGCTTTGTGTTGTGCAGTCCGAGTTTAATCGACAGCGATTCGTGTCCGAGACTCGAAAGGTAGTGAAGCGCCTCAGCGAAATTCATCGACGGCCTCACGATTTACGGTTTGCGCTTGGCGACGGGCACAACTACTGCGGGAAGCGGATTCTCGGCGGGCTTAATGAAGGTCGGGTAGTACCCGTTGCCGTCAGCGGTTGTTTGCGGCGCTCGTTGCGAGAGGGCCGGGTTAACCATAAAGTTGAGCACGTTGATCAGGAAAGGACGAATCTCTCGGCGGTCAACCACAGCGTCGATCATGCCGTGTTGCAGCAGAAACTCTGAGCGCTGAAAATCTTTCGGCAGCTTTTGGCGGATGGTCTGTTCGATGACACGCGGGCCCGCAAAACCGATGAGCGCCTTTGGCTCCGCGATGATGACGTCGCCAAGCATCGCGAAGCTTGCCGTCACGCCGCCGGTGGTCGGGTCAGTGAGAATTGAAATGAAGGGAAGCCGCGCGTCGTCGAGCAGGCCGAGGGCGGCGGAGATTTTCGCCATTTGCATCAGCGAAAGCGTGCCCTCTTGCATGCGCGCGCCGCCCGAAGCCGCAACCGTGATGACCGCCGCGCGTTCGTCGATGGCGCGCTCAATTAAGCGCGTCACTTTTTCTCCCACAGCCGAGCCCATTGAGCCGCCCAAAAAGTTGAAGTCCATCACGCCGGCGAAAACCTGGTGGCCGCCGATGGTGCCGCGCGCATTGAGGATCGCTTCAGGCAATCCTGACGCGCGGCGCGCCCGCTCGAGGCGCACGGTGTAGGGCTTGGTATCGACAAATTCCAGCGGGTCGGTTGAGGTCACATCCGCGTCCGTCTCTTCATATTCGGCGTTGTCGTAGAGCAACGCGAGGCGCGTGCGGGCGTCCAAACGAAAGTGATAGGTGCAGGCCGAGCACACTTGCGAAGAGTCTTCGAGGTCTCGCTTGAACAGCGCCGTGTCGCACTCGGGGCATTTGACGAAAATGCCTTCGGTCTTAACGCGCCGCTCATCCGCCGGAACGGATTCCAGCTCCGATTTTTTCTTGCGAAACCATGTCATAGGGTGCCAAGTCCCGGGCCGTTGCCGCCGCATCTGCCAATTTAATTGTCGGGAAATGAAGTTCGGAAAATCCCTTAAACCAACGCCTCTGATTGAGGCCGGTAGCCGTTGCCATCGGTCGTATCAAGCTCATCGCGCTTGGCAACGGCGTCGGACAAAAGGCCTACGATCTCCCCCTCGACCTCGGCCCACTCGCCTTTCAATGTGCAGCCGGAAGCGTTGCGGTGGCCGCCGCCGCCGAACATCTCGGCGATGCGGGCGACGTTGATGTCGCCTTTTGAGCGCAGACTGACGCGGTAAGCGCCCGGCGCGCACTCTTTGATAAACGCGACCGCCTCGACCGTTCCGACGCTCATCGGATAATTAACCATGCCGTCGCCGTCATCCTCTGTGGCAAAGGTGTTTTGCTGCATCTCCAAAGTCTGATGCAGCCAGGCGATTCTTCCCGTGCGGTCATGGCGAATGGTGGCGAGCACCTGACTGAGAAGCATCAATTTGCTCCACTCGTAGTTATTGAAGACCGCCTGCGAAATCTTCGCCGGTTTGACGCCGGCGCGCACCAGTTCGGATGCGATTTTGAAAGTGCGCTCCGTGGTGTTCGAGTAATGAAAAGACCCTGTGTCCGTTAAGAGCGCAGTGTAAACGCACTCGGCGATCTCTTTGGTGACGCGCACGCCGAGGGCTTTGCAGAGATTGTAGATCATCTCGCCCACGGCCGACGCGGTCGCATCGATCCAGTTGATTGTGCCGAAAAGAGCTGTCGTTGAATGGTGGTCGATGTTAACCACCAACTGCTTGTCCAAGTCGATCAGACCGGGACGCGAAATGTCGGAACACTCGATCACGAAAATTGCGTCGTAGGGACGGTCAATGCGCGGCGTGACGCGCACATTGTTCGCGCCCGGAAGCCTCAGGTACGCGCGCGGCACCGGGTCGCGCATAATCACCTCGGATTCCTTGCCGAGCGCCCCGAGCAGCCAGCTGAGGCCAAGCGATGAACCCAAACTGTCTCCGTCCGGGCGCACATGCGAGGTAATCGCAAAGCGACGCTTTTGTTCGATTAATTCGACAACTTGACTGAGCATTCAATGATCAAGCCGAAAAGCCCGAAGCGCGTCCTCGCATCAAACACGTAGCGCGCTTTCCCGCCTTTAAGCCTCCCCCCTCTTTTCCGGTGTCTCTTGGGCTGTGGTGTCAGGCAAGTCGTGCTCTGTGCTTGATCCCAATTCCGTCAACAACTGCTCTACGCGCAACGCCTTTTCTTCAACCGTATCTCGAACAAAGTAAACCTCGGGCGACCTACGCATATTCAAGCGCGCGCCCAATTGGCGCCGCACAAAAGGCGCAGCTTTGCGTAGCGCCTCAATGGCTTGCTTGCCTTCTCGATTGGTTCCCATCACGGTGACAAAAACACGAGCCTCACGCAGATTCTCAGACATGCGCACCTCCGTCACCGTGACGCTCGCCACCTTCGGATCCTCCAGCTCAAATCCCACGATCTGCAGGATCTCGTCTCGCACCAGCTCGGCCACTTTCTCAGAACGACGCAACATAAAATGAACGATGAACGATGAACGATGAACGATGAAGTTCAGAACAGAATGAATTAATACCCCTTGTCTTGAACTTCATCGTTCATCGTTCATCGTTCATCCTTTCCTACAGTTCTGTCGCGGCCACCTTCTCAATGATGTAGGCCTCGATCTGGTCGCTGGTTTTGATGTCGTTAAAGCCTTCGAGGCCGATGCCGCATTCAAAACCCTCGCGCACTTCTGAGACGTCTTCCTTGAAGCGGCGCACGGAGGCGATGCCGCCTTCCCAAGCGACCACGCCGTCGCGAATCAAGCGCGCGCGGGCCGTGCGGCGCACCACGCCGTTTATCACCCTGCAACCGGCCACCGCGCCAAGCCTTGGCACGCGGAACACTTCGCGCACCTCGGCGCGGCCGAGAATGAGTTCGCGCTCGATGGCATCGAGCATGCCGATCATCGCCGCGTGAATTTCTTCCTCGACTTTGTAGATGATCGAGTGCAAGCGAATGTCGACCGCCTCTTGCTTCGCCAGTTCTGTAGCTCGCACCTCCGGCCGCACGTTAAACCCGATGATGACGACCGCGGTGCTCGTTTCGCCGGCTTGCGTCGCGGAGGCGAGGAGCACATCGGATTCGGTGATGGCGCCGACGCCCGAGCGCACGACCTTAACCTTCACCCGCTCGGTGGAGAGCTTCTGTAGCGTGCTCTTCAGTACCTCGACCGATCCTTGTACGTCGGCCTTAAGGATGACGAGCAACTCTTTGACTTCTTTTTGCCCGAGCGCTTCGATGCCGCGCCGCGTCGTCTGCAGCAGCGTGTTTTGACGCTGCATCATTTGACGGCTGTGCGAAATCTGCTGAGCGCGCGTGACGTCGGCGACGACTTGCAGGCTATCGCCCGCCTGCGGCACGCCCTGTAGTCCGAGCACTTCGGCGGGCGTCGCGGGGCCGGCCTCGGTGGTCGACTCGCCGCGATCATTAAACATCGCTCTGACTTTGCCGAAGATCTGCCCGACGATAAACGGATCGCCGATGTGCAGCGTGCCTTGCTGAACCAGCACGGTGGCGACGGAGCCGCGGCCGCGGTCAAGTTTTGCCTCAAGCACCACCCCCGATGCGAGTCTGGACGGGCTTGCGCGCAGATTCAAGATATCCGCGGTGAGCAAAATCGTTTCCAGTAGATTCTCAAGGTTTTCTCTCTTTTTGGCTGAGACGAGCACCATTTCCGTGTCGCCGCCCCACTCCACCGGTTGCAGTCCTTGTCTGGAGAGCTCTTGTTTTACGCGATCTGGATTGGCGTCAGGTTTGTCGATCTTATTGATGGCCACCACGATTGGCACGCGCGCGGCGCGGGCGTGCTCGATTGCTTCAATGGTTTGCGGCATCACGCCGTCGTCCGCCGCCACCACCAGCACCACCACGTCGGTCGCCTTCGCTCCGCGAGCGCGCATTAACGTAAAGGCTTCGTGGCCGGGCGTATCTAAGAAAACCACGCGGCGCAGCTCGGCCGGGTTGTCTGGGCTCGGCACGCTGACGCTGTAGGCGCCGATGTGCTGCGTAATGCCGCCCGCTTCGCCGGCCGCCACTTCGGTTGCGCGGATGGCATCAAGCAGCGACGTTTTACCGTGATCGACGTGACCCATCACCGTGACGACGGGCGCGCGCGGCAGTTGAACATCATCGGCGTCGGTGGCGATCAATTCCTCAAATTCTTGCTCGGCGACCATTTCCTCAAAGGGAACAAAGCTGACTTCGTACCCGAAGCGGCGGCCCAGATCAATCGCCAGCTCATCGTTGAGCGGTTGGTTGATGGTCGCGAAAATGCCTCGCTGAAGCAGCAGCGACACCACATCTTTCGGCTTAATGCCGAGCTTTTCGGCGAACTCCTTGACGGATGAGCCTTCCACCAAGCGAGCCGTTTTAAGATTCGTTCCCGCGGGAGCCATGTTAAGCGTGCCGGCGATGCGCTCTTCAATTGTGAGCGCTTTCGGCGGCGGCACAAAGTCTCGCTCAAAGCGGCCGCCGCCTCGCCCGTTGTCGCCCGGTCTGCGGGCGCCGCGCGCTCCCGCGCGAGATCGGCGTTTGTGCGCGTCCGGCGGAGGAATGTATGTCGTTTGTGGTGTCGCGGTCTCGCCCGGCGTGCCCATTCGTTCCGGGCGCGCTTCTTGTTGCGCCGCCGGCTTTTCGTCGCCTCGGTTGCGGCGGTCACGATCGCGCGGGGAAACAACTGGAGCAGGAGGCGGCGCGACAGGCGGACGTGGCACCTCCGGTGCGCGCTCGCCGTGACGTATGCCGGCGCTGAGCGCCGCCTGAGTCAGCCGCAGCACCTTGACCTGGCGTGCCCCGGGAACGGGCTGTGCGCCGACGAACGACTGGCCGCCGGCAGGTTGCGCGGAGACGGCGTGAGCCTCGCGAACGTCGTAGTCTTCGGTTTTCAAAGCGGCTTCATGGGGTTCGGCGACGCTTGGAGCTGTGATTTCTTCTTCTACTTCAAGATCAGGCAAAGCAACTGCGACCATCGGTTCGTTCGCCTCTTCGGAAGGCTGCTCGGCGCGAGTGGCCGGAGCAAGTCTCTTGACGATGCGCGCGG
Source organism: Pyrinomonadaceae bacterium (assembly GCA_037719755.1). GTDB lineage: Bacteria > Acidobacteriota > Blastocatellia > Pyrinomonadales > Pyrinomonadaceae > JBBJMB01. The sequence goes on from JBBJMB010000110.1 coordinate 7,688, forward strand.
TGTAGGGACGCGCCGCGGGTTCCGGAGCAACGGGTGCCGCTTCGACGGCGGTCGACGGCAATTCCTGAGACGGCGAAAAATCCACGTCATGCTGCAGGTCTTCGTCGGAAATATAAGACTCTGTGCCTTCCTCGTGGGCGGGTCGCGCGGCCTTCTTCACCACGCGGATTAAGCGCGTTGCCACCGGCTCTTTCTTCGGGAAATACTTGCCGCGAATCTTGTCCGCCAATTCTTTGGAGACAGAGTTGGAGGGAACGCTCACATCAATACCTTCGCGGCGCACTTCTTCGATGAGGCGCTTCGAGTCGAGCTTAAGCTCCTTCGCTAAATCGTAAATACGTACCTTGGAAGAAATCATGAACTCCTTTTCCGACGCTTTCGCTAAAACGGCGTCGCACGCTTCAAATGTGGTGCGGGACATGTGTCACAAGGCCCCGAACTTTCATTCACCCATCTGCTGTTGTCGCGCGAAACCGTCATCAACGGAAAAGCGTGCGAGGCGGGTGAATTCTTACGGCGACCGGGCGTGCGCTCCGAGCTTGTTCAGCCCACAGCGCACGCCCGGCTTAACTGTCTTGATCCGAGAAAGCATCTGGTTGCTTCTCGTTTGGCTGGTTGGCGTCGTCGTTGTTTCGCGGCACGGTTGCTTCGCCAGCTGTTTCAGAGACATTGACTTCGGGCGCGGAAGATTCACTCGCGAAATCAGCGGTTGGCGAAATCGCTTCGGTGTCTTCCGTTAAAGTCTCCTCTTCATTTGCTGCTAAGGTGTCTTGCGCCGCGGCCTCAGTTGCGAGCACGTCGGGCGCCGGCGTAATCGTCTCGGCGCGCAGATCACGGCCAGCTCCTTGCAAAAGAAGCTCGCCTTCGGAAAAAGCCTCGGCCTCTGTGAGCGCCACCGCATCAACTGATGCTGCGGCCAGAATGTTCGGCTCAGCTTGAAACGGCGTACCTTCCGCACGGCTTCATCGTAACCTTCGGCGATCATCGCCTCGGAAGGCTCCACCTCATGAGGTCCTTCCGTACCGGGTGCGGCCGCTGCTGCTGCTGCTGCTCCGCCGTCATTTCCTTGCGCCTTGCCGTTGGCGGCCGGATTAGCACTCGCTCCCCCGGATTCCTGAAGCTGGACGTCGCGAGCCGCGACCACAGCCTGGGCGGAAGCGAGGATGGCTTGTGCTTCGTCAATACTTGTGTCAAGAAATTCAGACAGATCATCAATCGAGGTCGCGGCCAAGCTGTCCACGTCTTCAATGCCGTGCTCGGCCAGCGCGACCATCGCCGCAGCCGTCACGCCTTGAATTGCGGACAGCGGCACCGGACCGCTCAAAGCGATGGTGCCGCCCATCTGCTCCGTCACTTCGCGTTTGATTTCTCCCTCGCTGCGAATGTCTATGTTCCAACCGACGAGCTTAGTCGCCAAGCGTACGTTTTGGCCGCGCTTGCCAATTGCCAGTGAAAGTTGGTCCTCATTGACGATCACTTCCATTTGGCGATGCTCGATGTCTGTGATGCGGACCTGATTGACCTTCGCCGGCGAAAGAGCGTTGGCCGCAAACACAGACGGTTCGTCGGACCATTCGATGATGTCGATCTTTTCTCCGCGCAATTCACGAATGATCGCTTGCACTCGTGAACCCTTCATGCCGACGCACGCGCCAACCGGGTCTACGTCGCGCTCATTGGAGGAAACGGCAATTTTGGCGCGCTCGCCGGGCTCGCGTACGGCCGACTTGATGACCACCGTGCCGTCGTAAATCTCCGGCACTTCCATTTCAAAAAGTCTGCGCAAAAGCTCGGGCGAAGTGCGCGAAGTCTCCACCTGGGGGCCCTTCGATTCCTTGGAAACGCTGTTAATAACGACGCGGATACGGTCGCCCTGATTCCACTGCTCGCCGCGCGATTGCTGCGTGCGAGGAAGGATGGATTCGATGGTGCTCAAATCAACGATAATGTTGCCGCGCTCGAAGCGCTTCACGAATCCGTTGACGAGGTCACCGATCTTGTCCACATACTGGTCGTAGACGTTCGCCCGGACGGCGTCGCGCACTTTTTGAAAAAGGATTTGTTTGGCGGTTTGTGCGGCGATGCGGCCCATCTCTTCCATCGGCAGAGGAATTTGCAATTCGTCGCCGATGTCCACTTCATCGCCGGCCAATTCGCGCGCATCGTCCAGTGAAAGTTCGGCGAGCGGATTGGACACATCTTCGACAACCACTTTTGAAGCGAACAGCTCGATGCCCACCTCTGGGTTCCACTCCACTTGGATTTCGTCGTTGGCTTTGAACTGCTTGCGGGCAGCGGCGCGGACGGCCTCTTTGACGGCGGCAATGACCAGCTCTTTGTCGATGCCCTGCTCTTTACAGAGCGCCTCGATATTCTGCGCGATGGTTGAACTCATAAGTTTCCGATCACCGAATCCTGCCCGAATGCTTTAAGTATTTTTTCCGTGTGCGGCGGAGAGCGCCGCCTGCTCGCGTTCACGTGCCAACCGAAACTCCTCTTCCACGTCAATTTCGAGGTTGGCTTTAACGATCATTTCAAAAGCGATGCGCACCCGGCCGCTGGTGCGATCATCGAAGATCACCTCTTCGCCCTCAACTCCCACGATCCAACCACGAAAATTACGCTGGCCACCGACGGCCTGTCGCGTTTTGAGCTTGGCCATCCGGGCGGCAAAGCGGCGGTAATCATCTAAACTGTAAAGCCCGCGCTCGAGGCCGGGCGACGAGACTTCCAACGTGTAGGCCGCGGCAATAAAATCTTCCGCGTCGAGCGTGGCGCCCAGCTCATAGCTCACGCGCGCGCAATCTTCATGGCCGACGCCTTCCGGCTTGTCTATAAACACTCGCACAATAACGGCGCCGCGTCCGGAGCCGCGCGCCACTTCCACATGCACCAGCTCTAAGTCCAACCGGGCGGCGATGCGCGCCGCCATCTCACGCACCCGCTCGGCAATCGAAGTCGTCGCATCCATGACCGCTCGCTCAACGCCTCGAAACGTCATCACGCGCAAAAGAAAAAGTGGGCGCTAAAACCCACCGGACAAAATCCCGCGCATAGGCCAAGCCAAGAATTATACGTAAAGTGCCGGATGTAAGCAAGAGGATGCTTCCGCCG
>JBBJMB010000111.1:0-10777 GCA_037719755.1 Pyrinomonadaceae bacterium
AGCAAGCCCGTTTTCAACTACTGATTCACATAGTTATACTGGGCGCTCGAAAATGTTCGAAACTTTCGTCTGATACGCACATGAGGGTGTCGGCTCGTCACCTCATCCGCTACTCGTTCTAGTTTTCCGAAGTAATCGTCTCGTCGCTCTCTCAAACTTAGCTTTGCGTGGAGGATCGTTTGAAAACAATTTCTTCTCGCCCTCACGGGGAACTGCCGCCTTGGGAAATGGATGAATTGCCGGCGCCTCCGGCTTTTGGTTTCCGCAATCTTTTGCGCGTCATTGGGCCGGGCGCCGTGATGGCTGCGACGTCCATCGGCGGCGGCGAGTGGCTGATCGGCCCTGCGGCCGCCGTCAAATACTCCTCCTCCATCTTTCTCATCGTCACGATGGCCATTGTGCTGCAGGTCATCTTCAATCTCGAAGCCATACGCTACACGCTGTACACAGGCGAGCCGATTTACGGCGGCATTATGCGCCTTAAACCGGGGCCGAAATTCTGGGCGCTTTTTTACACCTTCGTCGGATTTCTGCAACTGGGCTGGCCCGCCTTGGCCGGCACGGCCGCCGCCACTCTTTTTAGCGCGTGGGCGGGCCAAGTGCCTGAGGCGGGCAACAGGGAAAGTTTGGCGTGGATTGCGACCGTCTTGATTTTCGCCGTGGTTTTGATTCTTTCCTTTGGCGGCACCATCGAACGTATGCTTGAGTATTTCGCCTGGACGATGCTCGCGGTGGTGTTCAGCTTTTTGCTTTTCGTCAACATCGCTTACGTGCCGCTTCCGCACTGGTGGGAAACTTTTAAAGGGTTCTTTCAATTCTCTGGCCTTCCGCGGCCCATCGATTGGGGATTAATCGGGGCACTGGCCGCCACGGCCGGCTCCGGCGGACTCGGCAATCTGACGGTCACCAATTGGGTGCGCGACAAAGGCTTTGGCATGGGCGCGAAAGTCGGGGCGATCCCGAGCGCCATCGGCGGCCACGAAATACAACTCTCTCATGTGGGCAAAGTCTTTGAAATAAATCCGGAGAATTTGCGACGCTGGAAAGAGTGGCTGCGCTACGTGCACGCCGATCAAATCTGGGTCTGGGGCGCTTTTTGTTTTCTCGGCATGTTTCTGAACGTCAATTTGGCGACCCACATTGTGCCGCACGGAACCGACATGCAGGGTCTGGCCGCAGGCGCATACCAAGCCAAATATCTGGCCAGCGCATCTGGCCCGGCTTTTGGTTTGTCACGCTCTTTAACGGATTCTGGATTCTCTTTAAAACGCAGCTCGGAAATACGGACATCTTAGTGCGGACTGTGACCGACGCGATGTGGATGTCGAACGGACGGTTGCGCGACTGGAAGCGCGGAGGAATTCGTAAAATTTACTACGGCATCCTGGTGGTGTTTTCGCTCTGGGGCGTCATCGCCATTCGCTCGGCCTCGCCGATGAAGTTGTTTACCATCTTGGCCAACGTCGCTGGCTTGGTACTGGTGATCGGCGGCGTGCAGATCTTTATCGTCAACCGACGTTTCCTGCCCCGCGAGTTGCGGGCGCCGCTCTGGCGCGAAATCGCGCTTTTGGTTTGTTCGGCTTTCTACGCCTTTTTCTCCTTCTTTGTATTGAGAAGTCTGTATCAATCGCAGTTCGGAAGCTAGAAGAATGGGTAGTGACTAAGGCCAAGAGATGAGCCACGGATGAACGCGGACGAGGCAGATTTAATCGATGGTTCTTCCTCATCCGCGTCAATCCGCCGCATTGTTTGTGTCTCCCCGATTGTGCCACTACTGAAAAGTGAAAGCGGAGTTAGTTGGTGTGAAGATTTTGTGAGGTAATGGCTCGGAGCGGGAGCGGTCAGTACCGCCTGCTTAAGCTGGGCGGGTGCTCACTGAAAGATGACCCGCCAGCTTAAGCAGGCGGTACTGACCCGCTCTCTCCGCATTGAGCTATTACCTTTCGGGCGAACTATATGAAAAGCTTAAGGCGTTATCGGACGCTTAATTGACGTTTCGGACTCAAATCTGATAGCTGTTCGGCTTCAATCGATCAGGTATAAAGTCGAGCCTCGTTTGAGATCCTTTAGTGAGTGCACGATGCTGCTCGTCGGCCCCGGTGTTACCTCTCGGTTGACGCCGCTCGCTCCACTCGGGTCATCGCTGTTGAGCAGATTCAGGACACCCTGCCCTTGTTTTCCGGGTTGAGAGAAATTTTAATGGGCCTCGTGATAAGATGTGGCTTGCGGTAGGCGGGAGCGAACCGCGAAAGATGCGGTGAAGGCTCTTTGAGCGAATCGGTTAGCACGACTGCGCTCTGCAAGCCGCTTCCTTTCACACACAAACACTGGTAATTAATTTGGTCGCGTGCATCACAGCCAAGATGACGCGTGGCGATGCACGGGGTGAGGCACATGAATTATGACATCTCGGGCCGCGCGCGCGTTTTGAGAGCAGGTCTCATCTGCATTTTGTTTTTTTCCGCCATTGTCGTTCAACCGCAGAGCATTAAACCAATCACGAAGAACGGCTTGCTCGAGGCGCTGCAAATCGGGGGTCTCACGATGGGCGAGCTGGTGCGTCAAGTTCAACAACGCGGAGTTGATTTTGAGTTGACTGGTGAGATCGAAGCGGAGTTGCGCAAGGCGGGAGCGAAAGCCGAGTTAATCCGCGCGGTCAGCGCGCATCGAAAAGCGAAAAATGAGTTCGTGAAGACGCCCGGCGTGGTTCCGAGCACAGCGCCTCAGCCGACGCCGCCTCGCGTCGCCCTCGGCCTTGTCGTTCAGGATCTGACGCCCGCGCTCGCCGCGTCCTTGAAGCTGCGGGAGACGCGCGGTGTGATGGTGAGCGTCGTCGAGCAAGGAAGCTTGGCCGCCAAAGCAGGCGTGGAGCGAAAAGATGTGATTACGGCTGTCAACGATGTGCCGATCAATGACACCGACGGCATGCGCCGACAAATAACACGACTTCCGTCGGGCGCCGCTCTGGCGCTGACCGTGCTGCGCGACAACGCAAGCCGTCAGCTGACGATCACTTCCGCGGTCAGTAAAGATGAAGCGCGAGCGCCCGAGCGGCCCGCCGCAAGCGGCAAAGGAAAGCTTGGCTTAAGGGTCGAGCCGCTCACGGCCGAGATGGCCGCCCGGCTGAGCCTTGCAAATGCCAAAGGACTAATCGTCACGGTTGTCGACGCTTCGGGACCGGCCGCCGCCGCCGGCATCAAAATCAACGATGTCATCGAAGAGCTCAACGGACAAGCGGTGCGGACCATTCCGGAGGTTGAGGCGGCCTTAGCCAAAGCAAATTCAAATCGAGTTCGCATACGAATCAAGCGCGGCGGCAAGCCTTTGGAGATCGAACTTCAACCGCGCACTTAAACCCTTCGTTAAGGAGAATTTCTGATATGTTTAAGCTTCCCATCAATTTGAGCGGGCAAGTGATGCGAGCGATCACCTGCTGCCTGATCGTGACTTTGTTAGGGCAAACGGCGATGCCCGCCCCAATCCTCAAAAACTCCACAAGCGCAAATACTCAAAGCGATGAATTGGTGATCCCTGACGGAACGGAGCTGGCGGTGGTCACCACTGAGGAGATTTCAAGTAAAACCGCGACCGAAGGCGATCCCGTGACCTTCAAGGTTGAAGAAGATCTGTTGATTAATAATCAAATTGTGATCGCCAAAGGAACCATCGCCAAAGGTACCATCTCGGCGGCCGAAAAAAGCGGCCGGCTCGGCAAAGGCGGCAAGCTCGGCATCAGAGTCGAGTCAACCACCACGGTCGACGGCCAGAAAATTAAACTGCGCGCCTCCCAAGGCAAAGAGGGCGGCGACAAAACCGGCACAACCATCGCACTGGTGGCGCTGTTCGGCGTCTTTGGGTTTTTCAAAAAGGAAAAAACGCAGTCATCAAAGAAGGCACCAAAGTCAAAGTTTACATCGACGAGCAGAAAAAGGTGCGCGTCAAAGGCGGAGTTATTTAGGAAGTGACAAGTGACGAGTGACAAGTGACAAGAAAAGCGAAGAAAGCGGCGACTTGGAGCGGCCTCGGGTCTCGTACGCTTGCGGCCCTTTTCTTTCTCGTCACATGTCACTTGTCACTCCTTTTGTCACTCTCTTCCCACTGTTTGGCGGAAGGCTACGGATTAACGTAAACTTCGGTCTTTCCCGAGATTCGAATAACTTATTGATCTAAATCTGGAGGGTTAAGAAAGTCGTATGAAGTTCACTCGTTCGGCGCGCGGTGGTGTAAAGCCGCAATTTCTGGTGATGATGGCCGTACTCGTGGTCGTTATCGCTGCGTTCATTCCGTTCATTAAGGGTGCGGCTCAGCGTGCTGCGCTTGGCTCCGGCGCGTTGCGCCCTGAAGTGTTAACCGGCGAAGCGGCGAAGGGCGATTGGACGACCGACGCTCCGGGCCTCCGGCGCCGCTTAACCGTGGCCGATTTGCCCGCTCCGTTTGCCACCAAGTCAGTTGATAACGGACCCAAAATGATCCCCCGCCCCGCAGGCGCGCTGCCGCAGGTGCCCGCCGGCTTTAAGGTTGAAGTGTTCGCTACGGGCATGAGCGACCCGCGCATCATCCGCACCGCGCCGAACGGCGATTTGTTTGTGGCGGAAAGCAAACCCGGGCAAATCAGATTGCTGCGCGACGCGAACTCCGACGGTCAGCCGGAAGTAAATGAGCTTTTCGCTGAAGGCTTGTCCCAGCCGTTCGGCATCGCTTTCTACCCCGCGGGCGCGAACCCGCAATATGTCTACGTGGCTAATACCGATTCGGTGGTGCGCTTCGCTTACAAAAGCGGCGACACAAAGGCGCGCGGCGCTCAGGAAATGATCGTGGCGAACATTCCCGGCGGCGGTCGTTTGCGCGGCGGCGGCCACTGGACGCGCGACATCGTTTTTTCCAAAGACGGCAAAAAAATGTTCGTCTCAGTCGGTTCAAAATCAAACGTGATGGAAAAGCCGGAAGATGTGGCGGACGAGGAAAGGCGCGCACGCATTCTTGAGTTTACCCCCGACGGCAAAAACGAGCGCGATTACGCCACCGGCATTAGAAATCCGGTCGGATTGGCTCTGCATCCTGAGACCGGCGACGTGTGGACATCCGTTAACGAGCGCGATGGTCTGGGCGATCATCTTGTGCCAGACTATGTGACGCGCGTGCAGCCGGGCGCTTTTTACGGCTGGCCCTGGTATTACATGGGTTCTTTACAGGATCCGCGGCACGCCGGCAAACGCCCCGAATTAAAAGGAAAGTCGTAGTCCCGGACGTTCTTTTGCAATCACACTCGGCGTCGCTCGGAATGGCCTTTTATACCGGCCGACAGTTCCCCAAGGATTACCGATTGGACGCTTTCGCTGCGGAGCACGGCTCTTGGAATCGCTCGCGCCGCACCGGCTATAAAGTCGTCCGCATTCCCGTCGAAAAGGGTCGCGCCAGCGGCGAGTATGAAGATTTCATGACCGGCTTTGTCACGGCCGAGGGCGATGTTTGGGGCCGGCCCGTCGGCGTCAGCGTGGCCAAAGACGGCGCGCTGTTGGTGGCTGACGACGGATCAAAATCGATCTGGCGCGTGTCGTACACAGGCACCAACGCGAAAAGCTCGAAGGTCGAGTGATGCTGCGGACACGCCGTGCTAATTAAGGTGAGAGAGGCTGAACGACAGACATGACCCGTAACAAAATTGATCGCCGCAAGTTCATCGGCAAAGCTGCTTTGTCCGTGACGGCCGCCGCCGCAATGCCTCACCCTGCTTACGGCACGCCGGGCAAATTGCCGCAACGCACGCTCGGCCGTACCGGCGCGAGCGTGCCGATCTTGGCTTTCGGATGCGGCAGCCGGTTTCTGATGTACCGCGATGAAGAAGAAGCCCTGCGCGTGCTCAATCAAGCGCTCGACTCCGGCATCACTTACCTGGACACAGCCATCGACTACGGCAACGGCATGAGCGAAACCAGAGTCGGGATGGTGATGAAAACGCGCCGCCGAGAAACTTGGCTCGCGACCAAAGTGCCTGAGCGCGCTCGCTCACGCGATGCGGCGTTGCGCGAAGTGGAGCAAGTCTAAAGCGTTTGCAAACTGACCACGTTGATGTGCTGCACATTCACAGCCTCGGCGGAATCGAGGATCTGACGCGCATCGAAGCGAGCGACGGCGCGCTTAAAGCGCTCTACGAATTGCGCGCACAAAAGGTGGCCAGATTCATCGGCATTACGAGTCACACGGACGGCGCGGTGATGGCGAAAGCAATTGAGCGCCATGATTTGGATTGCGTGCAGATGGCGATGAACCCGGCGCGCGCCAATCGGTTTGAGGAGCTGGCGCTGCCCGCGGCGAAGAAAAAGAATCTCGGAATTATTTTGATGAAGGTGACGGCTCAAGAGAAGTTGATCGGCGATGGGTTAGGCAAAGCAAACATCGATGCGTTGATTCGCTACGCCCTCACGTTGCCCGTCTCCACGGCGGTCATCGGCATGCCCAAGCTTGAGTTTATCGAACATAATCTGGTTGCCGCGCGCGCTTTTAAGCCGCTCTCGTCAGCGGAGATGAACGAGTTGCGCGTGCGCGTGGCGCCTGCGCAAGCTAAAGTTGAAGACTTTTTCCGTGATCATCAAGACGCGGCGCTGGTGTAACGTCAGTGTTGGTCTGAGACGGCAAGCGTTCCCGCCTCTCGCGTCCCTTTCGAGTTTAATTCACACCCGAACGCAAAGCGAAGACGCAAAGGGACGCAGAGAGGGATAAATTTATCTACTTGCTTTGTACTTTTCCGCACAGACGTGCGCGGGCGATCCCCTGTAAATTCTCAATGTCAACAATCAAGGGGTTATCAAGCTAAGGCGTGAGGCGATTTCGCTGCCGACTTATCTTGAGATTGAGGGCCGCCAGCCAATGGCTTGGGGGAGACACTGGCCGGCGGCCCTCTAATTATTTCCGGCTCTTGACAAAAGCTCGCCAAGAATTCGGCGAGCTTTTGTCGAAAGATTTGGTTGCGGGCTTAGGTATGGAGTTTGAACCGCGCGGCGCTCAGGTTGTTGAGCATTTGCCCGGAGAGTGGCAGCTGTTTGCCGTCGCGCGGGTCGCAGATCGATAGCATCACAATTGTGGGTCGCCGCATGATGGGTGGGCGACAGGCGCGCGCGCTGTCCGTCGCCCACCCGTTGCGGTGCGCAACCCGCTGTGCTCACTTTGAGGCGCTCGCCTCAAGGTGCTTGTTAACTTCATTCCAATTAACCACATTCCACCAAGCATTTAAGTACTCGGGGCGGCGGTTTTGATAGCGCAAGTAATAAGCGTGCTCCCACACGTCGTTGCCGAGGATGGGCAGGTGCCCGTCGGTGATCGGATTGTCTTGATTCGGCGTGGACACGATTTGGAGCTTTCCGCTGCTGCCGCCGTCGCGCACCAGCCAGACCCAGCCGGAACCGAAGCGCTTGACGCCGGCGTCGCTAAATTTCTCTTTGAAAGATTGAAAGTCGCCAAAGGCGTCAGCGATGGCGTCGGCGATCTGTCCGGTCGGGTCGCCGCCGCCGTCCGGCGACATCAGGTTCCAAAACATAGAGTGATTGAGGTGACCGCCGCCGTTATTGCGCACTGCGGCGCGTATGTCTTCGGGAACTTTATCTAAATCGCGGATTAACCCTTCCAAGCCGAGGCTCTCCAGCTCCGGGTGTTTCGCTAACGCCTCGTTCAACTTGTCGACGTAAGTTTGGTGATGCTTGTCGTGGTGCAGCCGCATCGTTTGCTCATCAATGGCTGCGCTCAGCGCGTCGTAGTCGTAAGGCAGCGGCGGTAGTTGAAATGCCATCCTTTTTAATCCTCCGTTTTCAGTTTTTTTGTGTGCCGTAGCGTACCTGCGCCGAGCTGGTTTGTCTATGTTTCGCTTCAAGATTTGAAGCCTTTTCCTTCTTGATTTGCCCTTTGCGTCTTCTCTTTGCGATCTTTGCGTTTAAGTCCGTCTGACCTAAACGCTAAGCATCGCAAAGACAAGACGCAAAGGGCAGTCATTTGTTGAAGAGCTTGCGCTTGATGTCCGGTAAAAACTCGCGAAAGATGACAAAGGAAAGCACATCCACGCCGAGCGTGATGCCGAAGCGTGTGAATGTCGGGCCGACTCCGATGCGGTCGCGGCCCGGAGTGCTGCGCTCCCATAAATTGGCGAGAGCGCTCGCCGAGATGTTGCCGCCGAGGCGCGAATAATTCGGCTGCAACTGCCCGCGCGCTCCCTCTGTGACAAACACTTGGCTCGCGGCGTAGAGCGTACGCCGGCGAAAGCCTTTTCGCGGCGAAGGTTGATAGCGCGGATCTTGGTTAAAGATCACCGGGTAGACTCCTGACCCGAGCAGACTGCGCGCGCTGCGGGTGCCGAAGTTGATCGCAAAGCGGGTCAGGCCGTCGGCCGTTCGATCACCGCTTGTTTTATGGGGTTGATCGCGTTCGGTCGCTTCGGTGATCGCTGCGTTCAGCCCTGTGAAAATGTAGCTTTCCGGCCGCAAGAATGCTTCTCTCGCTCCGTAATTCAACTTTTCGCGTGCGCTCAAAGGTTGCACCACAACACCGCCGCCGGATGATGTTTGTGCTGATGCCTTCGTCGCTTCCGGCGAAGCGGCCACCGCGGGCTGTTGTTGTTGCTCTTGGGCGAGCGCGGCGGCCGCGGAAAAGAATATCTGCGTGAGCAGTATTCTTGGCAGCGCTGCATCGCGTGAAATTAAACGGCTATTTATATTTGCGTGTGGCGGTTGCCTGTGGCGCAAGCTGACAGCTTGCGTGCGCGTCGCGCAAGCTGTCAGCTTGCGCCACAGACGAGCACACTCCGCTGCCAACGCCGCGTTCCCGATTATTTTCAACTGTGCCTCCTCATCATATGTTTCGGGCCTTGGCTGTACTCATGACGCAACGAAGTTGTGCCGATATTTCCGTCTGGATTGTTGCTTTTTTTGCCCAATTAATGTGATTGTCACTTAATCGGTATTATAACAAGCTAACGCGATTTACTTGCAAGTCAGGCTCAAGTAAACGAAAGTTGATGTGTCTCGTCAGCTTTACCCATCTCGTTTTGCCTGCGGCCTGGTAGATTACACTTTTTTTCGCCTCTTCCGAACTTCCATTGAGTAATTTAGATTAACCAACGCTTAGGGCCATCAACTCATGACGCAGAACGATTCTCGGCCGCGCATTCTCATTGTCGATGACAATGAGCTGATCAGAACTCTACTTTCGGATTTATTGAGTTAATTGGAAGCGATATAGACTATTGAAAGCGACGAGTTGTATTGCTCAACGTTTTCGTAGCGGCGGCGATACTTCTGCGACTTCTTCTCCATCCCCATCATGCACGAATTGATCAATTCCACTTCGGCCTTCAATTGTTCGTTCTATAGACGTTATTAGAAATAAGGATTTACGCTCATCGCCGCAAAGCCCGCTTGCGATAACGCACTCGTAGATTGTGACAACCTGTGGCAGCTTCCATGAAACTATCCGAACACTCTGGCCGTCTGTTGCGCAAGGTGTCTTTCACGCACCGCGCACGCTTGATCCCAGAGATCGCATGCTCGACTCTGACGCGCACTCGTGACAACGCACGATTGTGTCGTTTCTCAGCCGCGGTCAACTCCTTGCCACGCGGCTTTTTTTAACTTGATGCGTCTGCTTGACCGCAGGCTCGTAACCTTGAAAACCAGTGTCTTTGTGCACTACTGCCCGGCGCGGGTAAGTAATCTGCTCATGGTCGGCAACCTTCTTATCATGTGTTTTGCCAGCATGCGTCGGGCTGAGGTAACCGACTCGCTTCGAACGCGTGTGGACGATCACCACATTCTTGTCACTATGCACCTTCTTCTTGCCGCTGTAGTGAAGCGCCTGTTTTTCAGAGCTTTTCGGCCTCTGGCGGCGTCGCTCCGTGCCGTCAATGATGTAATCGGCCGCTTCCGTTCGGCATCGTTCAGCTTGTGCGAACTGGCTCCCCTCTCTTTCAGGCATCACGCCGATGGCGGTCAAGGCTTGGCGCACCACGGGCAGCAGGCGATGAATCTGCTGGTTCGCTGCCGACTGATTCATCCCGAACAACTCGCCCATGACGACTTGCAGCGGGTAGGCTTTGAGATAGACCAGGATGAACAACTTCTGTTCCGGCATCTGTAGCATGCCACGCCGCCCGCCGCCGACTTGCCGCTTGCGCTTCTTACCGGCGAGCGTCTTGAGGCTGGCGTATTTGTAGCGGTATGCTTCAACGAAGGAGGGCAGTAGCGCCTTGAACTCTTTGAGGGTTAGTCCAGTGAGCGCAAGTTTCTTGCGCCGATCTCTTTGCAACATCTTGTATTCGAGCATCCACACATCCTAAAAGTTATTTCTAATAACGTCTTATTTACTGAGCTGGCTGTGGCCAAGTCTTTGTTCGGCCTCTAAACCAGAGCATATGAGATTGGCACAGACGAGTTCAATCTGGTACATCGGTAAGAACCACCAAACCAATGTACTGAGGCGAACCATCTGTGCCAGGGCAAACCATACTTGAGATACCTGAAGACAAACAAGCCGCGATGCTGACAGAACTGCGTGCTGCGCGCTATGGCCACTTGCTCGCGCTGCACATTTTGTTGTTGTGTGCTAGAGGTCACACGCCGTCTGAGATCGCATCTTTTTTGCTCTGCTCGCGCTCGAGTGTTTACCGCGCGGTTGCCGCCTATCGAAGCGGGACCCTGACGTATGGTTCGACAGAGGTAGCAGACACATTGCCGAAGTTGCGCCGTTGGCAACGCTCGCTGGTGGCCCTTGTCAAACGCTCCCCGTCCGTCTACGG
>JBBJMB010000112.1:0-10635 GCA_037719755.1 Pyrinomonadaceae bacterium
TCACACGTGACATGTCACAAGTCACAACAAAAACTTTCGCTCTTTCTTGTCACTTTTCACTTGACACTTGTCACTTTCTTAAACGTTGCCTTTGCGCAGCTCGTCGGCCAGGTATTCTGAGGCGCGCCAGGCGAGGGCCATGATGTGGTGCGTGGGATTTTTGTGAGAGCCGGAGGTGAAGGCGGCGCCGTCCGTGACGAAAAGGTTTTTCACGTCCCAGGCTTGGCACCATTTGTTGAGCACGGAAGTCTTGGGGTCATCGCCCATGTGCGCGGTGCCTAATTCGTGAATCGACGCGCCGGGCGTTTCCGGGTCTTTCGAGATGTTAATGTCCGAGGCCTTGGCGGCCGTCAAAATCTCCTCGAAAGTCTGCTGTATCTGCTTGAACATGTTGCGGTCGTTGTCGTCCCACGGGTGGTGGATTTTGAGCACCGGCATGCCCCACTTGTCCTTCACCATGCTGTCCAATTCAACGAACTTTTTCGCGCTCGCGAGCATTTCGCCGTGCGTGGAAAGCCGTACGCGTGTGCCGTACCAGCGGCGCACTTCGCGTTTGAAATTCGCGCCGAATCCGTCGAAGTTCTTCGGGTTTTTGTCGGGCCGCATCCCCAAGCGGGCCGACGGCTCGATGTGAAAGCCGCGCACAAAGTTGAAAGTGTTTTTCGGCCGGTCGTAGCCGAACCACGGCACCACGATGTGCGAGCCGCCGATGCCGTCGCCGTCGTAGGGAGTGGTGAAACTCAACTCGGGCAAGTAGGCTTGCGCCTTCGCGTCCAAGTGCTCCATAAAGTTTTGGCCCAAAAGGCCGCTCGAATTGGCGATGCCGTTCGCGAACTTGGTCGACGTGGAAAGCATCATCAGGCGCGTCGTCTCAAGCGTGCCGCACGCGGCGACCACCGCTCGAGCCCGAATCTCGCGCGTCTGCCCGGTTGTTTTATCGACGTACGTGACGCCGCTCGCCAGTCCGCGCGCGTTCACATCAATCGAGCGCGCCATCGCATTCGCAAACAGCTTAAAGTTGCGGGGATACTTTTGCATCAGCGGCACAACGATGCGAAAAGCGGAGTTAAAGAACGAATGCGTTTCGCAGCCGTTGTCGCAGCCGGCGCAGTAGTGACAAGCCTTGAAGCCGTTCAGATCTTTGCTTAAAATCGCGCGGCGGGCGGGAATGGCGCGGATGTTGATTTTCGCGCAAGCGCGCTTCAGCAAATGATCGGCGCACTTTAAGGCGACGGGCGGCATCAGCGTGTCGCTGTCGGGCATATCCGGGTGGTTTTCCTTGGTGCCCACCACGCCTATGAACGTTTCGACTTTGTCGTAATACGGAGCGATATCGGCGTAAGAGATCGGCCAATCTTTGCCCTGCCCGTCGTGCGAGCGGCCTTTGAGATCGATTTCGTTGAAGCGGTTAATAAATCGCCCCCAAAAAAGCGTGCGCCCGCCGACGTTGCGCGCGCGAAACCAATCGTAAGGCATTTTATCGGGCGTGGTGTAAGGCTCGTCTTCGTTTTTAACAAACGAGTATTTCGCCTTCATAATGCTTTGCGGTGATTCTTTTTGCTTGAACAGGTGGTACGGATCTTCATAGGGGAATTGATCGTGGTAAGGAAAATCCTTCCATTGATCGCGCAACGGCCCGGCCTCAAGCATCGCGACTCTCAGGCCTTTCTCCACCAAAACCTTGGCCGTAATGCCGCCCGCCGCGCCGGAACCGATGACGACGACGTCGTAAACATCTCTTCTTCTCCTCTGAAACGACATAGTATTTCCCCCTCGCCGATCCTACTTCTTCGGGTCAAGCTGCCGCTAAACGGACGCTTGCGCGTCAAGCGCTTACACGGGCTCGCGTCGCAGTTGGTAATGGGAAATTTAGAATAACTACTGAGCGCCATAGTTGCATGGCGCTCATGATTTTAGACATTAAAGTACCGCCGGGGCAAGGCGCAACGCCCCAGTCGATCTACACATGTCGGACAATCTTCTCGATTGTCGCTGGGCCATGCCAAACTGCGCAACCTGTTTTCTCACGTGTCCGAGCGACCATCGAGAAGATTGTCGGACATGTGCGGAAGCTCATTCGCTGACATCGAACCCACGTTATTTAACTGTTTCTGACCTGCGCCCTCTTCAGCGAGCGCCAAGCCGCGCCCGTCGGCACGGCGAGCAGCGCGGAGAGGATGCTTTGAGCCACGTAGTCTATGCCGCGCTTCTGCGCGGGTAAACAATAGTTAAACAACACGCACAGCGTGAGGCAAAAAAACAGGGTCAAGACAAACGCGACTGACTCTTCGCAAAACAAACGGTTGGTTTTATTGGTAATTTGTTGCATCGGTTGGGTCTTTCGACAACTTCCGGCGAGCGGGTGATTTCGATTGATAAAATAGATTCCAGCGGCGGGGTTCAAACGGGCGGCGAAAAAGGGCGCGCCACCGAACGCGTATCGGCCGGGGCGCTCGTGGCCTTTAATGTCAGCGGAAGATTAATGTGCACGCCATACCTTGCGCGTTTCTCAGGCTAAGGTGTTTAATCTGGCCTCACACGGGTGACAAGTGACGAGTGACGAGTGACAAGAAAACCTTTTGCTCTTTCTTGTCACTTGTCACTCGTCACTTGTCACTCTCACTTCAACTTTAAACGGGAGGCTCTCTTATGGTGACGCTTAGTGATGCACGCAAAATCATTGCGGCGGCGGAGAAAAGGCCGCGGAAATCGGCCAGCCGATGAACATCGCGGTGGCCGACGCCGGCGGCAACCTCGTGGCGCACGTGCGTATGGACAACGCTTGGCTGGGCAGCATAGATATTTCCATCAAAAAGCTTACACCGCGCGCGCTTTTGACATCGCCACAAAAGATTTGGCCACTCACAGTCAATCCGGAGGCCAGTTTTCGGCATTAATGCCTCAAACGACGGTCGCATTATGATTTTCGCCGGCGGCATTCCCTTAAGCGTGACGGCGCAGTAATCAGCGCCATCGGTGTGAGCGGCGGATCGGGCGAGCAAGATCACGCCAGGCTGAAGCTGGGGCGGCGGCCTCGCGAGTTAACCCAAAACGGCGTTCAAACCCGAGCGCGCCGCAAGTAATTAACGCAAGTAATTAACGCAAGTTTTGAAAGGAGAACACCATCATGGCAGGCAACCGATGCGTCGTTTACAAGGGACCCGGGCAAGTTGAAGTCCAAGACATAGGCTATCCGGAGTTGTCGCTTCCGGAACAAAACCGCAAATGCGAACACGGCGTGATCTTAAAAGTGGTTTCAACCAACATCTGCGGCAGCGATCAGCACATGGTGCGCGGGCGCACCACGGCGCCCGCCGGTCAAACTCTCGGCCATGAAATCACGGGCGAAGTGATCGAGGCCGGGCGCGATGTGGAGTTTATCAAAAAAGGCGATCTCTGCTCGGTGCCGTTTAATATCGCCTGCGGGCGTTGCCGGATGTGCAAAGAAGGCAAAACGGGCATTTGTTTAAACGTTAACCCTGCGCGGCCAGGCGCCGCTTACGGCTACGTAGATATGGGCGGCTGGAAGGGCGGGCAGGCCGAGTATGTGATGATCCCTTACGCCGATTTCAATTTGCTCAAATTTCCCGACCGCGACCAAGCGCTGGAAAAGATCCTGGATTTGACGATGCTGTCGGACATTTTCCCGACCGGCTATCACGGAGCTTACACCGCCGGCGTCGGCCCCGGATCAACGGTCTACGTCGCCGGAGCGGGGCCGGTCGGGCTCGCGTGCGCCGCGTCCGCGCAATTGCTCGGGGCCGCCGTGGTGATCGTCGGCGACTTGATACCGGAGCGACTCGAGCAGGCGCGCAGCTTCGGATGTGAAACCGTGGATTTGACGAAGGGCGCGGCCCTGGTCGATCAAATCGAGCAAATTATTGGCGAGCCGGTGGTGGATGCGGCGGTCGATTGCGTCGGCTTTGAGGCGCGAGGCCACGGCTCGGGCTCGGGCGAGGCGCCGGCGACCGTGCTGAACGACGTAATGACGGTCGCGCGCGCGGGCGCAAGCATCGGCATTCCGGGCTTATATGTGACCGGCGATCCGGGCGGCATAGACGAAGGCGCGAAAGTCGGCCGGCTCGGAGTTCAGATCGGCCTCGGCTGGGCGAAGTCGCATACCTTCACCACAGGCCAGTGCCCTGTGATGCGCTACCACCGTCAATTGATGATGGCCATCCTGCATGAAAAAGTGCAGATCGCTAATGCGGTCAACGCCACAGTGATCCGCTCGACGACGCTCCGCGCGGCTACCAGGATTTTGACAAAGGCGCGGCTAAGAAGTTTGTGCTCGATCCGCATCAGCTCTTGGCCGCCGCTTAAGCGCGACCGGCGTAAACCGCCGCGTTAAATCAAAGGAAGGAAGAATTTCTTCCTTCCCTTTTTTGCTGCTGACTTCCAAGCACACGTCCGACAATCTTCTCGATTGTCGTTGACGCGATGAGAAAACAAGTTTCGCAGCTTGGCACGAGATCGACAATCCGCAAGATTGTCGGACACTTTGGCCACAACGATGTCGGTAGCAGTAGTGGCGCTGCGAGCACAGAGCAGAATAATCCCTGACCGAACTCATGCCGCTTAAACGGCGTTCACCAGAGGGAAGGCACCGCGCTTTCGTCAAATTCGATTGCATCACCGTCGGGTAGGATATGAATGATGCGCCCCGCGCCTTGCGTGCGCAGTCGCGGTGCGAGCAGCCCCACGCGGTGACAATTCGCTCTCGGCTGGGCGACGTGTTTGGTCAGCGGCTGCGACTCGGAACACATCATCACCGTTCGCACTTCCGCAGCCAGTTCCATGATCCGCTCAAGGCCTGCGCCTAAGACCGGCGGCGGCGCGACTATTTTTCCGCCGCACTCGGGCAGGTGCTCGTAGCCGATGCGTTCTTTTTGCAGCGCGTAGGCGAGCGCCGGGCCGCCGAATTGCGGCCAGCGCGAGCGGGCCATGCTGCGCACATCGCAGAGATGTGCGATTTGATGTTGCCTGAGCAAATCAATAAAGTGCGGCAGAGGATGGCGTCCGTGGCCGATGGTATAGATCGTCAAGCTGGCGATGGAAATGGCGTTTTATTTCTCCTTTTTCGCGTTTTACTTTGCGTTTAGAGCGGTTTGCGGGTGCGCTGCAAGGCACAAACTTCCAGCCTGTGTGTTATTTGCGCCGCACACAGGCTGGAAGTTTGTGCTACTTTATGCCATCGGAAAGACTTTGCTTTGGCTTGCCATCACCGGCGCCGGCGGCAGCGTCGTTTTCGGAAAAGAGCCGCGCCCGAAAAAGACATGCCGCGCGAGCGATTTTAGAAGCGGCAGTCGCATCGCCGCGCAGGCCAGCTCGATCAACGCCGGGTCGCGCACTGCGGCCAGCGTGCGCCTCATCCACAATCGCGAAACGAAGCGGGCGCGGAATTTCTCGCCCGCATAGGGCGCGAGCGCCTCCCGATCGCCGCTCTCCAGATAGTTTGCGATCACCCGCGCTGCCAAACTTGACAAACGCAGGCAAGGGTCAAGACCGCCCGCCGTTAACGGAGAGACGGCGCCGGCCGCGTCGCCGATGAGCAATCCGCGCTCCGTTGCGATCCGCCGCAGCACGCCGCCGACGGGAATCAGACCGCCACGTTTTTCAATGAGTGTGGCCCCGCTCAAATCAATCGTGCGGTTGAGACTGTGCTTGAAAGCCTCAAGCGCGCCGAGCGGCTCAAACCGCGCCGCGTACCCTCCCACGCCCACATGCGCTTCTTCGCCGTCGTTAACCACCCAGGCCAAGTAACCCGGCGCCAGTTTGGGATCGAGGAAGCACTGAAAACTCGGCGCGCCGTTTAAAGGCACGTTGCGCAGCACCTCTTCGACGCCGACGATCCACTCGCGGTTCTCGTCCAAATCAAGGTCGCGCGCGATGCGCGAGCGCGCTCCGTCCGCGCCCACCAGATAGCGCGCTTTAATGGTTTGCGTCCCGCCTTCACCGCCAAGATGGATGAGCATGTTTTCGCCTGCCTGTTCGCAACCGAGATAGCGCGTGGCGGGCGCCCACTTGACGCCCGAGCGCATCGCGTCTTCAAGGTAATGTGCGTAGAGCGGTCCCATCCGCCCGACGCGAAACTCATCGTGCTCGCTTTCCAGATGCAGGGCCCGGCGAGCCGGAGAGTAGAGCACGACGTGGCGGACCGGCACTCCCAATAGATGTTCGGGAAGGTCGAAGTCTTCAAGCGTTTGTCGCACGAAAATTCCGGTCGTGTGAATGGACGCCGTCAGCTCCTTTTTGCGGTCAATCAGAATCACGCGCACGCCGCGTTGCCCGAGCATTCGCGCGCACTGCAAACCGGCCAGACCCGCCCCAACGACCGCCACGTCGTAATGCTTCATGCTCTCTTTTCCTCCGACCCGCCGGCGCCGGCGCTTGATTGGGAGCGGCGAGCGCTCTCAATCGTCGCCGACATTCGTGGCCGCTTTAAAGATCTCAAAGTTTAGGCGCTCCATCATTTACCGAGGAACGTTCTCCGGTGACGAACCCGGAGGCGCCTCTGCGATCAGCTTTTGCAGCGCGGAGACTTCCGCGTTCACGGCGAAGCGCGCGGCTTGGCGGGAGCGATTCCAGGTGCGCCAATCAGGACCTTCAGGCGCAGCCCATTTCTGCAATAAAAGCGTGGCCGCTTCGCGCCGCCTGTCCGGGCTGATCTGCGGCAGCGCATTGATTAACGCGGGGATTAATGCGGGCACCGCGTCGGCGCTGAGCGCTGAGGCGTAAACCGCGTCGAAGCTGCGGTTTTTTTGGGCCAGGCGCAAATTGGTGCGCACAATCAATGCGTCGGGGTTGCTCAAGTTGAGCGCGACAAGGGTGAGTAGCGCGGCGATCAAGGCTCCGCAGACGAACCGCCGCCGCTCGTTGTGCCACAGCACAGAGTAGGCGAACCACAGCAGAGCGAGCGCCAGCCAGGCCATAAAAGCGGTGGTGTATAGGCGCAGTTCGGTGAGGCCGTACTCGGTTTGATAAAGCATCATGCGCGCGACGGCCGACGCCATAATCACGAAAAGCAAAGCGAGCTGCGCCGCAGCCAGCGCCCGGAACACGCGTTGGCCGCGATTCGATTCCTTGCGCAGCAGCCAGTGGGATGAAAGCAACAACGGAAGCACCAGCGCGGCCACGGCCACTAATTCAAAAAAGCCGCGCCGGGCATACTCCGCGTACGTGAACTCGCCAACTCCCTGCACCAGCACGGCGCCGCCGAAAAAGTAGCGAAACTGCACCAGCACAAAGCTGAAAAAGCAAGTTCACCAGCCCCGTCACAATGCCGACCTCAATAATGCCCAACGACGGCCCGCGCGCGGACTGTCCTTCCTCAAGGTTGACCAGCTCGGTGCGTAAGACGGCGGAGTGCAGCAGGCCGCCAGCAATCCAAGCGCACAGCAGAGTGACGAAGATGTGCGTGAACATTTGATCCGGATCGAAGCGAAACGCTCCTTGGATCATCCCTTCAAAAGCGCTATCGGCGGCCATCAGCAAAACTCCGAAGACGAGCAGCAACGGGCAGGCGATCAACAAACCGCGCGCAACGGCCGCCGCCGGGCGACCCCAGCGGCGACCGCGCAACGGCAACTCGCGCCAATCGATGTCGCTGATGATCAGCACCAGCGGCCCGAAGACTTGATTGACGATGGAAACGAGCGCGCCGAGCAGATACTCTCCGAAGGCGGCCAAGCGCAGCGAATTTCCCCGCGTTTTGACGCAGATCAGTGAAAGCGCGGCCAAGCAAGCGACCGCGTTAAAGATGAGCAGCGCAGCCGAATCGCGCCACGCAAAAACGGAGGCGAAGCCGGCACCCCCAGTGCCAGCCAGCGATTGTGCTCGAGCAGTGAGGCGCTACTCCAGCGCCCGACGGCGGTCATCGCCGCGATCAGCGCGCTCACCCAGAGAAGGAAATTGATGCCCCAGGGAGTGGTGCGCAGCAAAGCGTCGCCGAGAATGCCCAACAGCAACGCCGCCCCAGCACTTCAAGGCCGAGCTTCGTCTTTTGATTAATCATAGATCCTCCTCTATCAAACTACTCACCGCCAACGCCAAGAGAGATTTGGCTTCTATCAAAGTGCTTTGCACTGTAAAGCCGGCGCATAAAAAAATTGGCGACGCGTTAGCGTTGACGCGTCGCTCCGATGATGGCCTCCATGTGATTCAAGTAGCGCTCCAGGGCGCGACGCCCCGCCGCGGTGAGGCTGAATTCGGTTTTTGGGGTGCGGCCGTCAAAGTATTTGAGGCAGGTGATATATTCGGCTTCTTCCAGCTTGCGGGCATGCACGCTCAAATTGCCGTCAGTGGTTTTCAGGAGCTTTTTGAGGTCATTGAAGCTGAGAGATTCGTTCACCGCCAGAGCGCTCACAATCCCCAAGCGCATGCGCTCGTGGATCAAACGGTCGAGTTCGAGCGGCGTCAGCTCTTCCGCCTTTTTTCCGCGCACTTCGCGCAGCGCGCCTGTGATTTCCGGAGCCGCCTTTTCGGAGCGCTCGCGCTTTAATGCTCCTTGTTTAGCCACCATGCCTCCTCGCAATGACGGGGCCGAAAATCAGGTGCAACCCGCCAAACCCGGCGCCCAGCAGATAATCGCCCCACACCGCCGGAGCGAAAAGCGCAATTGAACCGAGCAACAAAAAGCAAAGTCCCATCACAGGCACAATGCGCACGGAAAAAGCGCCGCCGGTGACAACGCCGGTGCCGTACAGCAGAAGCCAGACCCCGGGCAGCAATGCGGCCCCGCCGGGACGTTGCAGTAAAACAATGGTGAGCAACGCGCCGACGAAAATCGGCGGCGAAAAAGTGAGGGCAAACTTTCTGCCCGGCCGCGACAGCAATTCCGTTTGCGCGCGGCGAGCTTTTTTCAGCATCGCGCCCCCGGCGATCAAACAGGCCAACAGCGCTTCAACGGCCCAAATGGTGAACCAATCGCCAAGCGTGCGCTGTTGTGCGGCAAGCGCGGCCGCCGCCAGCGCGGTCGCGCCCATCAGCGCCCCGCCCCAACCCGGCACGGCGGTGAATGAGGCGGCTTCCTCCATCGTTTCACGGATGAAGCGCAGGTTGTCCATCGCCCGCGCATGAAGGGCGGGCGGCTCTTCCTTCGCCACTGACAAAACTGGCTGCACAGAACCCATGCGTATATATCGCTTCGGCAAAGTGTTCAGCGAAACGGCCGAGCGGCCGTTGCTCTGTAACGCTGGTGCATCATGCGCGATAACGTTTGCAGCTGTCAAGTACTTTATATCTTAAAGCACGTCACAACGACATTGAATTTATCTGTTCGCAAAATTGCCTTCGCGCCGCTCGGTACAACCCGCTGACATCGCTCGCCATCTATCACCGGCCGGTAAACGCGGGCAACGCTCTGTTCAGCCCTGCCGCCCGTATCGCCGTGGAGGCTTACCTCAAAGCAAAAAACGCCTGTGAAGAGCTCAAAGGGTGTCGGACCGCAGCTTAGCAATTGGCGAACGGCGCTGATTTAACTCGGTTGTCAGCGCTTCAGGTTCGAGATGATCCCCGTCTTGCGAGATGTTAAAGAATCTTGAGATTTGCCCGAACCTGCTTTTTTAGTGATCCTTCAGTTAAGTAAGTTGAATCTGCTATAGCATTCCCGGCCCAAAGGTCGTATAAGATGTAAACAAGTGATATTTTGGCTCGGGATGATCACGCAAAGTTTTTTGGAGAATTTATTTACCGCCTTAATTGCTGACCCGGAAGGTTTTTTAGAAGCGGGAGCATTGAAAATCTGCCGCGAAGTTGAACGACTGAAGCTTGGCAAGCGTACTTATTGAAAATAAATCACCTGCTTATCCGCTTGGCAGGTTCAGGGAGGTTTACGATGAGGCAACGATTAATTCGCCTGATCCGTCTAAATCCTGCCCTCATATTGCTCAGATATAGAGTTTTGTGAATAATTCCGGTGCCTGCTCACAAGGCACCCCTGAAAATCTGGCCTAGTCGTTGAGAGCGCGCTCTGGCTGCCAAGCGGCACTTTCCGGTTACTGCAAGATTTGCGCGAAGGTAAGGGGATGATGACTGAAAAAAACGGCGCAAGTTTATTGGATCTTAAAAGTGAAAAGTATTCGCCTTTTGTAGACATGCCACAAGATACGCCAGAAGACGCAATTTCAATGGTTGATGTGGATGATGTGCTCAAGCGTCTGGAGGACGTCAGCTTCATAGAACCTGATTCCGAAGAGCGGCTCGCCGAAGCGGTTGAAGCTGAAGCCGCCGAGGAAACGGACGAAAACGTTGACGAGGAGGCTGAACTCGACCTCTCGGCGGGCGTCGAAAAACAAGTGATTCGGTACGGCTTTATCTCAAAGAGATGAGCATTGTGCCGCTCCTCACTCGCGAACAAGAAGTCGCCCTGGCGCAACGCATCGAGCGCGGGCAAACCAAGTCGCGCCGCGCGCTTTTCCGCTCGCCCATCGGCGTTTCCGAGCTGCTTAAGATCGGCGACCGATTGCAGGCCGGGCAGATGAGCATTCGCGAGGTGGTTGCTTTCTCCGATCAAGCCGAAATGGAGGAGCAGGAGGATAGGTCCGAGGAGTATTTGCGTTTCACGCTTGAGGGTATCGAAAACATACGCAAGCTCTTCAAGGTTGGACTTAAGGATTGGGAGCGGATGCGCGCCGA
>JBBJMB010000113.1:0-10544 GCA_037719755.1 Pyrinomonadaceae bacterium
TCAAAGACCGCACCGCGTCGATTGATTTTTTGATCTCTGCGAGGCCCGGCGGTTTACCGGGACCGAACTTCTCGTCCATCACGCGGTCCAAGTCTACGTACTCGGCCCAACACTCGTTGAGCAGCGCATAAGTCTCTTCGTAGAATGCGCGCCCGGTCGCCGCTCTGGCTTTGCGCCAATCTTCGCTGGTGGTGCGCCCTTCCTTTTGCGCCCTGGCTTTCAATTTGTCCGCGCGTTCGATAGTGTCCGAGTCAAGCGATTCGAGGTTCTCAGGCACATCGAATTGCTTCGAGTCCTCAAACTGGAGGTAGGAAACATTGGCGAGGTCGGGAGCCTGGGTGAGCGGCACGCTCATGAGCGCGTTCGCGAGTGAGCGGTCAAAGCTGGAGAGCGTATTGGCCCGGCCCTCCAGGTCGCCTTCCTCGATTTCCGGGTAGGCGGTTTCCCAAAAACGTTCGTGCAATCCGCACATCAGCTTGAGCCCGTCGCGCAATCCCGGCAGGCCGTGAAGTCTGACGAGCGCCTCATCAAGCCACGCGCAAATTTGTAAGTCCTTCGTTTGCTTGGCGAGAGCGTTCAGTGTGAGGCGTTCGACTTGCCGCCAATCGGCTGTTTTCGGCTCGCGCTTCCAATCGCCCTGCTCAAGAGTGTCTTCCGCGCGGCGCGCCTCACGCACCTCGTCGTAGAGCCCGGAGTAGCGCAGTTCCTCTCCGCTTGGCCGCTCGGCCGAAATCGGCGCGAGCAGCATCTCAAGGTCGATCACTGCGGAAATCGAATTTTGGGTCGCGGCTTCGGCTGCTGATGACATCGAACTTTCGGATCACCTTTCTGAATTCGGCCAACTGGCTGGAATTAATTTGTGATGCCCTGTTAATGAACCGTCTCCTCCGGTTGGGCCTCCGCCGTGACGGCGTCAAACTCGATGCTTTGCATCTCGAGTCGGGATCTGTCTTCGCCATCAACCGAGAAGAGACGTAAACCGAAGGGCTGCTGAATGTTTTCGCCCACCTGCTTCCAATCCGTCATCCGCCCGAGCTTAACTTGGTCGTCCGCGTGCTCGCTCGTCTGCGGATAGAGATTGGGAAGATAGACTTCGCCGATGGTGCCGTCGCGGGCCTCAATGCGCACGCTCGACCAAATCAGATCGCGCAGACTTTTCGGCGGAACAAATTCAATGCGCGTGATTTGCTCGCAGGGAAGCCACGCATACTGGTCTTGCACAATTAATTCGATCACCGGCCCGGTGAGGTCGTTACCATCGCGAAAATCCGCGAACGCCTGGTCGCCGTTGTACCGGCCGGGAAACGCCGGGCGCTCTTCTTCGGCGCGGTCAAGCAATTCTTTAGCTTCGCGCAAGTTGCCTTCGCGCATCAGGTTGATCGCGTCGATGTGCCAGTCGACGTAAGCCGGCGGCTCGCGCAGGAAATGCGGCTGAAGTCCGTTGGTGAAAAGTCGCTCGCGGTCCCGCTCGGCCTTGGTGTTGTTGCGATAGGTTTGGACGCCGATTTCGGCCTGCATGCTTTGGTGTCCGATCACATCCAGCTGCTTGTCGGCGCGATCCCATTCGCCGGCGAAACAAAGAAGTTCAAAAAGAAATGTGCGCCGCTGTGTGTCCGCCGGATTGGCCTTGACCTCGCGCGTCAATTCCTCAATGGCTGCGCCGAGCTGTCCCGCCTTAAACAATTCTCTCGCCTGTGACATTAGTGCGGTACCTTTCGCGACTGGAAAGTGGCAGAAGAAGTGACAAGTGACAAGTGACGAGTGACAAGAAAGAGCGGAAGAAACAGTCATGAAATTTCTAACCGCGTGGAGACCAAATCTAATCACTGCTTTCCCCTCTTCTCTTGTCACTTGTCACTTGTCACTTGTTACTGTCCGCAGTCACTTTCTTCGGCCACGTCCTATGACGCGAGGCCCGATTACTTTTGCAGCCCTTGCGGAGCGCACAGCGTTTTAAAGAGATTGCCCTGAAACGGATTGTTGGCGCTGTCCGGGCGAAGTGTGGCGCTGACCGGCACGGCGCCGACGTTCCACGTGAGCGCGAATTGGCCGTCGGGCGTTTTGGTCGGCGCGCCGGCGGCGAACATCTTGAAGAGCCCCCACGCGCCCGAATACGATTGCTGCGGCGGCGCGTCGGTAATTGGGCCCCCGGTCGGGATCACTTTGATGGTCGCGCTTGTCGCCGAGCCGGTGCGAGCCGGCCAAGTAAGTTTCATAGACGAGGGGGTGCCGCGCGCTTCGATTGTTTGGCCGTCAATCTGCATCACTACGTCGGCGTTGGGCGTCGGTTGGAGCGTCATCTCATAGTTGACCTCCAGCGCTCCGGCTGGGGAAAAGAGCGCTTCGCGCAAGCGGCGAGCGTTGTTCAGGTAGCCCACGAACTCATCTGAAAACTTGAAGGCGCCTGTTTCTTTCAACTTCCACTGCCCTTGCGCATCTTCAAATGAAGGAGCGAGTTGACTGTTGAAGAAAGTCGTCAATTGGCCGTTCGACGGATTCAAGTATCGGGCGAGGTCCGCGACGGATGATTCGCCGCCCTCGGTGAACGGAAATCCCGACTCAATGGCTTTCGCTTTCTGGTAAATTTGGTCGCGCCAATTAATCTTAATCTGCTCATAAACATCGCTGTAAACAAGGGCGCGCAAATTCCTCAGCGGCTGCTTGAGAAGCGCCGCCGTGTCGATGGCCGCGGGCGTTTTAAATCCGTCGAGTAGTTTCGCGATCTTTTGCTCGTTCTTCTGGAGTTCGGTCTCATCCTTGCTGGTCAGTAAAGCCTTGGCGGTCTGAGCGGATTGGTCACTTGACGAAGCCACAGATTTCTGCGCGAGGGCGATCACCCCAAGATATTCTGAAATTGGCGTCGTTTCTTTTGTGCTCTTCACCGGCGCGAACTGGAAAAGCGGGAGAAAATCTTTTTCCACTTCATTCGTCGGCACGGCCGCGCCTTCATCATTCTTGCCTCCGAAAAAGCTTTTCACCCAACCCACAAAGCCCGTGCTTTCCTGCTCCGCCGAAATGTTGGTGTTGCGCACCACGGTTTCCAGCACGCGCTGCATGGGAGAGTCAGTTTCGGAGATGGACTGGAGCGCATCGCTTGCATCGTTGCGGTTCTTGTATTCCGTAACGCTTGTGTTTTTCAGAAACTCACGCCACTGCTTCGCGTAATCGCGGAAATACATGCTCTTCAACTTCTCGATGTCCACGCTCTCACTCTTGGCGTCGTCTGATCTGGCCCCCTCTAAGACCCATTCGTCCTCGCCCATCGCTTCATTAGCCGAAGCCAGCGCCGTGATCATGTATTTGCGGTAGCCCTCGATGGTAAAGCTGCCGGGAACCGTGTGTGTGCTGGAAAGCACGCCGGGGCTGCTGCCCTGCAGTATGGTGTCGAGATTGACGGACGCGGCCTTGGCGTTGATGTCGGTCGTGATCTGTTTGTAATAACGATTAGCGGTTGGGTATCTTTCGAGCTTTTTTTTGGCCTGGCTGACCAGCAGGTCGTTGGGTTTATTATGCGGCGCATAATCGCGACGCACCTGCCTGGCGTAAAACTCCAATTGAAGAAGGGCCGCCGATTTCTGATCGGGCGGTGCAAATCGAGTCCAGTAATCGTCCAGCTGATCGGCGAGAAATGTGGGCTCGACTTTGCTCGGGTCGCCGAGCATCAGGTAAGCCTTCAACAGATCATAATGACGGCTGAGGGTCTCTTCGGCGGCATCGACATCCGAGACGGCTGCGGCATTCTGCTGTGTGCTCGGCGCGACTGCGGTCGTTGCGACAAACTTTCGGAGATCATCCTCAAGGGCCTTGATTGTATTTTCGAAGAAGCGTTCGCCGATTGACTCGAAGTAAATAGGGTGGAGCTTTTCGCTCAACTCACTGCCTGTATAAAAGCCGAAGCGCAGGCTGAGCGGCGGGCCTTCGCGCTCGTGCTCGTCCAACTTGGCGAGCGTGGAGCGCAGATCCTCGACGGCTTCGATTTCGAGACGGGATTCGGCATCCGGCTTTCTGGTCGGGTCTTTGCCTCGGTCATTGTTTCTGATCCTGATGACCGTGGTGCCGCGGTCGACCGCCTCGGCGATCAATCGCTTGTTCTTGAAAAATGAAACCACGGCGCCGGCCGCGATGAAAAGCAGCAGGGCGGCGGCGAGCCCGATGAGCGCGTTTCGCAAATAATGTGGGCGGCGCTTTTGAGCCTGGAACGACGCCGCGATGTCTTTGTCGCCGAGCAGCACTTCTTTGAAAAAGCGGTCGGCGAAGAAACCCTCGCCGAGCAAGCGGGCTTCGTCGCTGGCGTTCTGATCCAGCGACGCGGCAGGCGCGCCGCCCCCTGCATCCGTATTATTTCCGCGGCGGGAATTATTTAAGTTGGCGGTGAAGTAAAATCCGCGCAAGAGCGGGCTTTCGCTAAAAGGCGTCGGGCGAAAAAGCGTCGACGCGAAGAGCCCGAGCTTACCACGCACGGCGCCGAGCCGCGGCGGGAAATTGAAGATGCGCATCGACTGTCCGGGCGGAAGCTGCGCATTTAACCGCACCAACCGCCGGTGCATGAGCGTGTCATAAAGATGGTCAAATTCTGTGTCGAAAAGCGCGTGAGCGTTGGCCGCCTGCTGCAGCGGAATCGTGGCACCCCACACTTGCGCGCGCTCTTCGCGCCCGAAAGATGCGAAGAAGTCGCGAAAGCCTTCGACCGCGTCGATGTGCGTCAACACCAGGTAAACAGGGAAGCGCGCCTTGGTGCGCTGCAACAGCTCGTCAACGCGCGTCCGTAAAAGCTTCGCCTGCTGCTCGATCTCCGCATCCTTGAGGCGCGTCATTTGCTCGGCGCTGACGGCCAGTAAAAGCCCGTCAAGGGGCCGCGCTCCGCGATACTTTTTGATTGTCTCGATCAGGGCCGACCACTCGTCGCGGGCCGAGCTTTCGGTCTGATAGCGGCCCGTTGTGTCGAGCAGCACAGCCGAGTCTGTGACCCGCCATTCACAGTTGCGCGTCGGGCGAATCATCTGCAGATCGCTGCCTTGTTGACTTGGCAGCGCGTGGAAATTGAAGCCGGACGAAAGCACGAACGAAGTCTTGCCGCTGGCGGGCGGGCCGGTCACCAAAAACCACGGCAGGGCGTAAAGAGCATTGTCAGACTTTGACGTGCTGCCGAGCCGCGTGCTCTTGAGCCACTGCGCAGCTTCTTCGGCGCCATTGGTGACGTCCGTGTAAGTGCCAATCGGCGCCACAGGCTGTTGCGCGGGCCGCTTCGCAGAATCCGTGAGCTGAGGCGGCGGCGCCGCCGCCTCAGCTAACTGAGCTTTGGCTTCGCGCTTGCGGCGCATGTAGGCGAAAAGCATCACAAAGGGCAATGTCGCCAGAAGAAACGCGATGAGCACGATCTCCATTGTCACGCTTAGGCCGAACTGTGAGCCGAGAAACCACACGCCGATGCTCGCGATGCCGTAAAAGGAAAGAATCGCCGAAACGCCAAGAAGAGATTTGATGTAGTTGATGTGCGCGGACATCTTGTTTCACGAATAAAAAATCAGCGGCCCGAGAAGTCGGCCGTTAAAGCACAAGCCTGATGCTTTACCAAATTAATGAATTTTTCGCTTTGGCCAATGCGCTGCTCCTGAGCAGGGTGAAAACGATGTATAAAAGCGCTATGGCGACCACAATACCACCGCTGCCGATTTTGAACCAAAACGGAAGGCCCGCTTCCTGTGGCGCCTCGGGCTGATCCACTGCCCTCCACCGCGGCGAGATCTCGCCCGTTTGCAGGCGACCGATGCGGCGCAGCGGCTCGGCGACGCGCTCGATCACGCCCTTTAATTGATCTTCCAAGTAAATTTTGTATTTGCCTTTGTAGCCGAGCAGCAGACACAAATAGTAAACCTCGATCGCGTCGGCATTCGCCTCAGGGTTTTTGAGCAACTCTTCGAGGCGATCGAAATACTTGATTCCCGCCAAGTGCTCGCCGAAGTATTCGAGCTGGAGCGGAACCTTTTCCCATTCGTCGCGCAGCGGAAAATCGGCCGTCAGCATCGTCTCGTCGATAAAAGCCGCGAGCGCAAACTTGGCCGATTGAATTTGCTGATCCGCGTAGCGCAACGTGGCGCCGCGCTCCTCCATCTCTTTGAGCAACTCGGCGAACGTGCGGCGCAAATCATTCGACGGCTTAATCTGCCCGGCGCGCAACTGCAGCACCACGTTCAGCACCGGCGCCGTTAAGTTGACGAGCTCATTGTCCGAGCGACTGCGGCGAACGTGCGCCCCGCCGCCACTCTCCGGCGCCATCGCCCCGCCCGCCGGGCGTTTGTTAATTAAAGTCTGCATATAAAAGTATGAACGCGGAACGATGAACGATGAATGCTCAGAATTAATAATTTTTAGGCCTTAACTTCATCGTTCATCGTTCATCGTTCCGCATTATGGTTTGACTGCGTACATTTCGATCTTTTCGTCGGGGAATTCGTCGGGCACGTAGACGGCGAGGGTCTTTGAGCCGCGGATGGCTTCCCAGAAAGGGCCGACGTTGTCGAGCGAGAAGTAGTGAAATCCCACGCGCGTCGGAATGGGCGCGGGCGGAGGCGAGGCGTGCGTGAGCACCACGCCCGGCAGGCCCGAGCCGATCACGGCGTCGATCACGTCGCGCGAAGCGACTTTGATGACGCGCGGCACGCGCTCCATCAAGCGGCTTTCGGGCACTTGAGCGCGCACGCCCAAAAAGAAAGCGGCTTCCTGCAGCAACCGCTCGTCTTGCACGCGGCCGACGTAAAGCGATTCGCGCGTCTTCTCGAGCGGGATCGGCACGCACCGCGTCGGGATGACGGTCTCCAGCAAATCGCGAATCTCGGCGGCCAATTGACTGAAAGTTAGATAAAGGTCCGTGTGTTCGTAACGAACGATGTCTTTCGGGTGGCGGGCGATCGCAAAGGTCATGAGCGTCCCGGCCAGTTTAGCCATCTCCACGTAGAGCCGCTCGGGGTGAACAACTTTCGTGCGAAACATTTGAGCGAGGCCGGGGATGGCGGCGTTCACCGTGTGCAGCAGCCAGAAGATGGCCACCTCGGAAGTCGTAAAATCGGCCAGGGTGGCGGCGCGCTGGCGGCGCTGATCTCCGAGCGAGCTGCTTTTGGTAATCAGAATCTCAACTATTTGTCGCAGCATGTTCACCAGCCACGGTGAGGCGCCGACATTGAGCGCAGGCGGGATGTATTCCTCGGAGAGCGTCAGTTGACCGGTCGCAGTGCGCTGCAATTTGGCGATCTTGATCGAAGCGTAGCCGTCGCGCAGTTCGTCCGCGAAGACGATGCGCAGGTTAGTGCGGGCGTAGGCGACTTGCCGTTCGTTGTCGCCCGTCGTTTCGTCAAGCACCACGCCGGCGTCCTGCCAGTAGCGCACGTACTGACTGCGCTCGCCGGCGCTCGACTGGAAATTCGCCGCGCCCGCGCGCTTCGCCGGAATGGCAAGGTGCACGTCCAAATGTTCAGCCTCAGTATTGAAGTGCCCCTCGATGGGCCTCGGCTCGGGGGCGACATCCGTCTGCGGAACGTCAATTAATAATCCGTCAGGCATCACTCCCCGGAAGCGGATCAACTCGAAGTAGCCGTTGGTGAGTGACTCGCGGTTAATGGCCACGTCGAGCACGCCCCACTCGTAGGGCATCAACGAGGCCAACCGCGAAGCGAGCAAGTCTTCGTGGTAATTATCCCATTGTTGAAAGTGATGGGGCGTCAAAAGCATCCCCTCATTCCACACGATCTTGCGGTAGCGGCTCATAGAGTACTTACCGGTTTCCCCTGGTTGATAAATTATGGCTTGGATTCAATGCCGAGACGTATCGCTTTGCCCCGCTGCCTGAGCGCTTAACGAATGAGGAAGTGATGCGCTTTGCCGGCCAAACAACTCGCAAGCCCGGCAGAGGACGATGAAAGAAACGCAGTAATAATGACCACAAATATTCCGAGCGTGCAGATTTTGTTCCGACCTGGAAAATTTGTCAATGTTGAAATTAAAAGTATGACGCCTGCACGCATTAAAACAACGCAAAAACAAACCCCGCGCTTCCTTCCTCGAATTATTAAAAAGCCAGCGGCTCCGCATTGACGCCAAACTGTTCAGTTTTGCGCTATCACGCCGGAAAGGAAACGGATCACCAGATCGTAAGCCTCTGCGTTAATACCGTCTTGTTCGTGCAAGAACCAAACGTTGCGCTGTGTGATCGGGTTTTGATATGTCGACGCATGCGGCCGAGTAGCGGATGCGACTTCTGGTGCCAATGCCTTCGGGGTAAGCAGCGATCACCGCAAACTGCTGTCTTGGTCATCTCCCGAGCGTGCGCAGAGCGATTAAGTCGGGAAGCATAACTTGAGCGGTGGCAAGCGCATCGCGACTGGCGCGCCCGCCGTCTGTTTGGGCGAGAGCGGCGTAAAGAACAAAGTACGGCGCGATGCCTTCGTTGCGCGCCGCCGTCGCAATTGACAGCCCTCCCTTTTGCAAAGAGATGAGCGCCTCGCGCACCAGCGCGGACGACGCGCGATACGTGTCGATCTTCTGCGCGATGTCGCGCACGGCCTTTTCGGAAAAGCTGTAATCTTTGGAATCCGTGCTGATGCGCATCATCACTTGTGCGGCGGAACGCTCGACTCGTGCGAACGCCGCAGAAGGGTCACTCGGGAGAGTGGTTGTACCGGAACTCTGCGTGGGAGTTGAAGTGATGTCGAGCGGCTAAGTCTTCGCGTGTGCTTGAGTCTGAGATGCCAAAGCGCCGATGATCTCTGCGGGTCCTCCGGCTTTTTCCTGTTTTCTTGCTGTGCTCCGCGCCATTCCCTCGGCGAACGGCGATGGTCGCGTGAGACGACGAGTAAAACTACGGCAGCCAGCAGCACGAAAACAGCCGCCGCCGTTGCCGCCAGAACGGGCACGCTCATCCACCACGCGGATCGAGGTTGGTTGTTCGCAGTTAAAGATTTGGCTGCTTGGTGAGCGCCGCTCGCGTCAGATGCAGACGACGCGGCCGGAAGGGACGTGGCGTGTGCTGGTGCGACGGCGGCGCGCACGCCCACTTTGAGAGCGAGGGCTCGGCCGAGCGTGATCACATCGCCGGCGCGCAACTCAACGGCGCCCACTACCGGCGCGCCGTTGACCGCAGTTCCATTCTGGGAGCCGCAGTCGGTGATCTGCAAAAAGTCGTCAAAGCATTCAATGAGCGTGCTGGCGGGAGAGGTTGGAATCAGCGATCTGGAGATCGTTTTCGGGATTGCGTCGATGGAGAAATGGCGCGCGTTGACGACCGCGCTTCGCGTGCGGCCGTTTTCGTCAGTAAAAGTGAGCGTCGCCTCAATTTGCATGATTTACGGCGTGCCGGGTGAGGATCGTGATGATTGAGGCACAGCGGCTGTTGGCGGCGGCGGCGGTTGTTTGCTTGGCAGTTCGTCGTAGGTTGAAAGCGGCCGCATGCCGTCAAGACCGAAGGCCGACGGGTGCTCGCCGACAATCGCCGCAGCGAAAAACTTGGGCACGTATTTAATGTTTTCGCCCTGGAAGTAGTGATCGAGCTTAGTGGAATTAACGATGAGCGTCCAGAAGCTGCGCTCTTTGTTTTCGCTGTTGAGCACGTCGCGCAAGTCGCGGCGCACCGAATCCGGGTTGCGATTGTAGCCGGCGATGCCGAGCGCCACGCTCATCGAGTCGGTCCCGAATTCCGCGATTCTATGGGCCATGTAGGCGGCCGCGGCGGGCGCCATCTTCTCGACGTTTGTGCGCTCGGCGCGCGGCACACCGTAGGCCTCGGCCGTCGGCCCGATGAACTGAAAAAGTCCGGCGGCGCCCGCGAAGTTTTCGCTCTCGATGTTGTGATATTCGGTCTCGATTACGCACAGGTAAACGCCGACCACACTCGGCACTCCGCGCGCGTTAAAGGCGCGGATGATGTAGGGCGTGTATTGCGTGCGCGCGCGCGCAAACATAAAGCGCACATCCTCGGCCCACAAGCGCGTCGAGTTGTTTCCGACCCGCCGCGCGTAAGCGTCCACGTAGCGCTTGATCCAGTCGAGCGCTTCCGGCGTGAAAGCGTATGGCCGGTTGCCCATCATCGCGGACACGCGCTCCGCGTGCTGCTCAACAAACGCCATTTGCTCTGGCGGCGAC
This sequence comes from Pyrinomonadaceae bacterium, assembly GCA_037719755.1. Taxonomy (GTDB): domain Bacteria; phylum Acidobacteriota; class Blastocatellia; order Pyrinomonadales; family Pyrinomonadaceae; genus JBBJMB01. Next base: position 10,132 of record JBBJMB010000113.1, read on the forward strand.
ATCTGAAGGTAAAGCTTTTTAACTGTTACCGGCCTCTGAACGGGAAGCGCGACATTGCTTGGGGGCGGCGGCGGCGACGGCGTAAATGAAAACGACGTGGTGGCCGCAGTTGTTGTAGCGGTAGTGACGGTGGTCGCCGAGACTTGCGGCGTGGCGGCGGCGGCGGCGGTGAGCGTTTGGCCATCAAACGAATCGTCAGGCGCTCTCACCGAAGGCATCGGCGACACCGCCGTTTCGATTGGCGCGGCGGAGGTGTTCTCCGGTTCCTCGTCAAGAATGAGCGTCGGTTGCTGGCGCACCTTCGACTTGGAACGACCTTCAGTTTTCTCCGTCCGGTTAATCCCATCTAGTACGCCGATTAGCCCTTCCGCCGCCAACACAAGCGAAAAGGCCACCACGACGGCCGCCATTAG
>JBBJMB010000114.1:0-10543 GCA_037719755.1 Pyrinomonadaceae bacterium
TATTGGCCAGCGTGCCGCGCCCGAGACGCACAAACAATTGCGGATCGAGCCGCGCTTCCAAATCTTTCAAACGGTAATTGATGGTGTAGCGCTCGTCGGTCGCCGTCTGAATGTGCAGCAACTCTCCGTCAGCCACGATGGATGCAATGTTACGGGATTGCAACAGCACGATCTGGTCGTGCGCGCGCACGGGCACGCAATCGAGATAGGTGCGCGGAACTCCGCGGTCGTAAGCTTCAATCGCTCCGCGCAAGTGCGCGGCTTCTTCGCGACGCGCTTCGCTTGGCTGTTCGGTTTGCTCCAAACGCGTTTCCACGCGCCGCAACGTCTCGGCCAGGCGCGCACGTTCGATTGGTTTCAAAAGATAGTCAATCGCATTGAGTTCAAATGCGCGCACCGCGTACTCGTCGTAAGCCGTCACGAATGCGACGAACGGCAGCGCCGACTTCTTCAGTAAACGCACCACGCCGAGGCCGTCCACCCGTGCATCTGCAAGTCGAGCAAAGCGAGGTCCGGTTTTTCCCGCTCAATTGCCTCAATCGCCTCTGTGCCCGTCGCGACCTGCCGACGATGCGCACGCGCCGAATGTACCAAGCATCGCCACCAAATATGAGCGCGCAGGGCGTTCGTCATCGGCCACTACGACGCGCAAATACTCGTTCATCCGATTTCCCGCCCGCCAAAACTGTTTCCTCTGGCAAAGTAGGCGGCGATTGCCACGGCGCTGCCGTCAATTGCAGTGTCGGCGTCAACTGTGGCCGGTGTTTGGCGGCACGCGTAGCTCCACACTGGCTCCCGCTTCCGGCGCGCTCGAAAATCAATTGCCCGTTGGGCCAGCAAAGGCGCAGGCGCTGCTCCACGTTCGCCGCCCGACGCCGCTCTGCCGCCCAGGCGAGCGCCTGCCCTGCCCGGCGCCTGTGTCACGCACGCTGATCACCAGCACGTCGCTCCGCCAGGCGCGCCGCGATATGAATTTCGCCACCGGCTTTGAGCGGAGTGATGCCGTGCTTGATCGCGTTTTCGACCAGAGGCTGCACGATCAAAGACGGCACCAGCAGTTCTTGCAACTCCCGGGGCACATCTATGCGCACGCGCAAACGCTCTTCAAACCGCGCCCGCTCGATGTCCAGGTAGCTTTCGACCAGCTTTAATTCTTCGCCCAACGTCGTCCACTCCTCGCCTGCGCGCAGCACGCGCCTCAGCAAATCCGTCAGGCGCAGCAGCGTTTCGAGCGCGCGCGGGGGACTCGTTTGAATCAAATAACCGATGGTGGTGAGCGCGTTAAAGAGAAAGTGAGGATTGATTTGAGCGCGCAGGGCGCGCAGTTGCGCTTCGGTGGCGAGCTTAGCTATTTCCTGTTCGCGCAGCACCTGTTCGCACCGCTCGTGCGTGACGCGCAGCACATCTATGCGGCGCGCAACTGTGATGGCCGTCCACTCAAGCATGTTGATATCGTCTGACAGCAGGCGGCGCCCGCCCGCCAATTCACCGATGGCAATTCGTAGCGAGGGTTATCCGTTGTCGGCACAGTCACCGTCGCGCTTTTGTTTGGCGCGCGCCGGCGCGCAGCAGCGAGGCTGACCACCTGGAGCGGCGATGCCGCCTCTCCCTCGCGCCAGATCACCGCGCGCGCCGTCAGCGCCGGCTGAAGACGAAGGCACACATCGTCAAGCAGTTCAGCGGTTGATTCATAATCTTGGGCGTCGCGAGCGAGTGCCAGACGCAGCGCAGCGTAATCAACTCGGCGCAACACGACTTTGTCGACAAACCAATCGGCCGCGCTTTGCAGCCGTGGATAAAGCAAAGCCGTGATCGACCAGACGACGAGCAACACGCCAAGCGAGCGGGAATCCAAGTGGATCACCCCGATGGCTTCGCCCGCGGTTTCCGGGGTGGCGAAATAAGAAAGATAAAAACTGAATCCGGCGGCGATCAGCGCGGCGATGCGAGCAAACTGAGCGCGCGCTAAAAAAGATGTCGGCGAACGCAAAGCGATAATCCTGGTACAGGATGGCTAAAGCCAGGGGAAGCGATGCGATGACCGATCACCCCAGCCCAACGTTCGCGGTTGTCGCCGCCGTCATGAGTGCCGTCGGTTGCGAGATGCAGCGCTGAGACGGCGAAACCGCGAGCGCCGCCGCCCACACGGCCCGCCGCCCGCTTGTTTCGCCGCGTTAAGAGAAACAATCCGATCATCAGCAAGCCGTAGCCGACGGTCAGAGGCAGCGCCGTGGTCGAAGGAAGAGAAGCGGTGACAAAACTTGCGCGAAGTGCATCGCGGCGGCGATACCGGACAAGGCGTAAGCGCCGACCGTCAACAGCCGCGCTAATTGTTCATCAGCATCACCCGAAAGATTTCCCGCCGCCGAGTGAACCACCACAGCGGGCAAAAAACCAAGCGCCGCGTAAGACGCGGCGCCGAGCAGCAGAAAAGGCAAAGTGCCGACGGGCTCAAGACCCAACCCTTGCAGGCCGTGTGTGGTGAGCGCGCCCGCATTCCACAATAATCCCATCAGCGCCGTGGCCAGAGGTAACAGACTGAAGCCACTAATAACTTCGCCCACGCCCGCCGCACGGCGCACGCGGGACAACAGCAGCGCTCCGTGGCTGCTCTGAGCAACCGCACCAAACGAACGCACAGACATCGCGAGCAGCATCGCGTAGAGCGCTAAGCCGAGAGTCCACCCGAGCAGATTGATTAAAACAGCGATGTTAAATGAGTCCATGCAAATGAGTTACATTATGTGGCCAAAGTGTCTGAAGTGTCCGACAATCTTCAGATTGTCGCGCTCATGCCAAACCCTGAAGCTTGATTTCTCACACAGTCAGCGACAATCGAGAAGATTGTCGGACATTTGTTGAGCTGATCTGCTGACACCATCAGTGTCGGATGAATGCCATCGTTTGTCGCCTTACAGCCGCGGGGGCGTTGGTTTGAAAGGCGTTGCCCATGCTTGCGCGCCGGTGACCTTTAATTTGCGCTTGTACACTTTGTCATTGCAGGTGGCGAACAGCGTGTCGAATTTTTCGCCGCCGAAGGTGAGGTTTGAGACTTTGCCGTTCGGCGTCGGAATAATGCCGTTCACGCGGCCCGCTTGATCGCAGATTTGGATGCCGAGCCGCGTGGCCACGTAAAGCCGGCCGTCGCGGTCGACGCGCATGCCGTCGGCCTGGCTGTCGTCGGCGTTGTCAGGAATGTGCAGCCAGTAGTAGCGCTGCTTAAACTTAAGGTCTCCGCCGGGCTGTATGTGGTAGCTGTAGACCCAGTGCGTGCGGCTGTCGGCGACATAGAGCAGCGTTTGGTCGGGCGAAAGCGTGATGCCGTTGGAGAAGCGGAGGCCGGTGTCGACAATCGTCTTCTCTCCGCCCGGCTTGATCAGCCACACTTTGCTCGGATCCGTGTTGTTGGCGCCGGGATTGGTGACGTAGATGTTGCCGTTGTGAGCGACCACAATGTCGTTGCCTTGAATATCCTCGGCGATAGTGGTCGCTTGACCGCCAGCGTCGTAAGCGATGATTTTGCGTTCGGCGCCGGCCACGGCATAAAGGCGGCCGTCAGGCCGAACGCCTGTCCGTCGCCTTTTTTTGAATCGGCGAGAAAAACGCTCACCCGGTTGTCGAGCCCGACTTTATAAGTTTTATTGTTCGGCCCGTCGTTAAAGAAAACTTCGCCTTTGGCGTTAACTGCCGGGCCTTCGGTGAATTTGTGCTGCTCGCTCACCAGCTGCCAAATCTCGCCGGGCGCAAGCACGCTGTTAAGCGTCGCGCTTTGCGTTTGCCCGTTTTTCACCGGTTGCGGCCAGTCTTTCCAAAGCCACCGCATCGCATCGGGAAACAGGGCAGTGCCGTGTTTGCCGTTGTGTCCGCCCGCGCCCCAGACGTGCTGCACCTCATAGCCGGCGAACGCGAGCGAGCGCTGCATCGCTTGGTTCGCCATCCACCAATCTCCGCCGTAGATGTTGAGGTCGTTCTCGCCGTCCTGCAAAAAGACGCGCAAAGGTTTCGGCTCATATTTGCGAACGAGCGTCGAGTAGCGATCGCCGCCGCGCAAACCCACATAAGTGCCGATGGTGCTAAACACGCGAGTGAACGCGTCGGGCCGCTCCCAGGCGGCCGTAAAGGCGGCAATCGCGCCGCTGCTTGATCCGCCGATGGCGCGGTCGTTGCCGCTCCGGGAAAGGCGGATCGCCCGGCCGTCGGCGGTCTTTTTGGTTTCCACTTCTGGCAAAAGCTCGTCGAGCAGAAAACGAACGTAATTGTCGCCCAGCCCGTCGTACTCGAAGCTGCGGTTGAAGCGATCCAGCGCCGCGTTCGCATCCGCAGACGGCACGCGCCCGTGCATCACAAACACGCCGATCATCACCGGCAATTGCTTGCGGTGAATTAAATTGTCGAACACCGTCGGCGCCTGCCACTGAATGCCGTCTTGATTAACGTACACGCAGGCGGGCCGGTCGGGTGTATATTGTGCGGGCACGTACACCCAATAGTCGCGCGTGGTGCCGGGGAAAATCTCCGAACCATTGAAGCTGAATTTCAGCACTTCGCCTTTCGGCACTCCGGGCTGCAATTGTGAATCGGGCCCGAGCGGGTAATCATCAACCCCTTGGGCATGTGCGCCGCAGACTAAGAGCAACGCAAAAATCAGCGAGTTCAACGCATGTTTAGGCTTCATGGAGATGTATTCTGTCCATTTCTTGCCAACTGTCAAAGCAAAGACACCTGAAAGAGGAAAATTTTCTTGTCTCAAGCTTTCGCCGGCGAGCTTCGTCACATTGTGGGCGAGCGCGGTTTAATAATTAGGCCCGAGCAATTGCGCACTTATGAGTGCGACGGATTGACTAATTTCCGCGTCGTGCCCGTGGCCGTAGTGCTGCCAGAGACGACGGAGCAAGTGCAGGCCGTGGTGCGGCTGTGCCACCGCGAGCGTGTGCCGTTTGTGGGGCGCGGCGCCGGCACGGGCTTAAGTGGGGGGGCGCTGCCGGTCGACGGCGGCGTGGTGGTGAGCTTAGCGCGGATGAACCGCATCCTTGAAATTGACATCCCGAATGCGCGCGTCACCGTTGAGCCGGGAGTGATCAACCAGCACGTGACGCAGGCGGTGGAAGATCGCGGCTACTTTTACGCGCCCGATCCTTCATCGCAGCAGGTGTGCACCATCGGCGGCAATGTGGCGGAAAACGCCGGCGGAGCGCACTGTCTCAAGTACGGTTTTACCACCACGCACGTCCTGGGGCTCGAAGTAGTGCTGCCGGATGGGTCGCTGGTGCATCTGGGCGGAAAAACACATGATGCGCCCGGCTATGATCTGGCGGGCGTCTTTGTCGGCTCGGAAGGAACGCTCGGAATCGCCACGAAAATAATTTTGCGTGTGGTGAAGCGCCCGGAAGCGATTCAAATCTTGATCGCCGCCTTTGACTCAATTGACGACGCCGGCGCCGCCGTCAGCGAAATCATCGCCGCCGGAATTTGTCTGCCGCCGTCGAATCATGATAATTAAGCTGGAAGCCGCCGAAGCCGCGGTGCACGCCAATTACCCTGTGTGCGCTGCGCTGCTGCTCGTTGAAATTGACGGCGCGAGCGAAGATGTCGCGTGGGCGATAACGCAGGTGCAAGCCATGAGCGAGCGGTGCGGCGCGCGCGAAATCCGCACGGCCCGATTGGAAACGGAGCGCGCGCTGTTGTGGAAAGGACGCAAAGCTGCGTTCGCTGCGATGGGGCGCATTTCGCCCAATTACATTGTGCAAGACGGCGTGATTCCGCGCACCGCGCTCTCGCGCGTGTTGCGCGAGATCGAGCAATTAAGTCGCGCTGCGCGCTTGCGCGTCGCTAACGTTTTTCACGCGGGCGACGGAAATCTGCATCCGCTGGTGCTCTACGACCGCAGCGTCGCGGGCGAAGAGCACCGCGCCGAAGAATTGGCGGGCGAAATTCTCAAAATATGTGTGCGCGCGGGCGGCTCGATCACCGGAGAGCACGGCGTCGGGGAAGAAAAGAAGAATTACATGCCGATGATGTTCGCGGAGCCGGACCTGGCGACGATGCAGCTTGTGCGCCGCGCGTTCGATCCGTACTCTTTATCAAATCCCGGCAAAATCTTTCCGCGACCGCGCTCTGCGCCGAGCCGCGCGGTGAATACCGTCCGCACCCGCTGGAGACGGCGGGCATCGCTGAATACTTTTGATCGCCCCTCAAACGATGACTGAAGCTTCGGTTGAAACTTTGCGAACCGCTTTAAGCGTGATCGTGGGCGCCACTCACGGCGCAGGGCGGAGCCCGCTTTGGTTGTCGTGTGCGTGCAGCCGCAATTGTTAGTTGACCCAGGCGACGGCGCGGAGGCGGGGCGCGTGTTGCTGGCGGCGAAAGAACTCGGCTGCTGCGTTATCCCGCGCGGCGGCGGAACGAAAATGGATTGGGGCAACGTGCCGCGCGCGGCCGATGTGGTGCTCTCAACCGTGAGACTTAACCGCGTGGTCGAACACGCTTGGGGCGACATGACGGCGACCGTTGAAGCTGGCTGCACCATCGCGCATCTACAAGAGACGCTGGCCCGGCACAAACAGCGCCTGCCGTCGATGCGCTCTGGCCACAGCGCGCGACCGTTGGAGGCGTGCTGGCGACAAACGACGGCGGCGCGTTGCGCCTACGGTTCGGCTCGCTGCGCGACTTTGTGACCGGCGTCACCCTCGCGCTCGCAGACGGCACCATCGCCAGAAGCGGCGGCAGAGTGGTGAAAAACGTCGCCGGTTACGATCTGCCGAAATTGATGATCGGTGCGCTCGGCACTTTGGGAGTTATCCTTGAAGCGACTTTTCGTTTACCGATGCCTGTCGAAACTGAAACAGTCTGCTTCGCGGCGCAATCAAATGATGCGGCGCACGCATTCATGCTCGCCGTGCAGGATTCATCGCTCGTCGCGATTGGCCTGCAATTATTCGCAGAGCACAACGCGCCGCCCGCGATCGCAGTGCGCTTCGAAGGCCATCGCGCTGGCATCGAAGCGCAGGTGCTAAGGCTGATGGAGAAAAGTCGAAGCGCAAGCGTTTGGCGCATCGCAGCTTCAAACGAAGTGTGGCACAGCCGCGAGCGTTTGTGGGATGAGGCGGAGCAAGCTCTATTGATGAAAATCTCAGTGGAGCCGACGCAGCTTGCGCCTTTGTGCAGTCTGGTTGATCGCTTCGCTTCCGCGCAACGGATCCATTGGAAACTTGTCGCGCAAGCCTTCGGCATCTGCACGCTACGCTTGGGCGTCGCGGGCGCCGCTCAAGCCGTAGCGGCGGTAGACAAGTTGCGCGCGGAGACGAAGGCGCTTGGCGGCACGCTGGTGGTTTTGCGCTGTTCGCCGGAAGCCAAACATGGAATTGACGTCTGGGGAGCAACAGGGGATGCGCTGCCTCTCATGCGTCGCGTCAAAGAGCAGTTCGATGCATCGGGAACGCTCAATCCCCATCGATTTGTCGGAGGCATGTAGTGACCGAACCTCTCGTCGCAGCTAAAACAACTCTCGAAATAGAACACAGCGTGCTGAGCGCGTTTGACGCTCACGAGCCGCCGTCCCCGGACTTACTTGAGGACTGCGTGCACTGCGGGTTCTGCTTACCCACGTGCCCGACATATGCGTTGTGGGGCGAGGAGATGGATAGCCCGCGCGGCCGCATCTATTTAATGAAACTCGGGCTCGAAGGTTCGGCCGCGATGACCGAAACGTTCGTCGATCACTTTGATAAGTGTCTGGGCTGTATGGCGTGCGTGACGGCTTGCCCCTCAGGCGTCAAATACGACCAGCTTATCGAATCCACGCGCGCCCAAATCGAGCGCCGACACCCGCGTTCATTTTCAGACAGAGTGTTTCGACGTTTCATCTTTCAGCTTTTTCCGTATCCGAAGCGTTTGCGCGCGGCCGCCGCAGGGCTTTGGCTATACCAACGCTCGGGACTGCAACGCGTGCTGCGCGGCGCGCAAGTGCTGAAGCTGCTTCCCGCACCGTGGAGGGCGATGGAAAGCGTTTTGCCGCCCATCTCCTTTCGTGCGACACGAACAAAAATCCAAGCTCAGTTGCCCGCGCACGGCACCGCGCGGCGCCGCGTGGGATTGCTGCTCGGCTGTGTGCAGCAAGTTTTTTTTAGCAACGTCAACCAGGCGACCGCGCGCGTGCTGCAAGCCGAAGGATGTGAGGTCATTGTGCCGCGCGCGCAAGGTTGTTGCGGCGCGCTGATGGTGCACGCCGGCCACGCGGAGGCGGCGCGCGCCTGCGCGCGCCGGATGATTGATGTTTTTGAACAAGCGAACGTGGACGTTGTGGCAATCAACGCCGCCGGTTGCGGTTCGACGCTGAAGGAATACGGCCATCTCTTACGAAACGATCCGGCGTACGCTGAGAGAGCCCGCGCTTTTTCAAGCAAGTGCCGAGACATCTCGGAAGTGTTGGCTGAGCTTGAGCCGCGCGCCGCGCGTCATCCGCTACCGATGCGCGTCGCGTATCACGACGCCTGTCACTTGCAGCACGCGCAAGGCGTCAGGTGGCAGCCGCGCGCAGTGCTGCGCACAATTCCCGAACTAGAGATAGTGGAGATCCCCGAGGCGGCGTTGTGCTGCGGCTCCGCGGGGATCTACAACTTGGTTGAGCCGGAAGCCGCGCGTCAACTCGGAAACCGCAAGGTGCAGAACATTCTGCAAACAAGCGCCGAAGCAATCGTTTCCAGCAATCCCGGCTGCCTCCTGCAAATCACCAGCTGCCTGCCGCAACAAAACCGCGCGCTACCCTGCTTCCACATGATCGAGTTGCTTGACGCCTCGATCAGAGGGCTACGGAAGGAGCTTTGGAAGGTTGAAGGTTGAAGGACGAACATAAGGCCGCAAGAACTTTTATTAATATCTTATATCCTGAGCTTTCATCCTTCATCCTTCCGCCTTCATCCTTCCAAAGCTCCTTCCAAAGTCGTTTTCATTATGGTGAGTCGAGGTTCGACTCACTTGTCACAATGACCGAGCCGCTGACTGAATTTTTGCGGCTGCCAGTCTGACCTGTCTGAGTTTTAATCAAATCTATCAGACCGCCAACGCGCCGCTATGAGGTCGGACTTGACCTCTGATAATTTAAGTAAATTAACGTGAGTGCGATGTCAGATGTCATCCGCCGACATCGTATTCACGTTAAATTAAGGTGAATTTCTTCGCGCCGCATGCTTGCGATTTTGAGTTACACTGGCACGTTTGAATAACCTAACCTCCATGAAAAAGGCGGACATGCGAAAATTTACTGCACAAACGTTATGGCGAACGGCGATTAAATGTGGCGCAAGCTGGCAGCTTGCGAGCGTGCCACACAAGCTGGAAGTTTGTGCCACACTGCGAACCGCTCGCGTGAAGTCGATGAGCTGCGCGACTGCGATCATGACCATTGTTCTGCTCCTTTCGCTCTCCTCGAACGTGGCCGCGCAGAGAAAGACTGAGAACGTCATTTTAATTACGCTCGACGGAGCGAGAACCGAGGAATTGTTCGGGGGCATGGATCTCGGCGTTTTAAAAGCGGTCACCAAAACCAAAGAAGGGCCGGTTGAGAAAACCGCCGCCTACCGTAAATATTGGGCCGATACTGCGCAGCAGCGCCGGGAAAAGCTGATGCCTTTTTTTTGGGGCACGCTGATGAAGCACCACGGCGCAATTGCCGGCAACCGCAGTCTCGGCAGCACCGTGCAGCTCACCAACACGCACCGTTTTTCATATCCCGGCTACTCCGAAATTCTCACCGGGCAAGCGCACGATGCGCTGATTAACAGCAACGACAAGCGGCGTAATCCGCACAAAACGGTTTTGGAATTCCTGAAAGCTAAGCTTCAACTCGGCGCCGCACAAGTCGCCGCCTTCGCTTCGTGGGACACGATGGGTTGGATTGTGGAGCACGAACGCGGCGCGATCACGTCGAACGCGGGTTATCAATCATATGAGCATCCTGACCCGGCCGTGCGAAAGCTGAATGATCTTCAGTTTGAAACGATAACGCCCTGGGACAGCGTGCGGCACGACGCTTACACTTTCCGCTTTGCGATGGCGCATCTCCGAACGTATCAGCCGCGCGTGTTTTACCTTTCGCTGGGCGAAACGGATGATTGGGCTCATGAGCGGCGCTATGACCGCACGCTTGAAGCGCTTGAACGCACCGACAACTACTTGCGCCAATTGTGGGAGTGGCTCCAAAGCAACTCGCAGTACAAAGGCAAAACGACGATCATGATCACGGTCGATCACGGACGCGGCCAAACGAGCGCTGATTGGCACGACCACGGCGAGAAAGTGGAAGGAGCGCAATACACCTGGCTGGCGATCCTCAGCCCGGATGTTTCACTGCCGCGCGGCGAGCTGTCGCAGACCCAAACGATTTATCAAAACCAAATCGCCGCGACGCTTTGCCGCTTTTTGGGCTTAGACTACAGCGAACACAACGCGGCGGCCGGCAAACACATCGCGAAATGGTTTGAGCGGAATTAACAGACGGTGAGATATCCGTGAGAGGCGGCGGCTAATGCAGATTGTTCGTGTGCAT
>JBBJMB010000115.1:0-10453 GCA_037719755.1 Pyrinomonadaceae bacterium
TGCACGACTTTGCCGGCCTCGGTTAAAGTCGGCGTCTTTTGCGAACGATCAAAGAGAGGCGCTCCGATCTCTTACTCAAGCCGTCGCATGGCGATGCTCACGGCCGGCTGCGTGCGAAAAACTCGGTCAGCGGCCTTCGAGAAACTGCCTTCTTCAACCACCCTTAGGAAAAACTCAAGTTGAGTTAACTCCATTCTTAATCATCCAATCATGAGCGATAATACGGTCAATACTATCATAGGTGCTGTCTATTTATGTCGACGCTTTATAAATGCAGCTTATTCAAGAATCAATATTTTTCAGTCCAATGGGTTTTGCGAAAGCAGCAAAGGCGCAAACAATTTTGTGCGTGTTCGCGCTAAAGAAGACAAGTTTGTAACTATCGAAGATTTGCTCGCTCAACCCCGAGGGGCCATGGCATGAAGTTAAGCGAAAGCCGATTGATGGTCATTCTAAAGGCCCAGGTCATCATCAGACAATGCGGTCAAAATGTCCGACAATCTTGTCGATTGTCGCGTTCATACCTAACTGTGCCGCTTGATTTTTGACGGGGCCAAACGACAATCGAGAAGATTGTTGGACATCATTCACGTTAATTCAATGCCGTTGCCCTTTCAGGGTCAACCAGATCACCGCGTGTGTCCGTGGGCGCTCTCCCACGGCTCTTGAATTAATCCCCTTCGGGGATAGTTCTTCAATACTCTCTGAAAGTGTTGTTTGAGCGTCCCCACGACAAAAAATAATTTGCGCGCAGTCACTCATCCAGTGAAGCCTCGCCATTGGCTGTCACCCAAGCAATCAGTTTTGAAGCCACGGAGATGGCAGACCCCGCGTGAGGCAGTTAGCGTTTCGCCCTTACAAATAGACTTGCTCAGCGACCCTCTCAAAAGCGAAAATACTACTGACAAATTTGTCGGCCCCCGTCCAGTTAAAGACAAACTTGTGGGATTGGGTTTTTTTGGGATGCTGCGGATGGAGCAATCAGCGCGAGCGTTCGGAAAGCCTGATTTATTAATTTGATAGGCTTTTATCACGCATTTGCTTTGACCCTCGCCTCTTCCGCCCGACTTTCCAGCTCCAAAGTTTGTGCCCTGGCACGCGTGTTGTTTGGCGCGCCCCTGAAAAGATTAAGGCTTTCGAGCCCCATCTTTGTGATTCCGGTAAGAAGAAGCGTTCGCACTAACGCCGGTCAGTCAATACCGAACAATTTTCCATTCGTCGATCCTTAAGGAGAAATTCTCACATGATCTCGTCTCTCAAAAATTCATTTAATGCGGCGGTTTTATTCTGCCTGGCGGCGATGGCCACGACCGTTTTCGCCCAATCAACCGACTCGATCGACGACCGGTTGGCGAAGCTCGAGACCGCCACCAGCGGCGCTCAATCGGCCGGCGACAACGCCTGGATGCTCGTCTGCGCCGCGCTTGTGCTGATGATGACCGGACCCGGCTTGGCGCTTTTCTACGGCGGGCTGGTGCGGCGCAAAAACGTGCTCGCCACCATGATGCAGAGCTTTATTCTGATGGCCGTGGTGACGCTCATCTGGGCCATTTACGGTTACAGTTTGGCGTTCGCCGAAGGCTCATCCTTTATCGGCGGACTCAACTATCTTTTCTTAAACGGCGTCGGGGCGGCGCCAAACGCTGACTACGCGGCGACCATTCCGCAGCAGACGTTCATGATTTACCAATTGATGTTCGCCATTATCACGCCGGCCCTGATCACCGGCGCTTTTGCCGAACGCATGAAGTTCAGCGCGATGCTCGCCTTTATGGTGCTCTGGGTCACATTTATTTACTTTCCGCTCGCTCACATGGTGTGGGGCAAAGGCGGTTTCCTGAACGCGGTGCTCGGCGGCACAGTGCCGGCGCTCGACTTCGCGGGCGGCACCGTGGTGCACATCTCGTCCGGCATTTCGGCTCTCGTGTGCGCCCTTTATTTGGGCAAGCGCGTTGGTTACCCGAAAGCGGTGATGCCGCCGCACAGCCTCGTCTTAAGCTTTATCGGCGCCTGCATGCTGTGGGTCGGCTGGTTCGGCTTTAACGCCGGCAGCGCTTTATCGGCTGGCTCGCTGGCCTCGAGCGCTTTTGTGGTGACGCACTTCGCGGCCGCCACCGGAACCCTCGGCTGGGTCGTCGCCGAGTGGCTCAGAAGCGGCAAGCCGACGGTGCTCGGCGCGATTTCCGGAGCGGTCGCCGGGCTGGTCGGCATCACCCCCGCTTCCGGCTTCGTGTCGCCGATGTCCGGCCTTTTGATCGGCTTTCTCTCCGGCGCCGCTTGCTTTGTGATGGTCACAGAGATCAAGAAAAGAATGGGCTACGACGATTCGCTTGACGTCTTCGGCGTGCACGGCACGGCCGGCACACTGGGCGCGGCTTTGACCGGCGTGTTCGCCACTTCGGCCGTCAACCCGATCTTTAAGAACGCGGCCGGCGATGTGCTGCCGGTCGGCCTGATCGACGGTAACGGCGGACAAGTCATCAATCAATTAATCGGAATCGGCATCTCGATGGCTCTCGCCATCATCGGCTCTTTGATTATTCTGAAAGTAGTTGATCTGGTGATCGGCGTGCGCGTCAGCGCCGACGACGAAATGCAGGGCCTGGATCTTTCGCAGCACGGCGAAGACGGCTACAACTTCGGAGCCGATCACATGACCGGCAGCGCATCGGCTTACAGCGAAGCCTACGCCGCGATTGACCGCGAGCCCGCCAAAGGCGCGGTCACCGCCAAAGGCTAACTTTGGAAGGAGCTTCGGAAGGATGAAGGATGAAAGTTAAGGATTGAAAAACATTTATTAAATTCTTCCAGCCTTAGCTTTCATCCTTCATCCTCCGCCTTCATCCTTTAAAGGAAGGGCCAGTCGCCGGCGACTGGCCCCTTTCTCTTGTTGGAACTTGATGTTTCGGTTAGAGCGCCGCTTCTCCGCGTTCGCCGGTGCGAATGCGAATCACGTCGTCAATGGGCACCACGAAGATCTTTCCGTCGCCGAACTTGCCGGTCTTCGCCGTTTTCGTGATCGCGTGAATCACCACATCTTCGACATCGTCCGGGATGATGACTTCGACCTTCACTTTGGGAATAAACTCGATCTGGTACTCGGTGCCGCGGTAAGTCTCGGTGTGGCCCTTTTGACGGCCGTAGCCTTGCACTTCGCTGATCGTCATTCCGACGACGTTAACTTCCTGGAGGGCGTTTCTGACGGCTTCCAAAAGGTGCGGCCTGATGATCGCTTCAATCTTTTTCATTCGTGAATCTCCTTCAAGTTTTGGTTGGCTGTCCCGGATTCAATCTCTCAGAGGGCGAAAGTCTGCGGGTGAGCTCGGCCTCAACCGAGCGCAAAGTCTCTTCGCTCAGTTTGGCGCCGGCCGCATCGGTGACGTAAAAAACATCCAGCGCGTCGCTTTTTTCCGTGGTCACGCGCGCGCACACGATGTCCAGGTTAAGCGCGCCAAGCGCGCTCGCGATCTTGAAAGCGAGGCCGGGCTCGTCCGCCGCGCGCACTTCAAACACGGTCGACGTGTGCGTCACCTCGTTGTCGCCCACCACGTGCGGCTCGCGCTGCGAGCGGGCGGCTAAGGGCTTTGATCGACGCGGCGCGCTTTTCGTTTGCCACTTCTCAACCAGCGCGACTACGTCCAATTCGCCCTTGATGGCTGCGGCGAGCGCCTGCTCCACCTTGATCCATTTATAATCGGGGATGGCATGATGAGTGGCCGTTTCTCGGATCACAAACACGTCGATGGCCACGCCGTCTTCGCGCGTGTTAAGCTCGGCGCCAAGAATTTCCACTCCCTGCGCCGCCAGTGTTCCGGCGAGGTCCGCGAACAAGCCGTGTCGATCAAGCGTGCAAACGGTTAAATCCGTCGCAGACTTGCCGCGCTGCTGCCAGCATGTGCTGAGCACATCGGTTTTCAATCGTTCGATCAATTTCAGGTGTTCGGCGGCCGCAGCCGCTTCGATGGTGCGCGCGTAGCGATCCGGCAGCAACGCAAAATGGCGCTCGATCTCGCTCGGCGCGACTTTGCCTTCCAGCAGACCGATGACCTCTTCTTTTAATTGCGCGAGCTTGCCGCGGCCGTCAACATCCGTCGCCGCTCGAGCGGCGTCGCTGCTGCCGCCGCCCACCAGCACCGCGGCGGTGCGCTCGTAGAGCTCCCACAAACGCGAGCCCTTCCAGTCGCTCCAGACGCCCGGCCCGACGCCGTTTAAGTCGCCGTAAGTGAGCAGCAATAACATCTTCAGAGCATCAACCGAGCCGAGCTGAGCGGCAAAGTCAATCGCCACTTGAGGCTCGCGCAAATCGCGGCGTTGCGAGATCTGGGCCATCGTCGTGTGGTATTTGACCAGCAGCAGCACGTTCGCCGTCGCCTCCGCGCTCAACCCGATGCGCTCGCAGATGCGCGCCGAGATGTCCACGCCGCGGGCCACGTGGCCGCTGCCCTGGCCCTTTCCGATGTCGTGCAACAGCACGGAGAAATAAAGCAGCGCGGGGTCTTCCACTTCATCGAAAGTGGAGCGGAAGTGTTGCCGCTGCTTGTCTTGGCTGGTATCCAATTCGTCAAGCGCGTCAATGGCGCGCAGCGTGTGCTCGTCGACCGTGGTGATGGTAAAGGTCGTGCTGGATCAGCAAACTGATGCGGCCGAACTCAGGAAGATACCGGCTGAGAAAGCCGACCTCGTGCAGCGCGCGCAGCGCGCGGCCGACGCGGCCGCGGCGGCGCAGGATTTTAAGAAACGCCGTGGAAGCTTCGGGCGAAGAGCAAAAGGCGCGGTCAACGGCGCGCAGACTGCGCGACATCGCTTCCTTTAAGCCGTGACTCAAAGGCACGTCGGCCGCTTGCGCCAGCGCGAAAGCTTCAAAGTACATCAGCGGGGTTTTCTTAAAAGCCTGCGCTTCCGATTCAAGCTGCAAACGACCGTCGGAGATCGAGAACGGCTCGGCGAGGCGCGCCGCCGTGCGCTGCCAATTGAACCAGCGCGAGCGTTCCTTGACGCCCCCTTCGGTGGCGCGCCCCAAGACTTGTTCGCAGAATTGATGCAAGTCGCGCGCGCGGCGGTAGTAATCGCGCATGAATTTCTCGGACGCCAGCAGATGCGGCTCCGAGCAGTAGCCGAAGCTGTGCGCTAGCTGCGGCTGTAAATCAAGGGCGATGTGATCCGTTTTGCGATTGGTTTGCAGATGCGCTTCGTAGCGCACGCGCAGCAAAAAATCGTAGGCGCGCTCGGCGCGGCGCTGCTCTTCGGGGGAGATCACGTTGTGGCCGCACAGCTCGCCGAGCGTCTGGCAGCCGAACTTGCTGTGCGCAATCCACAGCGCGGTGTGCATGTCGCGCAAACCGCCCGCGCTTTCCTTCACGTTGGGCTCTTGCAGGTAAATCGCCGCGCCGTATTTTTGATAGCGCTCGTCGCGCTCGTGCTTCACGGCCGCCGTGAACGCGTCGGAGCGCTTGCGCCGCTCACGCTCAAGAGCGAGTTTCAAACAATCGAAAAGGGCTCCGTTGCCGGCGAGCAGGCGCGTGGTCACAAGGGCCGTTTGAAGATGGGCGTCAGTGCGGGCCGCCGAAACGCACTCGCTGACGGTGCGGAAGCTCGGCCCACGGTTAGCCCTGATCCCACAGCAAACGCAAAACGCGCTCACTAATTGAGACCGAGTGGCGCGGCGCCCCGGTGCAGAAAAAGCAACGCGTCTGAGAAAGGCGCCAGCTCGGTGCGCCGTAGCCGCCGAGCGCGACCACGGCGCAGCCGTTTTTAGCGCGGCCCAAAAACTCGCCGCCGTCGCCGGGCCACGCCGCCGCGCGAAACGCGCGCTCAACTACGCGGTCGAGCACAAAGGTGCGCGCCTGCGCCACCCACATGCCGTCCGCCCCGAAACGATGCGCCATGCGCAGGCGCCCGTCTTCGATTTTGAGAAAGTTGCGAAAAACGGATGCAATCTCCTCCGGGTCAGTGAGATGATCGAGGCCGGCGAGCCGAGCCGTCGCATGCGCCAGCACTTTCTCGCGATGCGCCCGGCGGCGTTGCTTACCGTCGCCCAACTGCTCGTTGTCACCTTGTGCATGTTTCCTTCTGTGGGTTCGTCGAGCGGAGACGCTGTCTCCGGTGAGAAATTCTGCGCCTCCGGCGAATCATCGTGCTCGTGGGTATCTTTGTCGCTTGTGTTGATCAGCGACTCCACTCTCATCGGCAGGCCGGACTGCGCGGCCTCTGCGGTCAGACGATTGAGATCTTCCGCGCTGATGCGCATGCCGTTGACAATGATGGGCCGGTGCGTAGCCAACAAGATGAGCGTCGCTGCTTCGCCTTCGCTGAGCGCATCGGTCGCAATGAACTCGCGCCCTTTTAATACCAGCGCCATCGATCAAACCCTTGGCCTTTCCGTACAGACCGCTAGCGCTGCACGACTGTGCTCTATATCCTGTTTTATCATCAGGCGTTCGCCATTCAAGCAACAGCCGTACCGCTTGGCACGGACTTAAGTCCTCATGAAGTAAGCGCTTGTCTTCGGTTTTACGCCTGCGTTCGCGCCGGCCCCTATGACACTTTTGCAACCACAGACCGGCTTGCAGACAAAAGTGTCTCCAAAGCGCTTCTGGCCCACGCGGTTGATTTTGATCTCTCAAGATCTCCACCAAACATCCGCGTGCGCGTCGGCGAGGCGATGAAGATAAGTGCGGTTCGATGGCGCGCTCGTGCGGGCGCGTTCGTTTCCCACCCGGCGGGGTCTGGCGCTGTGGTTAGGTGCGCACGCGAAAATCACATGGCGTGAAGGCAACAAAGACCCGCAATCAAAGAGAACTTTCGCAAATGCTTTGATTGTGTCATCCGATCTGCAAGGCGTTAACATCAGCATTGTCGATGAGACAGAATTGTCGCCACTCGAAGAAACAACGACAATTCTGTCGCGGAGAGCTTTTTATAAATTAAATCTCGCCAAGCGGATTTCACGCCAAAATTAGCTTATCGCCTTTAAATGCATACCACGAATCCGACGCCGGTTGGTGTGGGCTCGCGTGGCACGCGAGTTGTGGAAGGGCTTTACTTTAGGGTCTGCCTTTGCGAGAGGCAAATTCAGAAGTGAAAGAGGACAGAAGGTGCTGGCGGCGGCAAAAGATGAGGCTTCAACTTCCAGTCTCCTTGTTACCCGCACCGTCCCCGCCGAACAAGATTTCTTATTTACTTTGCAACGCTCGCCGGTTGTGACGAAAGCGCGGGCTTTATCGTCGCTTAACAAATAAACCAAGATGGCCTACCCGCCACAGTAGCTTTAGGAGGCAAACCAGGGCGAATAGGCCATTTAAGGTCGTCGTTTGGTAAAGACGACAGGGAGACAAAATACAACAATGCTTCGTGCTAAATCAAATTTTATCGCGCTCGCTTTTCTGTTCACAGCGCTGGTCGTCAAACCCGGAGATGTTCTGGGGCAATCAACCCTCTTCAATATTCCCTCCACCGACGTGGTGGCGGAGAAAAAGGTTTATCTCGAATTTGATTTCATCAGCCACTTGGAAGGCCATGATGAAGGCGGCTTTCAAACGTATGTGCCGCGCGCCGTCGTCGGCCTTCCCAAGGGCGTCGAAGTTGGCGTCAACTTCTCGTACACAGACGTCGGCCCCTTAAGTCCAGCCGAAATTCAGCCGAATATCAAGTGGCAGTTCTATAACAACGAGGAGAACGGCGTCGCCGTAGCTGCTGGCGGCATTGCTTATATTCCCCTCAACGACCGGGATTTCTTTGCCGATGATGATTTCGGACTCGTCTACAGCGTGGTCAGCAAAAAGGTCAAGTCCACCTACGGGCCGCGCTTGACCGGCGGAGCTTACGGCCTGGTGGGCCGCGCCGATGGCACCGGCACCAAGGGCGGCGTGATTCTCGGCTATGAGCAGCCGCTGCACTCGAAGGTGAGTTTCGTGACGGATTGGTTTAGCGGCAAAAACCGTTTCGGCTACGTCACGCCGGGCCTGGCCTTTACGCTGCCGAAAAGCAGCCTTCTCTACGCCGGCTACAGCATCGGCAACCAGGGTCGCAAAAATAACGCCCTCTTTGTTTATTACGGCATCACGTTTTAAGCTTCACAGAGGAAGGGCGAGATAAGGAGGCGCCGGGAACACAAAAATCTCGGCCTCGCGCCACAAACAAGAATTGTCTTTATCCGCTGGAATCACAGGTTGCGGTTTGCGAGCGCCGCCGCGTCACCATTACCGTTTTTCTTTCAAGGGATTTGTTATCGCAGGCGCTTCGCGTTTGAGTGAGCGGCCGCTTGCAGCCCTCGCCATCCGGCGGACTGTGGATTGTAGCAACCAAGTTCTCTGTCTCACTTCTATAACTATAAGGAAGATTCGTCCCATGAGTATCAAACAAGTTTTGAAATTTGCCGAAGAGCAAAAGGCCACTTTCGTGAACGTGCGCTTCACGGACTTGGTCGGCGCCTGGCACCATCTCACTTATCCGATCGGGGAGCTTTCCGAAGGATCTCTCGAAAACGGCTTCGGCTTTGACGCTTCGTCATTGCGCGGATGGGCCGCCATCCACGAATCGGACATGCTGTTGATTCCGGACACGGCGCGTTTCTGGATCGATCCTTTTATGAAAGAGCCGACGCTGTGCTTGATCGCAGACGTGGTTGATCCGATCACGCGCGAAGGCTACGGCCTCGATCCTCGATCCGTCGCCAAGCGAGCCGAGGCTTACGTTAAGTTCACGGGCGTCGCCGATACGGCTTACTTCGGCCCGGAAGCCGAGTTTTTCGTGTTTGATCGCGTCAGCTTTCATAACGATCAAAACTCGGCTGGCTACACGCTCGACAGTGCCGAAGGGTCTTGGAACACAAGCGGCAGCGACGGCTACGCCAACGCCGGCTATCACATTCGCAACAAAGAAGGCTACGTTCCGCTGCCGCCAATTGACACGCTCGCCGACTTTCGCTCTGAGGTGGCTCTTGAACTGGCCAAGCTCGCCATTGACGTCGAGTGCCACCACCACGAAGTCGCCACCGCCGGCCAGTGCGAAATAGACTTTCGCTATTCATCGCTGACCAACACGGCCGATAGTTTGCAGATCTTTAAGCACACGGTGCGCAACGTCGCTTACCGCCACGGCAAGGGCGCGACCTTTATGCCGAAGCCGCTCTTCGGCGACAACGGCAGCGGCATGCACTGCCATCAGAGTTTGTGGAAAGGCGAGAAACCGCTGTTCGCCGGCGACGGCTACGCCGGCCTCTCCGAAATGGCCCGCCACTACGCCGGCGGATTGCTGAAGCACGCCGCCGCAGTGGTCGCCTTCGCCGCCCCGACGACGAACAGCTACGAGCGCTTGTGCCCGGCTGAGGCCTGAATCTGGCTTACCGGCCAGAAACCGGTCGGCAGCGATTCGCATTCCATTACTTTCCACCAATCCCAAGCAAAAACGGCTGAATTCAGACCGCCAGTCCGAGCTGCAATCCGTATCGGCGTTCTCCGCGATGCTGCTCGCCGGCCTCGGCCGCATCCAGAATCGGATCGAACCGGGCGAGCCGCTCGACAAAGACATTTACGATTTGTCGCCTGAGCAGCTGGAAAAAGTGCCATCGCTTCCCGGCTCGCTTGATGAAAGCCTGAAGGCGCTGGAAAATGACCAGGAGTTTCTGTTCAAAGGCGACGTTTTTACGCCGCTTTTGATTGAGCGCTGGATTTCATATAAGCGCGAGCGCGAGATACAGCCGCTCAGAATGCGCCCCCACCCGCTCGAATTCTCGATGTACTTCGATGTGTAGGCTTTAAACCTTGGCGCCCCTTTAGCGTCTTCACTTTGCGATACTTTGCGTTTAGGTAAATCTCACCTAAACGCAAAGTATCGCAAAGTGAAGACGCCAAGGGGCGTTCAAATTACATTTATAGCCAACAAAGAATAATAAATTATACAAGTCGCTCGGAAAGCGTTAGAGTAACGCTCTCATAAATTGCTTTAAGCGCCGGACGACGCTTGCCCTAAGCCGCTCCCATCGCTGTTGAGAAGGTTTCTACGTGACATTTACGCCTCTGACGACGCTCGTTGCGATTGACGCTCTTTTCCGCGTCGTCTCGCTTCCGCGTGCGGTCGGCGGCGTTCGCGTGTCATACATCACCGCGACGCTTATCGGCACCGGAACACTTAAGACATGACGGCCTGTTGCACAAAGTAGACTTGAAAGCTTGAGCAAAAGGCCATCAACGAAAGAAGGTTGATGGCCTTTTGCTTGATGGCGACCGAGGATGTGAAAAGATGACGAAGAGCGCGCCGTTAAAACAGGGCTTGTACGATCCGCAGTTTGAGCACGACTCGTGCGGCGTTGGGTTTGTGGTTGACATCAAAGGCCGCAAATCGCACGACATCATCGCGCAAGCGATTCAACTGCTGAATAACATGGAGCACCGCGGCGCCAGCGGCTCGGAAAAGAACACGGGCGACGGGGCCGGGCTTTTGATTCAAATGCCGC
>JBBJMB010000116.1:0-10429 GCA_037719755.1 Pyrinomonadaceae bacterium
TCGATCGCTGCCACAAACGCTGGAATGTCAAATCTGTTCGGCCCCGCGATAGTGACATTGACGCCTAGTTAATAGCCAACCAAATTCAACCCTTGATGGTCATGGATAGTGAACACCGGCAGGTTGGCGTTGGCCGAAAGCCAGACGTACTCCTCGTTGGGGTTGGCTGCTCTGGTCATCGGGCCTCCGCTTGCGGCCGGTTGTTGTTGTTGCGTCGGCGTCTCACAGGCCGTCAATGACCCGAACAGCGCCGCACCGGTCAGAGTGCCGGCCACCTTTAACGCTTCTCGCCGGTTTATGTTGTTTGGCATGACATCCTCAAAAGAAAAAAGTATTGGCTTGGAGAAAAAGTTCTCGCTCCCTCGCTTAACTCGCTTACCCCCGCCGGCGACTCATCACTGAATCGAGGGCGACGGCGGCGACCAGCACGGCGCCTAAAACGATGCCCTGCCATTCGGAAGACACTCGGGAAATAATCAGTGCGTTCTTGACCAATGCCATAAAAAAGACGCCGATCATCGCGCCTCTAATCGTTCCCTGCCCGCCGGTTAGGCTGGCCCCTCCCAGGATCACCGCCGTAATCGCCTGTAACTCGGCGCCGACTCCGAGTGTCGCACTCGCCGTGGCGATGCGCGACGAGTAGATGATGCCCGCTGCCCCCGCGATGACCCCCATCAGAGAGAAGGCCAGCACCTGCATTCTTTCCACGCTAATCCCCGACAAACGAGCGGCCTTTTCGTTACTGCCGATGTAGTAATATTTACGGAAGAATCTTGTGTGTGTGAGCGCGTAGTGCGCGATTATCGTGAGAATAATGAGTAACCAGACCGGGGTTTGAATACCCAGCGGCTCGGCCTGCCCGATTTTCGTGAATGACTCCGGCAGAAAAGTAATTCCGGGCCCACCGATGAGCAGCGCCACGCCTTGAAATACGCCCATCGTGCCGAGCGTGGTAATGAGGGCGTTGACCCGCACCTTAGCAACAATGAACCCGTTGAGAGCGCCGCCGAGCGCGGCAATAATCAGTCCGGCCAAGATGGCCAGCGGAACGGGTACGCCAGCGTTTTTCATCAGCCATCCGGTGATGACGCCGATCATGGAAGCCATCGCGCCGACAGACAAATCGAACGTGCCGCCGACTAATAACAACATCATGCCCGTCGCCAGCAATCCCTCGAAGGCTAAGTTGCGAAGGATGGCCGAAAAGTTCGCGACGGAAAGAAACGTTACGTTGTAGCGAATCGAAAAGATCACGAGAATGAGCAGCGTGAAAGCGACCAAACCTATTTCCCGAGAGGCCGCAAGCGAACCGATGGTGATCCGGCGATCCGTGCTGCGAACTAAGGCGACATCGGGCTCTTTTCCCATGATTAATCGATAAAGTTAAAAGCAAGTTTTGGTAGTCCGGTTGCTAAACTTCCCGCCACACGCAAGGTCACCGCTGTCATCACCTTCAGTTGGCCGATGTCATACCGCGCTTGGAAGAAGCTGAGGCGAGCCGCAGTATTTTCTCTTCGGTGGCATTGCGCCCCGTCAGTTCACCGCTAATGCGACCCTCTCGCATCACAACAACTCGATCAGCTACGGCTAGTACTTCGGGCAAGTCTGAAGAAATCACCATGACAGCGGTGCCTTTGTGAGCCAGGTCAAACAGCAACTGGTGTACTTCCGTTTAGCGCCGACGTCGATGCCGCGCGTCGGTTCGTCCCAATCAAGATTGTCGGATCCATGAGCAGCCATTTCGCGAGCACCACTTTCTGCTGATTGCCGCCTGAAAGTGTGCGCACGATTTGTCGGGGGCCGCTGCAGGTGAGCCGCAGTTGACGGCCGAAACGCTCGGATACCTCTTCAACGCGCTGGTCATCTAAATGCCACGACCCGAACAAATCGAGTCTACCCGCTACGATGTTCTGGGCGATGTTCATATCCAGGAACAGCCCCGCCTCCTTCCGGTCTTCCGGAACGTAACCTAATCCGGCGGCAATTGCTTCTGCGGGAGACCGCGCAGCGATTCTTTTTCCCCGGATAAGCACCTCGCCGGACAAGCGATTTCTTACACCGAAAAGCGATAGCGCGAGTTCGGTTCTTCCAGCACCGGCCAGTCCGGCGAACGCCACAATCTCCCCTGATCGAACTGAAAATGCGATGTCTCGCAGGTACGGGCGCGAGTTCTTGAAGATGTTCGAGTCAGTGAGGCCACGCACCTCGAGAGCCACCGGTGCCGCATCAGTTTCTATTGTGTCAACTCGCCGCTCGTGCAGTGCCAAGTCGCGCCCGACCATCCGCCTCACCAGCTCATCAAGAGTGGTCTGCGAGGTCGGGAATGTCCCCTGCCATTCGCCGTCTTTGAGCACCGTGACGCGATCCGCTATCTGAAAAATCTCTTCGAGGCGATGCGAGATGTAGATGACGCCGACGCCTTCGCCTCGCAATTGTTGAATGACAAGGAACAGAGTTTTTGTTTCCGTCTCCGTCAGGGCGGCCGTCGGCTCGTCGAGGATGAGCAGCTTCGCGTTCAAAGAGAGTGCTTTGGCGATTTCCACCATCTGCTGTTGCGCGGGGGAAAGTCCGTCCGAACGTTCAGCGGGGTGAATCTCATCCATGCCTACGCGGCCAAGCAAAGCGCGCGCGTCGGAGTGCAACTTGCGCCGGTCAATTCTCCCAAACCGTCCTACCGGCTGGCGTGCCGCATAGATGTTTTCCGCGACGCTCAGCGTGGGGAAAAGGCTGCGCTCCTGAAAAACAATCGCGATGCCCAGTTCTTGCGCGGCCTTTTCATCGCTGATGATGACCGCTTCCTTGTCCTCGAAAGAAATCGTCCCCGCGTCCGGCCGATGCACCCCGGCCAGGATATTCATCAGCGTGCTTTTACCCGCTCCATTTTCTCCGACCAGAGCGTGTACTTCACCAAGCCTGACATCAAAGCTCACTCCCTTGAGAACGCGCACGCCGGGAAAACTTTTTTCAATTCCCTTGAAGGCGAGCAAAGGCTTCACAGAACGCTCACCTCCATTCCAAACGAACGATTTCGTAAGGGGTCAGCTCGAGTAGGTCGCTCCTCGGAGGCGCGCTCGCTTGCGCGACCCTGAATGATTCCGGCTCGCGCATCGCGTTTTCGGCATTGCTTTCGTTGAGTCGGCGCAGACTTGACGCCGCGCCGATGCCGGTCATCGCGATGGCCAAGTCACTGTTGGTCAGGTTGGCCAGCAAAAGCGTCTTTCTTTCTCCTTTGCTCAACAACAACGCCGCCGACCTGAAGGGGTCGCTGGACTCGATGGCGGTAACACGCCCTCCGGCGTATTCGCACGCGTCGGCGAGGACGTGGTAGAGGGGAAAGACCGAACCGGGAAGCGACGGGAAATCGTGCGGAGATGGAGAACCCGTTTCAGTTTCCATCAGGCCGCGCCATCCGGTGGTTTCGTAATAGGTGACACTCGCCGCCCCGCCTTGAGCGACACCTTTCAGGCTGGCCAGCGTCCACGCCGCACCGAGCAGAGACATCTGGCGCGCATCAACCTGTGAAGGTAAGCCGCCTTGATCGAGTTCTCCAGTAACCGTTACGGCGACCGGGTTGAAGCGCGGCTTGAGCGTGATCGGTGTTACTACTACAGGCAGGCCGCCGAAGAAATGTTTTGCGCTCTCAATCGGATAAGGGATGGCCGACGGCGTCTCCGCCAGCGAGAAGTCGTCGGACGAGTGTACTTGAGGGTTTATGGAGAAACTGACGAAATCCAAATTCTCCACGCGCGGTCTGCACTGGTTGAGTTGATAATAATCCGCGTTCGTCCCTCCGCCAATCGTCGCCCCGCTCCCGCCCAAGATCTGCCGCGCCAGCTTGAGCCAGCGTTCGCCGCTCACCTTCTCGGCGACATGAAAAATCAAAAATCGAACCAAACGAGGATTGAAGTGATTCAGCAGATTTGAAAACTCAAGCAGTTCCGCTTCGCCCTCGTCGCTTAGAAAGAGCGCTGCTTCGAGCGGTATCTTGAGACGCTCAGAATCGCCGACGGCGCGCCGCAGCACATTTTCCCCATCATCGTCAGCAAAATGTATATCAACCCGCAGATGCGCCGGGTTTAAGGCGGCCAACCGTGCGACTTCCTTTGCGGAGAGCGGTTGGCCGTGGCTCGCGCTGCCGACGCCGATTGCCGGAAGAGCAAAGGTGCATCCGGGCCAGGCCGCGAGCCTGACGATTTCATCGCGCTCATCGGCCGCCCCGCTAGGAGTTTGCAGGATCGGAGTTCCACCCTTGCCCTCATCTCTCAGCCTCAGTTCAATCGATTGTTTGATTTTGGTTCCCGCGACGATTTGTTGAGGGTGCGGTATCCGCAAAGGGGTGCAATAAGTTTTAAAGCTCGCATCAATCCAGTTGCGCTGATCTTCCATTTCGAAGACATCGCCAGAAAAGCCTACCTCCGCCCACAGCCCCGGGCTGATTTCATGGGCGATGTTGCTCAGATCATGAATGGCACTCATTGGCTGTTCGGGAGCTACCAGTTTCGGGAATGAGGTCTCGAATTCTGTTCCGTCGGTGTAGCGCGCGCGGCACGGACGGCCGACGCATTCGGCCGCATGTAAGACACAAAAGCCGATGCGATTGCGGAGGAAAGTCGAGTGCGCTTCGCCGTCGAAAGAGAAGCGAACTACTCCGTCGTCGCTCCCCGTGATCTGCGCGCGCCAGACGAAGTGAATTTGGCGCTGGCGGTGGTGCGATTCATAAGCGATGCGGAAGGAGTCGGCGCGAATTTCTTTTCGCTCATTAACGAGCGTCCCCAGAACGGTCTCCCAGTTGTGATCGCGGACGGCGGCGTAAATGCGGCGAATTACCTCCAGCCGGCCAAGCGTAACGTAGCGCAAATCGCCGGCCTCATAGATCATCCGCAACGGCCCCGCGCGCAAAACAATAGCGGTCGGCGGGGGGTTCGCGCGGCCGTGGCGAATGACATTGCCTGATAAGGGTGACATAACCGCTGGTGCCTTAATCTTCCTTAATCACAGTGTTTTCGAGCGCCCCGATTCCTTCTACCTCCAGCCGCACGATGTCGCCCTCTTTCAAGAAGATTTGCGGCTTTTTGAAAACCCCGACGCCGGCCGGTGTACCCGTGCTGACGATATCGCCTGGCTCTAAAGTCATGCGATGTGAAAGGAAACTTAATAACGCGGGGAGCGAAAAGACCCAGTCGGAAGTCGAACCGTCTTGCACCACTTGTCCGTTCAACAGTGTCCGCAGTCTCACATTTCCGGGGTTAGTCATTTCGTCGGTTGTGACGAGGCATGGGCCAAGCGGACAGAAGGAATCGAAGTTTTTGCCGAGTGTGATTTGATTGTCCTTAAATTGTACGTCGCGCGCCGACACGTCGTGCAGTATTGTGTAGCCGAATAGTGAATCGATCACTTGTTTCGCCGGCGTGTTCTTCATCCTGCGGCCGATCACGACGGCGAACTCAACTTCGTAATCCACCTGCCGGCTTACCTGCGGACAGATGATCGGCTTGCCGGGCCCTATAATCGCCGATGGCAGCTTGGAAAAGAAAAACGGTTCTGTCGGCATCACGGCCTGGGGGTTTTCCTCTTTGTGGGCGCGATAATTGATTCCGGAGCAGAGGATCTTACCTGGACGCGGAATTGGCGCGAGCACTTTGACCTCTGAAAAATCATACGAGAACTTTCCGCTCGTATCGCGGCCGGCCGATCTGATCGCATCATGCGCCGCCATCAAGCCGTCCTTCCCTTCCTTGATTAGCGCCAGCATATCGGCGGGCAACTTCCGGTCGTGTCTCGTTGCCGCGGCGAGGTCAAGCAATCGATTGTCGTGTTCGGCGCCGATGCGCGCTTCGCCTTTGACTTCGAACGTATAAAGTTTCATCTCGAATTTTCCTAGTTCCTGACGCTGCCCGACGTCGCACAAAATTTTACTTTAAATGAATTCGTTGAACAGGCTCTCGAGGTATTCCTGGCGCCCGCTTTTATTGGACTTCACCACGCCCAATTCCAGCGCGTATCGTTCTAAATCCTTAATTCCGATTTTGCGCTTTTCGATGTTCTGTCCGAGTTCTTCGTCCCATGAGCTGTAACGATCTTTGACGAAGTCGGCGAGTCGTCCATCGAGGCGAATTTTCGCCGCGATCTTCATTCCGCGCGCGAACGTGTCCATGCCCGCGATGTGGGCGTGGAAGAGATCTTCAGGCTCGAAGCTTTCGCGTCGAACTTTGGCGTCGAAGTTCAGGCCGCCTTTTTTAAATCCGCCCATCTTCATCACGCATAACATCGTGTGAGTCGTAATGTAGAGGTCGGTCGGGAATTGGTCTGTGTCCCATCCCAATTGCCAATCGCCCATGTTCGCGTCGATGGAATCGAGCGCATCGGCCGCGATCGCTACCTCTAGGTCATGCTGCATGGTGTGTCCTGCGAGTTGGACATGATTGGTCTCAATGTTGAGCTTAAAATGTTCCAGCAAATCGTACTGACGCAGGAAGTTTAAGCAGGCCGCGGCGTCCGAATCATACTGGTGTTTGGTCGGCTCTTTGGGCTTCGGTTCGATTAGTAACTGCCCTGCGAAGCCGATCTCCTGTTTGTAGTCAACCGCCATCTGCATGAACAAGCCGAGATGATCCATCTCCCGTTTGAGATCGGTGTTAAGCAGCGTCTGGTAGCCTTCCCGCCCGCCCCAGAAAACATAGCCTTCTCCCCCGAGTTCGTGTGTAGCCTCCATCGCCTTCTTGACTTGCGCTACGCCGAAAGCGAAGGCATCGACGTTGGGCGAAGTCGCCGCGCCGTGCATGTAGCGCGGAGCCATAAACAAAGCAGCGGTTCCCCACAATAGTTTTTTGCCAGTGCCTTCTTGAAACTCTTTCAACTCCTTCACCACACGGTCGAGGTTCTCATTTGACTCGGTTAGAGTTGCCCCTTCGGGGGCAACATCCCGGTCGTGAAAGCAGTAGTAATCAAGGCCGAGCTTTTGCAGAAACTCAAAAAAGATGGGAACCCGCTTGAGCGCCATCTCCAGCGAATCCGTTCCGTCCTCCCACGGCCTGACCATCGTCGGCCAGCCGAAGATTTCAAGCCCGGTTCCGCGCATCGTGTGCCAGTAGGCAGCGGCGAAGCGCAAATGATCTTTCATCGCCTTGCCCTCGATCAACTCCTCTGGGTTGTAATGTTTAAAAGACAACATGTTCCTCGATGTCGGCCCCTCGTACTCAATTTTTTTGATATTAGGAAATGTTTCAGCCATAAGCGTGAAAGTTTGCTCCTTAATGATTTCTACCCGAACTTAATGACGTTGCCGGCGCGCGACGAATCGTAAGAGCTAAAGACCAAATTCATCGTTTTATAATTGTCATCCCCGGTGGTCTCCGCTTGCGCTTCATCTCGCAGCGCGGCGAGGAGATTGGCGTTACAATCCACGATGCTCGCGTGCACGATGTCGTAGGCCGGGTCCGCCCAAGGGTAACGCTTGGGCGTGTGGCGAACGCAGTGGGTTCCGGCGCGGGTTGACAAACGAACCCAGTAATCCTGACATAATTCGAGGGAGCCTTCTTCGCCTTCGATAAATACCAATGTTTGCGGAAAGCATTCGCGCTCAAGCGGCGTCTTCGCGTAAGCCATCTCGCAAACTACAGTTGTTTTCGCTTCGCCCATCTCCATCACGACGGTGGCTACGTTCTCACCTCGTAGTGTGTCAGCGAGCGTCCTTTTCGTTACGCAGTAAAGACTCGCGGCCTCGCCGAAGAAGAAGCGGGCGACATCTAGGATGTGCGCGCCGAGATCCGTCAAAATAAACTGATCGAGTTCTCGGAGTGAGGGTTGATTCACCCACCCTTCGAAGCCGGAGATCATGTCGATACGGGCGCGAATTGGCGTGCCGATCACACCCGACGCGAGGATTTTTTTGACGGCCCTTATCGGGGCCTGCCATCTCCAATTCTCGTGCACTAAGAAAAGACTGCCGGCTTCGCGGCATGCCGCCACCATTTCTCTGGCGTCAGCGAGTGAAGAGGCCATTGGCTTCTGGCAAATAATCGGTACCCTGTGCGTGGCCGCCAACAGCACGAGTGGTTTATGCCCGCCGATCTCAGTGATGTTGTCGATGAAATCAATCTTTTCACGTCGAAGCAGCTCCTCGGCGTCGTCGTAAACCGCAGGGATGCCGAATTCCTCCGCAATCGCCTCGGCCTTCGGACGCGAGCGGTTGTAAATCGCCACACACTTGATTCCTTTAGCTCGCTCCAGCCTTGATATTGGTAGCGAGTCCAGAAACCCGCGCCGAAGATGGCGAATCGCAGGTCAGGCACCGTCGTTACGCTTTCGGTACGCCGCTTCGACGGCCTTGATCATCCAAACCATGGCGTTGTTGTATGGCGTCGGGACGTCAGCTGTTGCCCGGCTTCAACGATCGCGCCATTGATTACGTCAATCTCCGTCAGGCGCGCCTTTTCCACGTCCTGGATCATCGAACCCTTCGTGGTGGGCGCCAGTTTGGCGAGCAAACCTGTAATCGCCTCCCAGCGCTCATCGAAATCCATCGAAATCCCCGCGCTTGTGCGACAGCAACGACTTCCCGCAGCAGTTCGCTCATCAACTTTTTCATTTCGTCAGTCTGAATTAATTGAGGTGCGTATAATCTGAGGGCCGCCGAAGTTGGCAGGGTGGCGACGTTTAAAGCCAACTTCGCCCAAATCTCCTTCAACACATTTTGCGTCGCGGTCACTTCTATGCCCACCTGAGTAAATATTTCCGCGACTGTGCGAAGACGATCGCTCATCCCGCCCTCGGGCTCACCCACATAGGTCATCCCTTTCCCTGCATGGAGAACGTGTCCCGGCCCGAGCACCGTCGCGCTGTGATAGCAGACGCCCAGCAGTAATTTTTCCGGGCCGGCGATTTTGGCGATGCGCGGTCCGTTTCCCCAGCCGTTCTGTAACGAAAGCACTGTGGTACCGGCGCCGATCATGGGCAGGGCGCCTTTGATCGCTGATTCCGTGTGGTAACATTTCACGAACACCACTGCCAAATCGACCACGCCGACTTTCGACGGATCGTCAGTGGCCCGAACCTTGACGATCTCGGTGCCGCCTGCCTTATCATCAATTATGAGACCCTTGGCATTGATAGCTTCGATCGTCGGACGAAAGACATCGATCAGCGTCACGTCGTTTCCTGATTTGCTCAACAAGCCGCCGATCACGCTGCCCATTGCTCCGGCCCCGATGACTGCTATTTTCATCCTGCAGTGTCCTCCGACAATCGCAATATGTGCGCGCGGCTCTCACACGACCAGTACGGCTTTGTTAACCTCAGTTGGGTTTTCAGCGAGATGTGCGAAGACGGCGGGAGCGTCCCACATGCTGTATTCAGACGCGACCCGCGGATAGAGGACGGCGCCGCTCGCTAACAACTGAATCGATTCAGGAAAGCAATTGACGGAAGCGCGCGAGCCGACCACCGTCATCTCCTTGCGCGTCAGATCCAAGGCCGGGAAGCTGGCCTTGACTCCGGCTTTCATCAGACCGACGACTACCACGCGCCCGCCGGACGCCACCAAATCGATCGCTTGTTCCAGCGCGTTGACGCTTCCCGTCGCTTCGATGACGACGTGAGCGCCTTCGCCGTCGGTGCAATCAAAAATCTTGGCGGGCAGTTTGTCATCGGCCAAAAACACTTCTGCGCCAAACTGTGCGGCAATCTCCAGCCGTTGGGGCAAAATGTCAGTGGCGATCACCCGCGCCCCGCGATGCCGAGCCACTTCGATCAGGGCCAGACCGATCGGACCACAGCCCAGAATTAGTACTTCATCGCCGGCCGCAACCTCCCCGCGACGACATGCTTGCAGCGCGATGGCGACGGGCTCGGTGAAAGAGGCTTGTGTGTGTGACAGGCTCGCTGGAATTCTATGAACATGCGATGCCGGAGCTCGCAGAAACTCTGCGTAACCGCCCTCCCTGTTAACTCCGAGGATCGTCAGTTTGACGCAGCAGTTAGGCTTGTTGACGCGACAAGGATAACACTTGCCGCACCCAAGAAACGGCTCGACAACAACGCTGGTTCCCGGGTCAAAGTCTTTCACCGCGTCTCCGACCTCGGCGACGACGCCGGCAATCTCATGACCGCAGATTTGCGGAAAGGTCGCATACGGATTGCGCCCGTGATAAATGTGTAAGTCGCCGGCGCAAATTCCGGCGGCGCCGACGGAAATCAAGACTTCCTGGGCTTCTGGCCTCGGCGTCCCGACTTCGCCGACGCGCATCCGGTAAGGACCGTCCATGACTGCGGCACGCATTGCCTCTTCTCCTGCCTCTTCGGCTTCAGTTTAAGGATGGCCGGGGTGTGATGACATCCCCAGGTCGCAGCACCAGCGAATCGGGTACTTGCGCGCCCGCTGCCCGAGCCTCAGAGAGATGGCGGTTAAACTCGCGTACCTCTTCGCAATCCG
>JBBJMB010000117.1:0-10413 GCA_037719755.1 Pyrinomonadaceae bacterium
TACCTGCCCATTGCCCCCGGCACTTGGGGATCTGTGATCGGAGTGGCCATCTACCTGGTTTTTAGGATGGCGAGCCCGCGCGTAATCGCTGAAGCCGAATCGCTTGGTTGGAGTCCAACGCCGCTCGAAGCTTTTCGGACCACTTTTATCCTGCTAATCTTGATCGTCCTCACCAGCATCGGCATTTGGGCGGCGACTCGGGCCGAGCCGCTGCTCGGCCGGAAAGATCCGGGGCCGGTTGTGATCGACGAAGTCGTCGGCCAATTGATTACCTTTCTCTTCGTTCCGCTTAACGTCGGGATGGGAACGGTGATGCTCGGGTTTCTGCTGTTTCGCTTATTCGACATCTGGAAGCCTTACCCGATCCGGCGGCTTGAGGATCTGGAATCCGGGCTCGGCATTATGGCCGATGACGTGGTGGCCGGCCTTTACGCCGCCACCGCAATGTCTTTACTCACTTCGTTGTATTTACTGTTGTAAAGGGGAGAATAATGTCCACGGAACGTAATGCGGAAGATGCGGCGACGCAAAAAATTGATCCGAACGCAACGAGCAGTGAAACGGTAAGGGATTTAGAAGAGAACGAAAGCAGTAGCAGTGCTCAAAGCGATGCGACTTCCGGCGTGACGCCGTCGCCCGACGGGCAGTTTGACGGCGGGCGCACCGAAAGCGGCCTGGATGATCCCGGCCCGATGTAGCGCGCTTTGCCGTGTGACGCTCTCAACGCCCGGCCTTTCGTTCACCCTCAACTCGACGCAACCCGACCGCCCTTGCTACCATAGCGCGCGGTTTAGCTCTCATTCAAATTTTTCTTCTGACAGGTGAATCTTATAGTGTCTGTTGACCAATTGAAAATTTTTGTCGCTGACGACGTTAGCGAAAGCGGCCTTGAGCCGTTGCGTGCGGCCGGCTTTAACGTTGAAAAGAAGACCGGCCTTTCCTTTGATGATTTAAGTGAGGCTGTCCGCTCGTCAGACGGCCTCATCGTGCGTAGCGAAACCAAAGTCACCGCGCAAGTGATGGACGCGGCCCCGCGCCTGCGAGTGATCGGCCGCGCCGGAGTCGGCGTTGACAATATTGACGTGCCGGCGGCGACCACGCGCGGCATCGTCGTGATAACGCGCCTGACGGAAACACGATGACCACGGCCGAACACACCGTGGCTGCTTTTAGCTGTCGCCCGCCGCACTCCCCCAGCCAACGCGAGTTTGCGCGCCGGCCGATGGGACCGCAAGAAATACGTGGGCGTTGAACTGGGGAAAACGCTGGGCGTCATCGGCCTCAGGCGCATCGGGCGGGCGATTGCGCGCCGCGCGCAAAGCTGGCATGAACGTCGTGGCCGTCCGTTTGTCGCGCCCGAGCAGGCGCGCGACCTGGATCTTGAGATGGCGTCGGTCGACGAGGTGTGCGCGCGCGCGGATTTCTTGACCGTGCATACGCCGTTAACGGCCGAGACCCGTGGCATCATCGGCGCTAAAGCATTCGCGCTGATGAAAAAGGGCGTGCGCGTGATTAATTGTGCGCGCGGCGGTTTAATTGACGAAAAAGCGCTTTATGACGCGATCAAAGAAGGCCGCGTGGCGGGCGCCGCTCTCGACGTGTTCGAGCAAGAGCCGCCTCCCGCTGATCATCCGCTGGTGGGCCTCGAAGAAGTAATCACCACTCCGCATCTCGGCGCTTCCACCAAGGAAGCTCAAGAGGGAGTGGCCGTGACGGTCGCCGAACAGATGCGCGATTACCTGCGCACGGGCGCTTTGCGCGGCGCGGTCAATGCTCCGGCCCTGGGCGCGCAAGAGCTGAACATCCTCAGCCCGTACTTAGTTCTCGCCGAAGGCTTGGGGCGTTTTCAAGCGCAATTAATCGATGGCGCCGTTAAGGAAGTGCGCCTGGAGTACTCGGGAGAAGTGGCCGAGATGGACGCCGCGCCGATCACGCGTTCCTTTCTGGCCGGACTTCTGCGAGACGTGAGCGCGCGCGTCAACGTGGTCAACGCGTTTCTCATCGCCGAAGAGCGCGGAGTTGATGTCACAGCCTCTTACAAACACGCGAGCGGTGAATTTGCGCCGGCGCTCAGATCGCGCGTCATCAACATCAACGGCGAGCACATCGTTTCCGGCGCGCTTTTCGGGCATCACGAGGGGCGCATCACTGAGATTGACGGCTTTCGCATCGAAGCGATTCCGACCGGGCATATGGTTTTGATGTACAACTTAGATGTGCCGGGCGTGATCGGCCGCGTCGGCACCATCCTCGGCGACGGCGGCGTCAATATCAGTCGCTTTCATTTGGGAAGACGCGAGCGCGGCGGTGAAGCCGTCGCCGTGATCGAGACCGACGCGCCGGTCAGCGACCCACGCTCGAAGCTTTGCGCTCGTTGAACACGTGGTCTCGGCACGTCAAATCGAGCTCGGCGAGTAGTCGATGTTCCGCGAACTCAAGCCTTGAGTTCGTGTGCCTCTCTCTCTCTCTGCGTTTCTCTCGTGTCCTTTCTCGGTGTATCTCTGCGTTTAAGTAGGTCTCACCTAACCGCAGAGAAACACAGAGAAAAGACAAGAGAGAAACGCAGAGAGGAAAACATCTGACTTTGGATTACTGCCAATCGCCGAGGTTTAACAAAATCTTCAATGGACGGAAAAGATTCCACGCTGGTGGTAGACCGCGTGACGAAACGCTTTGGCGAGTTCGTCGCCGTCGACGATTTGAGCTTGGTGGCAGGGCGCGGCCGCATCTTCGGATTGATCGGCCCGAATGGGGCGGGGAAAACGACGACCATTCGGATGATCGTCAACATCATTGCGCCCGACTGCGGCGCGGTGATGCTTTTGGGTCAACGCATCAACGCCGCATTGCAAGACAAGATCGGGTATCTGCCGGAAGAACGCGGCTTATACAAGAAAATGAAGATCGGCGAGCAATTGCGCTTCTTCGGCCAATTAAAAAGCATGAGGGCAAATGACGCCGACGTAGCGGCCGCCACTTGGCTCGCTAAACTCAAATTGTCGGAATGGCGTGACAAAAAGGCCGACGAACTCTCGAAAGGCATGCAGCAGAAAGTACAATTCGTCGCGGCGGTGATGCACGACCCGGAGCTGATCATTCTCGACGAGCCTTTTTCCGGTCTCGATCCGGTGAGCGCTGAGCTGTTGAAAGAAGCGGTGCTGGAATTGAAAGCCGCCGGGCGCACCATCATTTTTTCAACTCATCAGATGGAACAAGCCGAGAAGATGTGCGACGACATCTGCCTGATCAATCGTTCGCGGAAAGTGCTTGGGGGCGCGTTGCGTGAAGTCAAAGAAAGCTTCGGTCGCAACGGCGTCGCCTTGAGGGCTGAGAATATTCGCAACGGCTTGCTGAGCGATGCCGACTTGATTGAAAGCGTCAAACAAAACAGCGATGAATGGGAGATCTTGCTGGCGCAAGGCGCTGATGCGCAAGATCTTTTGCGGCGCTTAATTGATGGTGGCGCGCGCGTCTCCAAGTTCGAGCGCATACAGCCAAGCCTCCACGACATTTTTATCTCAGAGGTTGGCAAAGCCTCATGAACAAACTCTTCACCATCATCCGGCGCGAATACCTGGAGCGGGTGCGCAATAAAATGTTCATCCTCGCCACGGCGCTCGCGCCCGTTTTGATGGTGGCGCTGGTGGTAGTGCCGGCGTTGCTCGCAGGAATCAAAATGGGCGACGCGACGCGCATCGCCATCGTTGATGAAACGAACAGAATGGCTGAGCGCGTGCGTCTTTCTCTGGTCGGGAGCAGCGCGGAAGATGCCGGGGCGAGCAGCGCCGCCGCCGTCGATCAAGGAGAGAGAGATTCCTCCGCTTCGTCTTCGCCGCCGGTTGGGCCGGCATCCACCAGGTACGAGATTGAGATCATTGCGCACAACGCCGAGCGGTCTACGGAGGAAACAACGCGGGAATTGGCGGAAAGGGTGCGGCGGGGTGAGCTCGACGCCTACCTGGTCATTCCGCCGGATGTTTTCGCGGGCGGCAGAGCCGAGTACTACGGCCGCAACGTGGGAGATGTTGTCTCCATCAGTCTCGTGCGCGACCGCATCAGCCGGGCGGTTACGGAGCAGCGCTTGATCGATGAAAAGATTGATGAACGGCGCGTGCGAGAGCTTTCGCAGGCCGTTCCGTTGAGCACGTTTAAGGTCAGCGAAAAAGGTCAGGAGCGAGATAGCGGCGCCGGTTTCATCCTGGCTTACGTGGCGGGCGGCTTTATTTATTTCACCATGTTGGTTTACTGCGGCATGATGCTCTCGGCAGTGGTGGAAGAAAAAGCCACTCGCATCTCGGAGATGCTCTTATCATCAGAGCAGTCGTTTCCTTTGATGCTCGGCAAGTTGATCGGCATTTCCCTGGTGGCCCTTACGCAATACACTGTGTGGCTGACCGCCTTTGTGTTGCTGAGCGTCTACGGCGTAACGGCGCTCGCCGGGGCCGGAAGCGCTTTCGCTTTGCCGAGCATCGGGGTTTCCGTGTTCGTTTACTTTTTGCTTTTCTTTCTGCTTGGATATTTCGTGTACGCGACGCTTTACCTATTGGTGGGCACCATGGTCACCAACACGCAAGAGGGGCAGCAGTTGGCGATGCCTTTGATTATGGTGCTGGTCATCGCTTTCTCGCTTTCGTTTCCGGTGATTCGCAGTCCTGATTCGTCGTTCGCGTTTTGGCTTTCGATGATCCCGCTGTTTGCGCCGATCACCATGCTGGTGCGCATTATGACCGAAACGCCGCCCTTGTGGCAGATCGCGTTATCACTGGCGATCGGCTTCGCCACCGTTGTCGGCCTCGTCTGGGTCGCCGCGCGCACATACCGCGTGGGCATGCTGATGTACGGCAAACGCGCGTCGCTTCCCGAAGTCTGGCGCTGGGTACGATCCGCTTGAGAGATGCAAAATGGGCACCGAGATCGAGAAAAAATATCAATTGAGCGAAGCGGAGCGAGAGCGCTTACTGGCGCGCTTGTCTGAGGAGCCCGCGGCCGTTTTTCGCGGCGAAGAACGTGAAGAAAACGTTTTATTTTCCGGGCCAAACATTAATCATCAAACAAGCGTGCTGCGTTTACGCATCGTCGACGGGCGGGCAATTCTGACCTACAAAGAAAGGCTGCCGCATTCCGCCTCGGCCATCAGGCGCCAGCGCGAAGACGAAACGGAGGTCTCAAGCGTCCCGGACATGATAGCTATCCTGGAGGGCATCGGTTATCGACCCTCGCTCGTTTACGAAAAGCGGCGCCGCACCTGGTCCATGGCCGGCGTGGAGCTTGTCATCGACGAACTACCCTTCGGTCTCTTTGCGGAGATCGAAGGCGAAGAGCAACTGATCATCGCTGCGGAGATGCTTTTGGGTTTGCAGCACGTGCGGGCGGAAATGGAGACTTACCCGGAGTTGACGGCCAAATACGGCGCAAAAATCGGCGGTATGATCGAGTCGAGATTTTAGAGCTGGTGGGCGAAGTAGAAAGTAAAAGCGGCTCGGACTAAGGGGTCAGAGCCTTTTTCAGCCTGCTGGGCAAGCGCCAGAAGCACATGTCCGACAATCTTTGCCTGAATGCACGGCTAAGGACGTGAAAACTGCCAATTCACCAGCATTGATGCGGCTGAGATGAAAGCACTGCTGTCACCTAATGTATGAACTCATTTGCACGAAACTCAATGTTGACGCGGCTTTCAATCAAATTCGGCATGCTTAGCCGTGCATTCAGGCTAAAGATTGTCGTGCTCGTGCCAACTGCGCAGCTTGGTTTCTGACGAGGCCGCGCGACAATCTAAAGATTGTCGGACACTGGCCACCTGGGTGTCGACCGAGTGGTCGCGCTTCAGGCACAGAGAAGGATTACATGCCCATGCCGCCACCCATACCGCCGCCGGGCATCGCCGGGGCTTTGTCATCCTCGGGCAACTCCGACACAAGGGCTTCGGTGGTGAGCATCAAGCCGGCGATTGACGCCGCGTTTTGCAGAGCCGTGCGGGTCACCTTTGCGGGGTCAACGACGCCGGCCTTACAAGTCCTCGTACTGCTCGGTCGCGGCGTTGAAGCCGAAGCTGTCGTTCTTCCCGAACGCACGCGCTCAACCACGACGGCGCCTTCTTTGCCGGCATTCTGGACGATCTGCCGCAACGGCTCCTCAAGCGCACGGCGGACAATGTTGACGCCGATCTGCTCGTCCGAGTCGCCTTCGCCGTCCGCATTGGCTTGAAATTTCTCAAGCACTTTGGCGGCCCTCACTAGCGTCACGCCGCCGCCGGGAACGATGCCTTCTTCAACCGCCGCGCGAGTCGCGTGCATCGCGTCTTCGACACGCGCTTTCTTTTCCTTCAGCTCGGTCTCAGTCGCCGCACCGACGCGAATCACCGCCACTCCGCCGACCAGCTTCGCCAACCGCTCTTGCAGTTTCTCACGGTCATAATCAGAGCTCGTTTCGTCAATCTGCGCGCGCAGCGTCTTGACCCGACCTTCGATGTCTCCCGGCTTACCCGAGCCTTCGACGACGGTCGTGTTGTCTTTGTCGACCACAATTCTCTTGGCGCGGCCGAGGTCCTCGATCTTGACGCCTTCGAGCTTAATGCCGAGTCTTCGCTAATCACCTTGCCGCCGGTGAGCACGGCGATGTCTTCGAGCATCGCTTTGCGGCGATCGCCGAAGCCGGGAGCCTTCACGGCCGCCACGTTAAGCGTGCCGCGCAGCTTATTGACGACGAGCGTGGCCAGGGCCTCGCCCTCCACGTCTTCGGCAATAATCAACAGCGGCCGGCCCATTTTCGCCACCTGCTCCAAGAGCGGCAGCAAATCCTTCATCGAGCTGATCTTCTTTTCGTTGATCAGGATCACCGCATTTTCGAGAACAGCCTCCATGCGCTCAGGGTCCGTCACGAAGTAGGGCGAGAGATAGCCGCGGTCAAACTGCATGCCCTCAACGACTTCGAGAGCTGTCTCCATTGTCTTCGATTCTTCGACGGTAATCACGCCGTCTTTACCAACTTTGTCCATCGCTTTTGCGATCAATTCGCCGATGGTGCGATCGCCGTTGGCGGAAATCGTTCCCACCTGCGCGATGGCGTCGCCTTTCACAGGCTTCGACAGTCGTTGAATTTCCTCAATGGCGCGCGCCACAGACTTTTCGATGCCGCGCTTGAGAGCCATCGGGTTAGCGCCGGCGGCCACAGTCTTCACGCCCTCGCGGAAAATCGCCTGCGCGAGCACGGTCGCCGTGGTGGTGCCGTCGCCGGCCACATCGGAAGTCTTGGACGCCACTTCGCGCACCATTTGTGCGCCCATGTTTTCGAGCGAATCCTTTAATTCAATTTCTTTGGCCACCGTGACGCCGTCTTTGGTGATCGTCGGTGAGCCGAACTTCTTATCCAGCACAACGTTGCGGCCCTTCGGGCCGAGGGTGATTTTCACGGCATCGGCCAATTGATTAACGCCTCGCAAAATCGCCGCGCGTGATTCTTCACCGTGAATAACTTGCTTTGCCATCTCTGTTTTGCTCCTCAAATGCTAAGAATCGTTTACAAAATGGGCGGTCGGCTATCGAACGCTTTTCCTCGGCCGTTTACTTGCCGCCCTTTTTGCCGCCCGTTCCGACCGCGGCGCCTGCGCGCTCAATGACTCCGAGAATCTCGTCCTCGCGCATAATCAGATACTCATCATCATCAATCTTGATGTCTGAGCCACTGTACTTGCCAAATAACACGCGATCTCCGGCTTTCACGTCCAAGCCCTGGCGCGTGCCATCTTCTTTGCGCTTGCCTTCGCCAACGGCGATCACTTCGCCTTCTTGCGGCTTTTCCTTTGCGGTGTCGGGAATGATAATCCCGCCGCGCACTTGCTCGCCTTCTTCCAAACGACGCACGATCACTCGGTCATGCAACGGCCTGATGTTAGTCGCCATAACTGTTTAGTTGCTCCCTTCAATTAGTAAGCGGATGATGTGGTTTAAAACTTCGGGTCTGAAATCTTGGTTAGCACTCTCAACTCTTTAGTGCTTACGACGCGAACGCGAAAAGCCTTCAACGAAAGCCTCTCGCTGATGCCTGTTAGCACTCCTTCTGGCGGAGTGCTAACCAATATATTTAGTTAGGACGCACTTGTCAACGGGTGAATTTTAATCCGTGCGACGTGAAGCGGTGTTTTGCCGACCCGAAACGTGGGCGGTGTGCGCCCGATCTTGTAGCCGGTAGTGAACGAGCCGCTTGGCGAGCGTGTTGCGGTGAATGTTTAATGCGGCGGCCGTGCGCGAGATGTGATTTTTGTGTCGCCCGAGAGCTTTCTGAATAAATAATTTCTCAAACTCCGCGACGGCTTCATCGAGCATGATTTGCCCGTCAAGCATTTCGTCAATCAACATTTCGAGGCGCGCGCGCATCTGCATAAAAATCCTGTTTTAAATCAAGGGCTGGCCTCTGCGTATAGTTGGAATTTCTTTCAACGTTTCAGAGGGCACAAAGAAAAGACTATCAACACACACCGGTCAAACGAGCGCGGCCCGCAAGCCGGTCCGCAAGCAGGGGCTCGGCTAAAGCTCGCGGCCGGTGAGTAATCGGTATGCTTCCAGGTAACGAGTCGAGGTCGCCGCTAGTATCTCAGCCGGCAACGGCGGAGCGGGCGGCTGCTTGTTCCAGGTCAGGGTTTCAAGGTAATCGCGTACAAACTGCTTATCAAAGGATGATTGCGAGTGGCCGGGTTCATAGCGGTCGGCGGGCCAAAACCGCGACGAATCAGGAGTCAGCGCTTCATCAATCAGGATGATCTGTGCTTCGTCGTCAACGCCAAACTCAAATTTTGTGTCCGCGATAATGATGCCGCGGGTGAGGGCGTACTTGGCCGCTGCGTCGTACAGTTGCAGCGCAAGCGTGCGCACCGTTTCCATTTGTTCGCGTCCGATGATGGCGCCGGCACGCTCCTCGCTGATGTTTTCGTCGTGTCCCTGTTCGGCCTTCGTCGCCGGCGTAAAAATCGGCTTTGGCAGTTGCTCTGATTCCCGCAAATTTTCCGGAAGACGGTGGCCGCAAATCGCGCCCGTCTGCGAATAATCTTTCCAACCCGAGCCGGACAAATAGCCGCGCACCACACATTCGATGGGCAAAACTTGCGTGCGCCGAACGTACATCGCACGCCCCCGCAAGTGATCGGCGTATGCTTGAACGGCGGGCGGCATCTCCGCGACGTTGATGGTGATTAAATGGTGAGCGGTGATTTCTTGCAATTGCGTGAACCAGAAGCGTGAGATGGCCGTGAGCACTTCGCCTTTGCGCGGAATCGGCGTCGGCAAAATGCAATCGAACGCCGAAACACGGTCCGTGGCGACGATCAGCAGGTGAGCGTCGTCGACTTCGTAAACATCGCGCACCTTGCCCCGGCGCAACAAACGAAGGTTGGGAAGCGAAGTCTCTTTAATGGGGGCGCTACTACTGCTGCTAGTCGTCATCTGTCAGCTTCGCTTGTCTTGTTCGGAGAAGTCGGCCGCTTTGGCGGGAACAGTCGGAGCGGAGATTCTGCTCGGCGGCAACCGGTTTTGTCAAGAAAAAGTCGGACGATCAAGCTGGCCGGCGGACGATGATTTTACTCAAGCGGCACGCCATCAATTGTCGCTCCGGAGAACGTACGGAATGCAGTCGAAACGGCAACTTGAGTCCTAACGGATGCCCTGATATATTAGCGGCATTCTTAATTGTTAAAATACGTGTCATCACCCGCAAGCCGGGTGTCTCCTAACCGCAGAGAAACTAATTCTAAGGCGCGCCTCATGATGAAAACATTGGGTATTAAGAGCAAGACCAATGAAGATGTGCTCAAGCCGGCCGCAGGCGAGCGCAAAACCAACCTGCTGATCATCGAAGACGACGAAAATATTACCACCGCCATTAATGAGTATTTCACGCGCGCCGGTTACAGCGTCAAGACGGCTGAGGACGGCGTCGCCGGCGTCCAAGCCGGTCTCAGCGACCACCCGGATGTGATTGTGCTCGACCTGATGCTGCCGAAAATGGACGGCCTCGCGGTGTGTCGCGAACTGCGCGAAAAGGCTCCGTATATTCCGATTTTGATGCTGACCGCGAAAGACGATGTGGTTGACGTGGTGCTCGGCTTGGAGATGGGCGCCGACGATTACATCACCAAGCCTTTTAGCTTGCGCGAACTGGAAGCGCGCATGAAGTCCGTCTTGAGACGAACGCGGCGGGCCCCGGCCGGCAGCGCTGATGATGAGGCGCCCGTTGTGAGAGGCGGTTTGCGCATTGACCCATCGAAGCGGGAAGTCACGGTAGGAGATCGTCAAATAGAACTGACGCCCAAAGAGTTTGAACTGCTGCGGCTTTTTGCGACCAATCCCGGACGAGTTTTTCCGCGCAAATATCTGCTGGAAAAAATCTGGGATTATTCCTACGAAGGTTACGACCGCACGATTG
>JBBJMB010000118.1:0-10367 GCA_037719755.1 Pyrinomonadaceae bacterium
CGCCGATGAGCACGCCGTGAAAGCCGGCCGCGCGCAAGCGGCGCAAATCCGCTGCGTCGCGCAAACCGCTTTCGCTCACCAACATCGCTTCAGCGGGCGCCGTCTCTGCTAGCCGCAAAGAAGTTTCCAGCGAGACTTCAAAGGTGTGCAAATCGCGATTGTTTATGCCGATGATGGTCGCGCCCGAGCGGCGGGCGCGCCGCATTTCATCCGCGGTGTGGACCTCAACGAGGGCGTCCATGCCGAGAGTATCTTCAGTTAAGACTCTCAGACGCGTGAGCGTTTCGTCGTCGAGGGCCGCGACGATCAGCAGCAGAGCGTCGGCCCCGATGATCGCCGATTCGTAAACCTGGCTCTCAGCGACAATGAAATCTTTGCGCAGCACGGGAAGATTCACGGCCGCGCGCACCGCCGTGAGGTCGAGCGCGGAGCCGAGGAAATAATCTTCTTCGGTTAACACGGAAATGGCGGCGGCGCCGCCCGCCGCGTAGGCCAGGGCCGTTTGCGCGGGATCGGCGTGCGCCCGGATGTTGCCTTTGGAAGGCGACGCGCGCTTGAATTCGGCGATGCAATTGATGCCGCGCGCGACGTTGCGCAACGCTTCGCGCAGACGGTGTGCAAATTGATCGTTAAGAACGGCGCGCGCCGCAAGCGCTCTTTGCCGCAACTCAAGCGTTGCGGACGACAGCGGCGCGATGCGGTCGCGCTTACGCTTAAGAATTTGTTCGAGCACGTTCGCCTGTCTCATTGATTGCTGGATTGTTGGTTGGTCGCCGTTCTAAATTGCTCGAGCTTGAGTTGGGCCGCTCCGCTCTCAATGCTTAACTGCGCCGCGCGCGCGCCGTCGGCGAGGCTCGTCGCGCGTCCGCCGATGTAGAGAGCGGCGGCGGCGTTGATGATTACAATTGAGCGCGCGGCGTCGCGTCTCGCGCCCGAGAGCACATCAGCAATGACGCGCGCGTTTTCCGCTGCGCCGGAGCGCTGCAATTCATTCATAGAGCTTGGCGCGAGGCCGAAGTCCGCGGGGGAAATCGTAAACGTGGAGACTCGCCC
This sequence comes from Pyrinomonadaceae bacterium, assembly GCA_037719755.1. Classification (GTDB taxonomy): domain Bacteria; phylum Acidobacteriota; class Blastocatellia; order Pyrinomonadales; family Pyrinomonadaceae; genus JBBJMB01. Next base: position 1,054 of record JBBJMB010000118.1, read on the forward strand.
GTCAGCGGCTTCGGCAACTTTGGTTTCCCCGTTGAGGGTAATTTCATCAAGCCCGTCCGAGCCGCGCACCGCCCACACGCGCCGCACGCCCAGGCGCAACGCCGCGTGAGCCAGCGGTTCGAGCATGTCCGGGCGCGCCACGCCGAGCAATTGAAAAGGAGCGTTTGCCGGATTCGTTAAAGGTCCGATGAGATTAAAAACCGTGTGCGTGCCGAGTTCGCGTCTCACTTTCGCGACGCGCGCGGTCGCGCGGTGGTAAAGCGGTGCGAACATAAAGCACACGCCGATCTCGTCGAGCAACGTCGCGGTCACCTCCGGCGCCGCTTCGATGTTGATGCCGAGCGCGCCGAGCACGTCGGCGCTGCCAGAGAGGCTGGTCGCGGCGCGCGCTCCGTGCTTCGCGACGGGCAATCCCGCTCCGGCGATGACAAACGCGGCGGCCGTCGAAACGTTGAAGGTTTTCACCGCGCTGGAGCCTGTGCCCGCGGTGTCTATGAACTGCTGGTGTCGCGAAATGACGCGCACCGAACGGGCGCGCATCGCGCCGGCGAGGCCCGTTAGTTCGTCAATCGACTCGCCTTTTAAAGCGAGCGCCGTGAGAATGCCCGCAATTTGCGCGTCGGTGGTCGCCTCGTCAATGAGCACCGACAAAAGATTTGATGCTTCATCTTCCGACAGACTTTCTCCGCGCATCAGGCGTTTGAGGATGCCGCTGCCAGCGGATTGGGTGTTGGCGGCAGTTGCGGCATCGCTGAAGGCGGGGAAATTAAACTTTCTTTCATCTCAACTTTGGGAAAAGCAAATCCGACGAATTTTAGAGACGCAGAAAGTTGGCGAGCAGTTTTTTGCCGCCCGTCGTGAGGATCGACTCGGGTGAAATTGCACGCCCTCGACGATCATCGTGCGATGGCGCAGCGCCATAATCAAATTGTCGTCGGAAGTGGCCGACACCTCCAGGCAAGCGGGCAGCGTTTCGCGCTCGACGATCAGTGAATGGTAGCGGCCGACCTCAAAGTTCTCCTCCACATCCTCGAAGATTGTCTGGCCGTCGTGTTTGATGCGCGAGGCTTTGCCGTGCACGGGAACAGGGCGCGCACAACTTTGCCGCCAAAAGCCTGACCGATGGCTTGGTGTCCGAGGCAAACGCCGAGAATGGGTAACTTGCCGGAGAATTTTTCAATCACCTGAAGCGTCACGCCCGCTGTGGACGGCGTGCCGGGCCCGGGCGAGATCAGGATTTTGCGAATTCTTCTGTCCGACTCGATTTCCGCTGTCGTCACCTCGTCGTTGCGGCGCACAACCATTTCCGCGCCCAGCTCGCCCAGGTATTGCACCAGGTTGTAAGTGAATGAATCGTAGTTGTCTATGACGAGGATCATAAGAGAATCGGTGGCGCTCGGTCGCAGTTGCTTGATTAATCATAGCAGCAGTGCGTGTCAAACTCGAAACAAGCGAAGATTACACGCCGCGCTCGGCCATCTCCATCGCGCGGAAAAGGGCGCGGGCTTTGTTTTTGGTTTCTTCGTACTCGCTCTGCGGATCCGAGTCGGCCACAATGCCGGCGCCCGCTTGAACTTCGGCGCGGTTGCCGCGCACCACGATAGTGCGTATGGCGATGCACGAATCCAGGTTGTTCGCGTAATCTGCGTAAAGCACTGTGCCGGCGTAAACGCCGCGCTCGCCCGGCTCCAGTTCGCGTATGATTTGCATCGCGCGGACTTTCGGCGCGCCGGTGACGGTTCCGGCCGGAAAGCATGAAGCGAGCGCGTCAAAGCGATCCAGGCCGTCGCGCAGGCGGGCGCGCAGCGAAGTGACCAGGTGCTGCACATGCGAGTAGCGCTCGATTGACATCAACTCGCGCACCTCTACGGTGCCGAAATCCGAAACGCGCCCGAGATCGTTGCGGCCGAGGTCGACGAGCATCATGTGCTCGGCGACTTCCTTTTCATCTGTGCGCATTTCTTCGCCGAGCATCCAGTCTTCCGTCTCGGTGAGGCCGCGTTTGCGCGTGCCGGCGATCGGCCGATAGTCAAGGCGTTGCTCGCGGCAACGCACCAGCATCTCCGGCGATGCGCCGACCAAAGTGACGGCGTCGCCGAGCTGCAGGTAAAACATGTAGGGCGAAGGATTGCTTGCCCGCAGCGCGCGATAAATTTGGACGGCCGGCGCAGTCACCGTTCGCCAGAAGCGCTGCGAAAGAACAACCTGATAGCACTCGCCGGACACGATGTACTCTTTGGCCCGCAGCACCGCTTGCTTAAATTCCTCGCGCGTCCAATTGCGGCCCATCGGCTCGTCCGCCGGGTTTTTCTCCCCGGCCGGGCGCGGCGCGCTTTGCGGCAGAGCGCTCTGTAGCGCAAGCTCGATTTTCTCCGTCTCAACCACAGCCCGCTCATACAGCTTGCGCAAACGTGCGTGGTCGCCGCCCGCTTCTTCCGTAAATACAATTGAAGTGATGAGAATCTGTTGGCGCACGCGGTCGAAGGCGAGCACGGTGCGGTAAAACATCAGCACCGCGTCTTCCTCCGCAGCGTCGCCGTCATCAAGCACAGGCTCGAACCAGCGCGCAGCGTTGTAGGACAGATAGCCGACAACGCCGCCGGAGAAAGGCGCCAAGCCTTCTCGCCTCGCCAGTTTCCGGCTGCGAAAGTAATCGCGCAGGAAATCCGTGGCCCGCACTCCTTCGTGAGTTTCGAGCGCGCCGCCGCGATCCACAAACGTCGTGTCGCCGCGCCCGCGGACGATCATTTCCGGGTCTTTGCCGAGAAACGAATAGCGGGCCACTCGCTCGCCGCCTTCAACCGACTCGAGCATAAACGAATAACGGCTATCACCGGCGATGCGCAGAAAGGCGCCGACCGGCGTTTGCAAATCAGCGAGCACGTTGCGCACCACCGGAACCACATTTCCGCGCTCGGCTTCGCGGGCGAAGTCTTCAAAAGTCGCGGGCGAAAGATTGAGCATAAACTGAGGGGCCTTGTTCTGAGGTCACAAACGGTTAAGAAGTATAATCGCCGGCCAGCCATTGGCCGCCGTCAACGACGAGCACCGCTCCGTTGATAAAACTCGCCGCACCCGAACACAGAAAAACGGCGCTTTCCTCAATGTCCTTAATCAACCCGAAGCGGCCGAGGGGAATACGGCGCAGCAAGCTCTCTTTGACGGCTTCGGGCACCAGGCGACGCATGCCCTCTGTGTCCGCAATAGGCCCCGGTGCGATCGCGTTTACGCGCATGCCGTGCTTGCCCCACTCCACTGCTAAGTTGCGCGTGAGAGCGTCGACGCCGGCCTTTGCGGCCGAGACATGAAGCTGATGCGGCGTGCCGAGGTAATGCAAAGTCGCGCTGATATTGAGAATGCTGCCGCGCGCTCGCCGGAGTTCCGGAAAACTCGCGCGGCAGACATTAAAAGTTCCCTTCAGGTCTATATCCACCACCGTTCCGAATCCGTTTGCGGAAAGATCTTCGGCCGCACAAAGAAAATTGCCCGCCGCTCCGTTGACCACAATGTCTATGCCCCCGAATCGCTCGACGGTTGAGGCCACCGCTTGCTCGACGCCCGCGTAATCGCGCACATCACAGGCCGCGACATGAGCTTCCGCTCCGTTTTCGCGGATGCGTTCGGCGGCCGGCTCCAAATGCTTGAGATCGCGGCTGACCAGCGAGACGCGCGCTCCGGCTTCGGCGAGCGCGCGCGCCACGCCGCCCGTGATGCCGGTGCCGCCGCCGGTGACAAGCGCCACTTTTCCAAGCAAAATCCCTTCTTTAAAGATGGAGTTGGGCATTTGATATCTTGTCAAAATGTCCGACAATCTAAAGATTGTCGCGTGCATGCCAAACTACGAAGCTTGATTTCTTAAGAGCGTCAACAACAATCGAGCAGATTGTCGGACAGGTGCTGGGAAGCGAGCTGCTGAAATACCTTAAGCGGCGCGCAACGCATCCTGAAGAGTAAATCTTCCCTCGTACAAAGCTTTCCCGATAATCACGCTGTCAACACCGCACTGTTGCGCGCCTTTCAAGAGGTCTATGTCCACGAGCGATGAGATGCCTCCGGAGGCGGTCACGCGCAACGCCGATTCGCGAGCGATGGCGCACGTTTGTTCGAGGTTCACGCCTTGCAACGTGCCGTCGCGCGACACATCCGTGTAGACGATGCGATCAACGCCGGCGTCAGCCACTCTTTGAGCCAATTCAATCGACGAGATGCGCTCTTGCCTTTCCCAACCCCTGGTCACCACATAGCCGTCGCGCGCGTCTATGCCGACGGCGATGCGAAACCCGAAAAGCTGCACGAACCGCTCCAACGTCTCAGGCGATTCGGCGGCGAGCGTGCCGATCACCACCTGGGCCGCGCCGTACTCGATCATCAGCTGCACGTCATGCACGCTGCGCAGTCCGCCGCCAAACTGCACGGGGATTTCCAGGGCGCGGATGATGCGCCGCACCGTCTTGCGGTTTCGCGACACTCCGCCATCAAACGCGCCGTCCAGATCGACCACATGCAGCATGCGCGCGCCTTCGGCCTCAAAACGTTTAGCGATCTCTACCGGATCGCCGTCGTAAACCTTGACGTCAGTTTTGCGTCCCTGCGTGAGGCGTACGCAACGGCCATCCTTCAAATCAATCGCGGGAATAATGAGCATCGGGAAAGTGTGTGTGAATGGCGGAAAGATTCGCCGATAGCGTTATCAGACTCTACTGTTTTGGTTTTTTGCTCGGGTTTTTTTGATTGTAATTGTGGGCGTCGCTCAAAGTCGTTGTGTCGTCGGGCATGGTTTCGGGCGTGACCTGGAGGGGCGCCGGCTCGTCGCCTTCGGCCGGCACTTCGCGCCCCATGGTGTTCATAATGTTAATGATTGTGGCCGCCATCGCTTGCGCTTCTTCGTTGTCCGGATCGTAGCGCAGCACGTGGCGGTAATCTCCCAGAGCCGCACGGTACTGGCGCACGCCGGTCAGCGCATTGGCGCGCATCAGATAAGCGTTGGCCAAAGCGCGACGGCCCGGTTCATCTCCGGGATTTTTCTCAGCCAACCGTTCCAAACGGCTGATCTCGGCGTTAAATTTTGAAGTGTCAACCGGGTCACCCATGCCGCCGGAACTCTCTGCGCCGACGGTGATGGGAGCGGTACTGTTGCTTTGCGCGGCGGAGAGGGTGGGGTTTTCCTTAGTTTGTACGGAATCGCCGGTGCTCTCCGAAGCTTTATCGCCGCATCCCAGCCCAGCGCTCGCCAGCAGCACGACCGCCGCCAAAATCATCCACAGCTTCGCCTGAGAATTCTTCATAATCACCTTTGAACACAAGATGTGTGCTACCCCAGACTAATCGATCGCAGCCCATGTGTGGTGATTACTTTATCAGCCACCACGCTTTTTTCACCAGCGCGCGCGGATGTGGCTCGCCGCATCAGCGTCGGCGCTCCTCAAGCAAAACACAGCTTTCGCGCCCCAGCAGTTCGATGAGGTCGTCCAGATGACGCTGTTCCGTCAGAAAGCTGTTGACGTTAACGCGCAGAACGCGCAGACCTTTGAGCACCGTCGAAGAGATCCAGGCTTCGCCGCTTTGCTCCACGCGCTGCTGCAAGCGCTGCTGCAAATTGTCAAATTCCTCCTCCGTCAAGCGACCTGCCGCCGTTGTGCCGGGCGGCACAAAGCGAAAACAGCAGACGGCGGTTTCGACTTGGCCGATCAATTGAAAGTTTTCGAGTTGTGCGAGCCGCGACGCAAAATATTGCGTCAATTCAATTTGTTCTTCGATGATGCGGGCGTAGCCGGAGACGCCGAGGTGCTTGAGCGCCATCCAAAACTTGAGCGCGTTGAAGCGGCGCGTGCCGAGTTGCCCGTAACGAAAAAGTCATAGCGCACGTCGTCGCCGCCGCGCGCTTCGCTCAAGTAAGCCGGCGTCACATCAAAGGAATTGCGTAAAACTTGGGCGCCGCCGCGCACCAGCAAGCGCCGCACGCAAACGGCACAAACATCCACTTGTGCGGGTCCACGGTAATCGAGTCGGCCAATTCAAGACCGCGCAGCAAGCCGCGGTATTTCGGCGAAAAAGCGAGCGCTCCGCCGTAAGCCGCATCCACATGCAGCCACAGATCGTAGCGGCGGGCGATGTGCGCCAACTCTTCCAATCCATCAATCACGCCGTTGGACGTGGCCCCGGCTGCGGCCGCAATGCAGCAGGGCGTGTACCCTTCGCGCACATCGCGCTCGATCTGCGCGACGAGCGCCGGCGCATCTAGGTGAAACGATTCGTCGGTGCGAATGAGCCGCAGATGTTTTCTGCCGAGGCCGAGAATGTCCACGCTTTTGTCGAGCGAGTAATGGCCAAGCTCAGAGGTGTAAACCGTGAGATCGCCAATCGCGGCGCGCACGCCGTGCTGCCGCACTCCGGCGCCGGCGCGGTCGCGGGCGCATTTCAGACCCACCAGGTTCGCCTCCGAGCCTCCGCTGGTTAAAGTGCCGAAGGCCGCACCGTTGTAGCCAACCAGCTCGCACAGCCAACGGATGACCTGCGCTTCCACCATGCTGGCCGAGGGAGAATTGCGCCACGCGGCTTCGTTTTGATTAAGCGCCGAGCAGAGCGCGTCGGCCCACACGGCGATGGGCAAAGGCGTCGGGTTAAAGAGGCCGTAGTAACGCGGACTCGCGATATTCATCGCCTGCGGCGCGACGCGCTCAGTAAACTGCCGTAGAATCTCTTCCGCGCTTTGGCCCAATTGCGGAAGATCCTCGTCAAAGAGTTTCTCCAATTCTCCGGGCGTGGCATCTGTGCACACACGGCAATCGTCCAGGCCGCGCACGTATTCGGCGATCCATTGAACGACAACGCGCCCTAACTCTTGATGCTGCTCAGCGAGATTCTCTCTCATTCTCAGTTGCCAATTCGAGCGAGGGCAATAGCTCATTAATGATTAATGAATGTGAAGGTGATGAACCAACAAACCATCGAGCAGAACGCAGACTTTGCCAAAACCCTTGTCAGTGAGGCCGCCGATTACGGGCTCACGTTACCTGACGAAACAGTAAACAAGCTCGTAGACTACTACGGCTTAATCAACTTGTGGAATCCGCGGCTGCACCTGGTCGCTCCGTGTGCGCCCGCTGAGTTTGCCCGCCGCCACATTCTGGAATCTGTTTACGCGATCGCGCATTTGCCGCCGCACGCGCTACTCATTGATGTCGGGGCGGGAGCGGGGCTGCCGTCCGTGCCGTGTCTCGTCGCGCGCCCTGATCTGCGCGGCGAATTAATTGAAGCGTCAATTAAAAAGTCGATCTTTTTGCGTGAAGCGTTGCAAAAATTAAATCGCGCGCGCGCGGCGATAGTTGTCAACAATCGTTTTGAAAGCCTCACCGCGCCAAAGGCGGAAGCGCTCACCTGTCGCGCGCTGGACAAGTTCTCCGCTCTGCTTCCCCGTCTGCTCAAATGGAGCGCGCGCGTTTCCCGATTGCTTTTGTTCGGAGGCCCCGCTTTGGCCGCGCGCCTTGACGAATCAACTCCGTACGAAAGTTACCTTCTTCCCAACTCCCGGCAGCGTTACCTGTTTGTGATTCAGAACATGCGGGCGGATGAGAGTGCAAATCACTGAAAACGAAAAAGAGGCGGAAACGAATCTTCCACCTCTTTCTCAAGAGCTAATGTGAGCGAATTACTGAACCACGGAAATTCCGATCAATTGCTGGCCCTGGATGACAAACTCGGCGGCCGGCAATTCCTTCTCGTAAACCGGCGAGACCGGAGTCGGCGTATAGCCGCCCGAGCTGCGATCGCTGTTCAGGGTAGCCACCACGGACGGCGGCAAGTTGGGCATCTCATCGTTGCCGATTACGGCGCCGGGCGTAATCTGAAAAAGCTTGACGTAGAGGCGATCCGCCTTTTTGACTTTGTTGATGGTTTCGACTAATTGGCCCAAGTTCTTCGGCACAATCGCCTGCGACGGCGACATGCCTTGTTGCAGCGCGTTTCCGTCGCCGATAAAAAGCAGCAATTGGCCGGGCGGCACGTCCGAGGGAACCGTCACGGGAATGCGCTGCACAAACTGCTTGCCGGACTCTGTGCGAATAAAGGCCTGCACCTCCACGGTTTCGCCTCTTTTGATTTCCGATTTGTCGAGCGCGATGCGCTCAAGCGTCGCTTCGGACTTGGTATCGCTGGCGGTGATATCCAGCGTGATGCCCTTTAACCTGACGTCTTCAAATCCGCTGGTGAGCAGCGCCGCCACCGGAGCGGCGACGGATGACGAGGCCATCGCGGCGGCGTTATTGGCCGAAAACCGGCGCTCCAAAAGAATGTCCGGCTGCCCGTCCAAACTAACTCTGCCGTTTAAGGTGACGGTCGATTCGCCGAGGCCGCGCTCCGTGGATGTGATCGTGCTAAAGAGCGTCATGTTCAGCAAAAGCGGCGTTAGAAATTTGTCGTTCGCTACTTCGTACGTGTAAGTCTCCGTTTGATCGCGACTGGTGCGCATGTTGATGCGCACAGGGATCATCGTCGGCGTTTGCCCGAGCTCACCGTAAATTCCGGTTGACCGATCTTGCGAGATGGCGCCAACCAAGCGGCCCGGAACGGCGAGTTTGAAGGAATTAGCGGTATTCGGAATGACGGAGACCACGGACGCTTCGGTCATAGGCATATCCGACGCTCCGAGGCTCAAGAAGGGATGGCCGAAAGCGTAAATGCGCTGATCATCTCGGTAAGTCACAGTGCCCGAGGCGGCGACGCTGTAATCGCCGCGAATCAATTGCACGCTGATCGAAGTGCCGGGAAGCAGGGTTTTTTCATCTGACTTTGATAACGCGGTGATCGCGGCCGCGCCGCCCACGCCTGACACGGGAAGCAGGCCGTTCGCCTGCAAATCAGGGGCGAATAGTGCGAGCGCCTCTGAGGAGATGCCGCCGAAGACGACGGGAGTCGCGATCCGAGTGAGCTGCTGGCCCATGTAGGATGCGAGCTGAGTGAGTTGGCCAACGGCAAAGTTTGAGCGCGCGGTTGTGCTTGGGCAGTTCGGGCTTCCAATTCACACCTGACAATTGAGCGGCGGTGACGGGACGAAAGTTCGGCTGGCTCGTCGCTTTGATGGCCGGCCGCTCGGCTTGCGTAAAAATGTCGATCATTTGCTTGATCGGCGTAATGCCCGCAATCGGCTCTTTGGAGAACGGAAAAGTGAAAGCGATGGCGCCGACCAAGCGGCCGTCAATATAAACGGGCGATCCTGACATGCCGCCGAAGACGCCGCTTCTTTCCACATTGGCGCCCGTCAAGCGCGCGATAATCGCTGATTGTCGCGGCGCCGGAAATCCCGGCAACACGCCTAA
>JBBJMB010000119.1:0-10313 GCA_037719755.1 Pyrinomonadaceae bacterium
GAGGTAAACAAGCTTGACTCTGTCATCAACCCGGAGTTCGAGGCGGTAAGCCTCTTTTAAGGCCGAACAAGCGAGGACGGCGTCCTCAGCTTCGCGCAGGCTCTGCTCGATGCGTGAGCGCAAGCTGGCCAGCCAAGGCGCTCGGTCAGCTTCGGTGAGCGGAATGCCGCGCGACATTTTTTCAACGTTGGCAGGCGGATGGAAGTTGTCGGCATCGTAGAACTTCCACCCGAGTTGCTCGGCCAATCGCAAACCGACGGTGGTTTTGCCCACCCCTGTGACACCAAAGAGAATTATGAACAAGAGATTTCTCGGAAATTTCGATGAAGAAAGGAAAAACCTCCGAGATGTTAGGGCAAGCCCGCCCGCGAGGCAAGGCGTCCGCGGCCCCGTCGGCGATCTTTCGCTCACCGCCCTCGAACGAGAAATTATTCCTCTCGGCTCTGGCTTTTCTCTGTGTCGCTCTGTGTTTAGGTGAGACTGACTTAAACACAGAGCGACACAGAGAAAGACACAGAGAGCCGCAGAGAAAAGAACCCGAACCTACGGGCTGGTAAGCGTTTAACCGCCTCCGCTGACCTAAAGTGACGCGGTCGAGTCTCGTCGTACTGCACTTCGCCCGCAAATTATTAAACCTACTTCTTGACAAAACCGGTTGATTCGCTAATCCTGTGTTCAGCCGATGGCGAACGGCGCAATCGGCTACTCTCGTCGGCACCCCAAGTCTTACCAGTCGTCTTTGAATCAGACGTCACCCAGTATCCGAACCTCGCGCTTGTGCTCTCGACCCAGGAGCGAACCCGCCTTGAGCTCAAACTCAATACTTGTACCGCAACACAACGAAATCATGTCGGCCCCACCCAACACCTTCGAAAAAAATGTCACTTTGCTCGTGGTCGATCAAGACGCGAGCGTGGGACGCAGTCTGCAACTCACCTTTCAGACCGAAGGCTACCGTGTGGTGACGGCCACGGATGCGCCCGCGGCGCTGCGGCTGCTGCACCAGGAGCGGTGCGACCTGATTATTCTGGATGTGGAAATGCCGGGCGTGAGCGGCCTGGCTCTGTGTCGAATTCTGCGCGCGCAAACAACCACCAAGCAGATTCCGGTGGTGGTCTATTCCACGCGCGATGACGAGGCCTGCAAGGTGGAGGCATTTGCCGCCGGCGTCGACGATTTTATCGTCAAGCCGAGCACGCCCGGCGAATTGCTGTCGCGCGTTGGCGCCCACCTGGAAAGCGCGCTGCGCGAGCGGGCGCTGATTCGCAGCAATCGTGAGCTGAGTTTTCTCGCCGATTTAGGGCGCGGCCTGCTGCACGCGCTGGAGCCCGACCAGGTCGCGCGCCGCATGGCGGGCATGACTTTTGAGGGCGCCAGCGGCGCGCTGTGCGCGGCGGCCCTTTTCCCTGAAACCCACGAAAAAGATCCGGTGGTCAGCGTCTTCGACCGCGAAGGCACGGCCGAAGGCCCGGATCAACTGTATGTGGCGCGTCTGCGCAAATGGCTCGATTCTCCCGCTTCGGCCGTCTCCGTGCTGCTCAAAGAGCGCAAGTCATTTCTGCTGCGCGACAAAACCCACCGCGTCGAGTACGTCGCGCCGCTGCGCTTCGGCGGGCGTTCACTTGGCGCTTTGATCGTCGCCTTCGACCACCCGGAGGAGTGCAGCGCGACCGAGAGCCGCTTGATCGACGCCGCCGCGCAATTGGCCGCCCTGGCGGCTCACATCTCTTCGCTGTACGCCAACCTTTCCCAAGAAGTCGGGCGCCGCACGGCCGAGGCCGAAAGCGAGCGCCGCTTTACGGAAGCCATCATTGACAGCTTGCCGATCTCGCTGCACGCCGTCGACCGCGAGTATCGCATCGTGGCCTGGAACCGCAACCGCGAAGTGGGTAAGCTCGGCATTCCGCGCGTCGACGCGTTGGGACGCAACATCTTCGATGTTTTAACGAAGCAGCCGCGCGGTTTGCTTGAGCGCGAGTTTGCGCGCGTATTTGCGACCGGCCACATCGAGCGCATCGAGCAGGAAACTCGCTCCGGCGACGGCGACACGCAGAACTGGTTGATCAGCAAAATTCCGATGCGCGCCGGCGAGCCAAGACGTGACGCACGTCATCACCGTGGGCGAAGACGTCACGGCGCGCGCGCGCAACCGCGCCGTCGCCCGCGCGGAGAAATTGGCCGCCGTGGGTCGCTTGGCCGCCGGCGTGGTGCTGAGATTAATAATCCGCTGGCGACCATCGCGACTTGCGCCGAAGCGCTTGAGTCGCGCCTCGACAAAGGCACGTTAAAGACCGAGGACTTGCGCGAATACCTGGGCCTCATCCGCAGCGGGGCTTTCCGCTGCAAGCGCATCACCAATGGATTGCTGGATTTCAGCCGCGCGCGCGGAGAGCGCGTGCCCGTCGATGTGGTGGCGATGCTGTACTCCGTGGCCCGCTTGCTTTCGCACCAAAGCGCGGAGAGCGCGTCGATATTCGCGTTGACGCCGAAGGCTTGATCGCTCCCGTGAAGGGCGACGAAGGGCAGTTGCAGCAAGCGGTGATCGCGCTCGCCGTAAACGGCATCGACGCGATGGAGAAAGGCGGCACGCTCACCTTAAGCGCCCGCAACCGCGCCGCAAGCGTGATCATCGAGGTGACGGACACCGGAGTGGGCATGGCCGCCGAGAATTTGCCGAAAATTTTCGAGCCGTTTTTTACCACCAAAGAAGTCGGCAAGGGCACCGGGCTCGGTTTGGCCGTGTGCTACGGCATTGTGGCCGACCACGGCGGGCGCATCAGCGTCGACTCGACTGTCGGTCGGGGAACATCGTTTACGATTTTGCTTCCGGCTATGATCAAAGAGAAACACAGGGAATCTTAAAGCGGTATGCGATTAACGAAGATCCTCGTCGCCGAGGACGAATCCAATCTGCGATTAGTAACGCAAAGAGAGCTCGAGCGGCTCGGGCACGAAGTGCAAACGGCGGCCAACGGCGAAGACGCCCTGCGCTTGCTGGAAGACGGCGCGGTCGATGTGCTGCTGTGTGACATACAGATGCCGCGCATGAACGGCATGGAGCTGCTGCGTCGTTTGCGCGAGCGAGCCAATCCGCCGGAAATCATTATGCTCACCGGCCACGCGACGCTCGAAACGGCGATTGAGGCGATGAAGCTCGGCGCTTACGACTATTTAACCAAGCCTTATTTGCTGTCGGAGCTGGACGCCCTGGTGCGGCAGGCGCTTGAGAAGCGGCATTTGCGCGTCGACAATCAGCGGTTGCGCGCGCTCGCTTCGCGCCGCGTGATGCCTGAGATTATCGGCAACTCTGATTCGATTCGTGAAACGCTGAGGCTCGTCGAGCGCGTCGCGCCCTCGGACGCGTCCGTGTTGATCTCGGGCGAGTCGGGCACCGGCAAAGAGTTAATCGCGCAGGCCGTGCACCGCTTGTCGCGACGCTCGGAAGCTTCGTTTATTGACCTGAACTGCGCAGCCTTCGGGAATCGCTACTGGAATCGGAACTCTTCGGCCACGAGGCGGGCGCTTTTTCGGAGCCAAGGCGCGCAAGCTCGGCTTTTTGAATTGGCCGATGGCGGCACGATTTTCCTCGATGAAGTGACGGAGCTTCCGCAACCCTGCAAGCCAAACTGCTGCGCGCCCGAGACGCGCACTTTTACCGCGTCGGCGGAGTGCGCGCAGGTCGATGCGCATCGTCGCGGCCAAACCGCAATTTCGATGACGTGGTCGCCGAAGGCAAGTTTCGCCACGATCTGCTGTACCGCATTAACGGCTTTCAGATCACCATTGATCCGTTGCGCGAGCGATCCGAAGATATTGAGCCGATCGCGCAGCACCTGCTCAAGCAATTGACTTATCATGGGCCGACGCCGGAGCTGACTGCGGCCGCGCTCGCCGCTCTGCGCGCCTACCACTGGCCGGGCAATGTGCGGCAATTGAGAAATTGTTTGGAGCGCGCCGTGCTGCTCTCAAACGACGGCAAAATCACGGTCGAGGACCTGCCGCCTGAAGTAGTGCGGCAAAACAACAACGGCGGCGGCAGTAGCCCGGCGAGAATTTGGCCCGCCGCTTTTCCGGCAACCGACCACAATCATCAAGGCGCAACCGGCGCCGGTTCTCCGGCAACCGCCGCCGCTCCGCCGCCATCAGGCGCGGTGCCAATGCCGCTGCGCGAGGCGGAGCGTCAACAAATCCTCGCGGCCCTTGAGCAAACCAATTGGCACCGCGGCAAAACCGCTGAGATGTTAGCATCGCCCTCAACCTTTATCGCCGCCTGCGCGACTACGACCTCACCGTACGCAGTTGACAAGTGACTCAGGATGGCTGAAGAGTGACAAGTGACTCTGAGTGAGGACAAGTAACAAGGACAGTGACAAGTAGGAAAGAAAAGACCGCTGCTCTTTCTTGTCCTTGTCACTTACCTGTCACTCATGTCACTTGTCACTCATAAAGTCACTTGTCACTCCTCAAAATAACTATGAATAGCGAATCCTTTCAGCACATCAGATTTGTCGTTGAGGATCGCGTTGGCAGATACGTTTGCGCGTCCGCCGTTGAATATTTTTAATATCGCGATGATGAAGAGATCAACGCGCGCTGAACATGCGGCTGACGCGATATGGTCGCCATCTCTTCGATGCCGTGCCGGAGTCGCGCGCTTTACCGCCGGCGTCGCCATCGAGGCACGTGGTCGAGCTGGTGTATCAAATGCTCGATTGCTTCCATAACATTTTTCGCTCGCTGGAGATGATGGCCAAGCCGACATCGCCGCCGTCGACGGCGCGCCTGGCGGCTTGGAGTGGTGGCGGCTGTGACATTGTCGTGGCAGCAACGCACGCTTGACGGCCAGCCGGAGATCAAGCTCGGACTTTTCCGCCAATCGCCGCGCTGCTGCCGCGCGTGATCGGCGACAAGCGCGCGCGAACTGCTGCTGACGGCGATTTGATTGACGCCGGAGCTGAGCGTTTGGGCGTCAGTTATGTGGTGCAATTGGCGGTCTCAATCAGAAAATTGGTGAGATCTGGGCAAGCTGCGCGAACTCTCGGCGCAGTCGCTGGAGGCCACGGTGCGCGCCCTTTCGCTTGCGCGCGGTCGATCATTTGAAGAAGGCCTCTCGCGAGTCGAGGATCTTTACCTCAACGAATTGATGAAATCGGCGGACGCTGCCGAGGGCGTTCAGGCCTTCCTGGATAAGCGCCGCCCGTTCTGGCAAAATAAGTGAACTTGTTGAAAAGTAGTTTTAAGATGTTCTGGCGTGATTTACGGTGCGGTCGCCGCGTTGTTTTGTGTTTCCTTGTGATCGGCTTGTCGCTCGGCGTCAGCTGCCGTGTGCCGCCCGCCGATCCGGCGATTGTGGTGCGCCCGCGCACGCTCGGCGACGTGCCGGCCGAGAGCTTGGCTTATCGCTTTAATGCGGACGTCGCCTCGCCGCCGATGATGGCGGAGAGTGAAGACGCACTTTCCCGATGGTGCAGTCTGACTTCGACGCGCGGCGCAAAGATGACGCGCTGCTGCGCACGGTTGTTTCGCCGGACGGCCAGCGTGTGCTGGCGCTGTATGCGACCAGCGACATGCCGGAGGGGGCGTTTCGGATAGACCTTTACGCGTCTGACGGAGCATTTCTTCGCAATATGACCGCGCCGGATTTGGCCTGCGCGTTTCTGCCGACGGTGGCCTGGTCGCCCGACGGCCAATTAATTGCTTTTGCCGCGCGCAAAAGCGCCACGTCTTCCATCACGGCGACGCCGCAGCCAAGCATCACGCCAAACATCACGGCCATCGCGCCCGAGCCCGATGCCTTACCAGCGGATCAAACTTTGCTGCCGACGCCGACCGTCGGCCCGATGTTTGCGCCGGTTCCCGTTTTTGAAACCGAGTAGATTTACGTGTGCGACCGCGACGGATTTAATTTGCGGCCGATGACCGGGCGGGAAGGATTGATTTACTTTCGCTTCGCGTGGGCTCCGCCCGGCGGGCCGCCCGCGCTGGCGGCGCTCGCGTGCAAAGAAGATGAATGGCAAGAGCGCATCGCTGAAGGGCGATTGCCCGCCGGTCGGCCGCGATTGTTACTGACGGACGGGCGCGAGCGGCTGCTCGACGACCGGCTGACGGAAGTGGCGCCCGTGTGGTCGCCCGACGCGGCCAAAATCGCAAGCGCCTTTGAAACGGAAATTGCGATCTACGATGCCGTGATGAATCCGAGCGCCGGCGGGCGTGTGGCGCTGCAGGAACCATTAATTGAAGCCTCCGGGCGCTACGATGAGGCCAACCTGAAGGCCGAGCAGGCAACTGAAACAACGCCGGCGGAAGGCGCCCCTCAGCCAACGCCGCCGACGAAGAAGCCAAAGGCGGAGCCGACTCCAACTCCGACGCCGGTTCCGGAGCCGGAAGGCACCGCTCCTCTTTCTTTTAATCCCATCATCCGTCTGACCTGGACGCAGCCCGAAACGCTGTTCGCGCAAACGGGCTTTACGCGCGTCTACGGACAAGAGACAATCAGCAATTATTTGCGCTGGCACACGCTCCACCTCAGCCCGCAGGCCGCGCTCGTCAACTCACCCGCGATCAGCGTCATACTACGATGAGCCATCACAGCGTCGCAGAGATTTACGCATTTATGGACGAAGCGCGCCGCCGCTTAGAGCAACGCGTCGTCAACTTAACGCCCACTCAGCAACGCTTTAAAACATCGGCTGATGCGTGGTGCATCGGCGAAGTTACGGAACATCTCGCTTTGATCGAAGAACGCCTCTCCCGGACAATTGCGGCGGCGGTGAAAAGAGCCAGCGTTGCGGAAGGTTATCACCGGGCGAGCTTTGCGCCGGTGTCGCTTGACCGGTTTGCTGAGCAGGCCGCAAGGAAGCTTGAGGCTCCGGAGATGGTGCGCCCCGGCGGCCTCGCCAGCATCTCCGACTCGCTCGCCAAGATGCGCGACTCGCGCGCGACCCTTGCAGGGTTGCGGCCGCAGGTCGAAGTTCGTGATTTCTCCGCCGTCATTTTCCCGCACCCTCTCTTCGGCCCGCTCAACATCTACGAATGGCTCGTCACCATCGGCCTGCACGAAGAGAGACACCTGAAGCAAATCGAAAACATCATCGCTGCACCCGACTTCCCGAGCTGAGAATTTCTTTGCTCCCGTGTGCAAATTTTCTCTCTCTCCGCGTTTCTCTGCGTCTTCTCTCTGTGTCTCTCTGTGTTTAAGTAAGACTTACCCAACCACAGAGAAACGCAAAGGGAAGAGCACTAATCACTCTTCTTTCGCAGTTGAGCGGCCGCTTGCGAGCGTCGTGCGGCGCAATTATAATCGCCGCATTCTTCTGTGCCCCTGTAGCTCAATGGTTAGAGCAGCGGACTCAAGTTCTTTGAAAGGTCTAAGTGGAGAAATCAGAGAAGCTCCATATGACCTTCAAAGTTGGGTTGCAGGCGCATCACACTCGAAGGTCTGATTAACGTCAGACTTGTTTCAGGTGCGCTTGTAGAATCTGTCAAATTCGGGGAAGCCTCAGTCGCGAAAGCGAGATGGTAATCCCGAGCTAAGCCCTGCCGGAAACGGCAAGGAATGCGTAGAGACTTGACGGCAGACGCGTAAAGCGAAGAGAAAGTCCAGACCACAAACTCTGATACTTAAGTGGAGCGCGGCGAAAGCCGTAGTGGTAAGCATAATCCGTTGGTTGCAAGTTCGACTCTTGCCGGGGGCATTAACTTCTCAAAACAGCAGCCACAGAATTTCGTAGTTTCGCGTGCAGCTTGGGGCGCATCAACGCCTTGGCTGTAATATTTAATCGGGAAAGAGCAAGAGCGCATGTCCACCGAAGCGAAACATCGTTACAGTCTGGAAGAATACCTCGCTTTAGAACGCGAGTCAGAGGTGAAGCACGAATACCGGAACGGTGAAATCTTCGCGATGAGCGGGGGCACACTGGGGCATGACCAGATTATGGGCAACGACAGTTTTTGGAGGAGTTGAGCTGCGGTCTCGCGGTGGATAACCCGAACCGTCAATCTTCGAATAGCCCCGATGTCTGAGCGCTCCGTTGCCTGGTGAAGTTTGTGGCGGGGGCATGACCAAGCGGAAGGACTGCAGTTAAGCGATGGCCTGGAATTTTGTCGACGTTTTGCTCATTTTGTTTGTGCTGTTAAGCGTGTGGTACGGCTGGCAGCGCGGCTTTATCCTCGGCATGCTCGATTTGCTGCGCTGGATTGTGAGTTTGTTGCTGGGCTTGCGCTTCTACCCGTTCGTTGCGCGCTGGCTCGGGCCGCGCGTGGAATAGCGAGGTGTGGGATCGACCGGCGGCGTTTCTGCTGGTCGTCGGCGCATCGGGATTGCTGATTCACATTCTCAGTTATTTGTTTTTAAAGCGCCTTCCGCGAGACATCCACAGACGGCGAATCAATCGCGTGCTCGGCACTTTGCCCGGCTTCGTGAGCGGCGTGATTACGGCGGCGATCCTCGCGGCTTTGCTGCTTGTGGTGCCGCTGCCTGACAACATCCGCACCCGAGCGCAAGAAAGCGAGCTGGTTAATCAACTCGGCGCCGCAACCGGGCGTTTTGAAGACGCGCTCGCGCCCGTGTTCCACGAAGCCGTGGCGCAAACGCTCAACAAGTTGATGATCCGGCCGGAGTCGGATCAATTGGTGAAGCTGCCCTACACGGTCAGTGATTCCCGGCCGCGGCCCGACCTGGAAGCTCAGATGCTGGAACTGGTGAACCGCGAGCGCGCGGCCAATGGCTTGGCACCGCTTGCGCCTGACCCGGAGCTCACCCAGGTCGCGCGGCGACACTCCACGGACATGTTTCAGCGCGGATATTTCTCACACTACACGCCCGAGGGGCGAAACCCTTTTGAGCGCATTCGCGCGGGCGGCGTGAGCTACCTGACCGCGGGGGAAAACCTCGCCCTGGCGCCAACCTTAGTGATCGCCCACACCGGATTGATGAACTCGCCGGGCCATCGCGCCAACATCCTCAAGACCCAGTTCGGACGCGTCGGCATAGGCGTCATGGACGGCGGCCTGCGCGGTTTAATGGTGACGCAAAACTTCAGAAACTGAGGATGAAAGCGAAAGGAGCTTTGGAAGGATGAAGGATGAGGGATGAAGGATGAAAAACTAAGGCTGAAAGAAATTTAATAAAAGTTCTTCGGCCTCAGCTTTCATCCGCGCCTTCCGCCTTCCGCCTTCCGCGTCGGTGTCGACACGGGCGGCACGTTTACGGATTTTATTTTCGAGTCCGGCGGCGAGGTGCGGATTCTCAAAATCGCGTCGACGCCGAGCGATCCTGCGCAGGCCATCGGCGAAGGGTTGCGACGCATCGCCGAACTCGCGGGCGTGCGGACCGCCGATTTGGATGTGATTCACGGCACTACTGTCGGCACCAACGCGCTGCTTGAAAGACGCGGCGCGCGCACGGCCCTCGTCACCACGGCCGGTTTTGAAGACGTGCTCGCCATCGGACGACAAGCGCGTTCGTCGCTTTATGACCTGGGCGTTTTGCCGCCCGCGTTGCTGGTGGAAAACAAATTGCGCTTCGGCGTGCGCGAGCGCATCGGGAGCCGCGGCGAAGTCATTCTCAAACTCGATGAACATGAGTTGCGCGCGCTGCGGCGCAAGCTGACGCGGGCGGGCGTCGAGTCAATCGCCGTTTCGCTGCTTTTTTCGTTTCTTCATCCTGAGCACGAGCAGCGTGTAACGCGGGCGCTGGCCGCGCTCGGGGTGCCGCTCTCCGTTTCACATCAAATTCTTCCAGAGTACCGCGAGTACGAGCGCACCTCCACAGTTGTCGTCAACGCTTACCTGCAACCGTTGATGGGCAACTACCTCGGCAGTTTGCATGCGCAAGCGCCGCGCCTGCGCGTGATGCAATCTTCGGGCGGCAGCGTTTCGGCCGCGACGGCGGCCGGCGAGCCGGTGCGCACCATTCTTTCCGGCCCCGCGGGCGGCGTCATCGGCGCGCTGCGGGTGGCCGGGCGCGCCCGCGTGCCGAACATCATCACTTTTGATGTGGGCGGCACCTCGACCGATGTCGCGCTGTGCGATGGCGGGCGCGCCGCTCGCACCAACGAGGCCGTCGTTTCGGGTACGCCGATCGCTGTGCCGATGCTCGACATTCACACGGTCGGAGCCGGCGGCGGCTCAATCGCGCACCTCGACCGGGGCGGCTCGCTGCGCGTCGGCCCAAGTTCGGCCGGCGCCGATCCTGGCCCCGCGTGCTACGGCAAATCGCTGCTGCCGACCGTAACGGATGCCAACATGGTGCTCAACCGTTTCGGCGGAGCACCGTTGCTCGGCGGCCAGATGCAACTCGATGCGGCGCGCGC
>JBBJMB010000007.1:0-29009 GCA_037719755.1 Pyrinomonadaceae bacterium
ACTCCCCGGCGTGTTCCAAATCATAATGCGGGTAGTTGTAGTTTTCGCCATAGGACGGTATCTGAAAGAAAGCATAGCCGCCCTTTTTCAACAGGCGCGCAAAAGTCGTGAGGGTCGTGATCATTAAGGGAGGAGGCACATGTTGCAAAACTAAAATCGAATGCACAAAATCGACTTTTCCCTGCAACTTTGCCAGCGCGTTCTGATTCTCGAGCACATGATATAAAAGTATTTTCTGGCCGACCTGAGAGTCAAGGCTGCTGATGTATTCCCTGGCAAGATCAAGATGAGGCCCTGAAATATCTACTCCGATGACTTGTTGGAACAGAGAGGTCAAGTGGATTGTGACCCGCCCGAGCCCACAACCCCAATCAACGCAAACACCGGATGGTACAACGCGCCCGGCGTACCTGAAGAAGTCGCGCAGCAAAAGAATCTCATCTTCCCCCGAGCGGTAAAATTCACGCTTGTCCGCGAGAGCGATGTCGGCGGTTTTACTGCATCCGCTCAGCACCGACCAGTAAGGCGCCTCGGCGCCCAGGCGACTCCACTGCTGCTCTTGGCGGTGCATCAGCTCGGATTTGATCACTCCGCGCCAAAAAAGCTTTGAACTCAACCAACCGCTCACCGAGCTGTACCTCAGTTGATGAATAGATGCTACTAAGGAAAGGCGACAACTTGAGATGCTTCTGCCTTTCGTCTGCATTCTACTTGAAGGTGATGAAGGCCACCAAGCTATGCGCTCGCACTTCAAGATTCGTTCGATTGGCTGACCGGTTGTAGCGGCCCACGAGTCTTATGTGATATACGCGGATGCTTTCATGCGCTCCACCAGATTGTCCAAGATGGGCCAGACGGCCTCTGGTAGAAAATCGTTTCGCCGCCTCGTTTGCTCTTTCAGGATGCGGTTGCAAAGCGCCTTATCCGTGATGAGCGATGAGGCCAGGGCGGCGATGGCGCGAGCGTCTCGCCCATCATCAAGCAGCAGGCCGGCGTCGCCAAGCGTCTCCGGCACGGCGGCGGCGCGCAAGGCGAGCACAGGGACATCAAACCACATCGCTTCAATGAGCGGAACGCCGAACCCTTCATGCTCGCTCATAGACCAGAAGAGGTGCGCCGTGCGGTAGTAGGCGAGCAGTTGCGCGTCTTCGATCATCTCCGTGATTGTCACGTGCGCGGCGAGCCGCCGCTCTTGAATAAGGTTGCGCACGCGACGGAAGAATGGATCGAAGTCTTTTCCGTCGCCGGCGAGGATGAGCCGGCTTTCGGGATGAAGGGCGAGAAAATGGGTAAAGGCTTCGACCAATTTGTCCTGCTTCTTATTGGGAGAAAAACGGCCGACAAAAAGAATGTTGCTCTTTCCGTCCTGCAACTGCTGCATCAGCGTCGGGTCGGCGTTCGTGTCCCACCGAGCAGGGTTCACAATAATCGGCAGAACGCCGGGGGCCTGGAATCCGCAACCGGCGAGTTCCGCTGCGTTATAAGCAGAGTCGCCGACCGAGAGGTTGAAACTGCCAGCCAGGCGCGGCAACGCCTCGCGGCCTGTTTCGAGCATCCACGCGAATCCCGGACGATAGGGCATGAAAAATTCCGCAGGCGTAATGTTGTGGTACACGAGGCACTTCGGGCCCCTATGTCTCATCGCAAAAACTGTCGCCTCGGAACCAATTGAGTGATGGTAGATCAGACCGTCTTGACGAGCGATCGAGTGTGGCTCGAAGGCGTGTCCTTCATGAGCGATGCGCTGGCCAAGCTGTTTGGCGTAGATTTCCGAGCGGTAGCCGAGCACCCTCAGACGGCTGCGAATTTCAAGAGCCTGGTTGGAGATCGCATCGCCGTAGGTCAGATTGGGCATCAGCTGGTGGATCGCCGGAAGCCGGCGCGCTTTCGTGGCATTCACGAGCGGTAATTCTTTCAAGCCGAGCGCCCGCTCGTAACGGTCAATCACCGTTTCCCAATTGGCGTGCACGCGCGCGTAAGTTCGCCCGCGCTCACCTCGTTGATTGAGGCTCGGCGCTTGCTCGGCATCAACGCGCGCGAACAATTCAGCCCACTCCTCTTCTGTTTCAGCCGTCCACCCGCCGCCCGCTTCTTCGACCGCAACCGTTGTGGCGAGGCATCCGCGATGAACGCCGACCGGTCGCCCGTAGTGCCAAGCCTCCATCATGACACGTGAATAACTCTCGTTGCGGCTGGGTTGGAAGAGGGCCAAGCACTCAGCCAGGAGAGCCGCTTTCTCTTCATCCGTCACTAATCCGAGATCCACCACGCCTTCGATGTCGGGCGCAAAGGGATGCTGCCCTCCTCCCGCGAGAATCAGTTCGAGGGTTGATTCAATATGAGCCTCACGAAACCGGCGGTATGCCTTGACCAGCAGGTCTGTGTTTTTGGTGGCATCTTTTCTGCCCAAGCAGAGCACAAATCTTTTTATGTCCGAGAGCGCCTGGGGACGCTGAGGCTTGTCTGGCGGCAAAGAAATCAGGTCAATTCCTTCACCGACAACTGCGCTTTTAAGATGGATCGCAGGGCCGAAGAGCTTGAGGGCGAGTTGCCTTTCGCCAGCGGAATTGAAGAGCAGCCCGCGTGCCGCGTGAAAAGCATGTTCAACCGAGGGCAGATAGGCATAAGCCTCATCGTGCAGGCAGGGCTGAAGAAAAGCTTTGTCGGCTACGGCGGGGACGCCACCTGTGAGACCGTAGAGATACGCAGGAAGATAAAGACATGGTAATCGTCAGCGCGTTCGCGCAGGTAGTCCAGTAGTTCGCGCGAGTTGATGTTCTCATCGACGAAGACTTGCGACTGCGCCGGCGAAAGAGGGCTCACGCCCGGGCGCAGAGCCGTCGGATCCGAGGCGAGCAATTGATGATTGAGCTCGGCAAATGACTTGTCATTGCGCGCGTCGACGCGGAAGCGGCGAACAGTGAGGCCGCGCTCGCTGCTTTCTCCGGGAGGGTAGTAGTTTGTGGCCCAATCGTCTTCAAAGCTGCGGCAGCAGGTGGTGAGCACTTCGACCTGATGCCTGCGTGAAATTAGTCGGACGGCGAGTTCAAAGGCTTGCCGCTCAGCTCCGCCGGTGAGTTCGGCGCCAAACCATGGAATGACGATGGCAATCGGTCTCATGTCAAGATCAAGGTCGGCGGCCGATCACGGCGTAGTCGCGGTGGCCGTAGAACCAGTTGAACCACGTCTCCAACGAACGATTATCGTGCCGCGCGCCCTCGAAAGGTGGTTCAGCCGGGTTCAGGTATTCAAGGCGCATCAAAACCGGTTCATCAGGAACTGAATAGTTCAGGATACACTGGGCGCTGGTGCGTCGGGTCAGAGTAGAAGTTGCACGCGGCGACGATCAAATTCTTCGGGTTCGGAGTTTCAAAAATGGCGAGGCCGTCGCTTTGCAACACACGCACCGTTTGGTCAAGCAATTCAACTAAAACTTCAAACGGCAAATGCTCAATGATGTGAAAGCCGGTCACGGCGCCGAGGCTTGCGGCGGGCAGCGCTCGCAAAGCGGCGAGAGCATCTTCGCCGGTCACGTCGAGGCCCGCTTGCCGGCACTGTTCCACCAGGATGCGGTTCGCCTCGACGCCGCGCGCCGCGCAGTTGTGCTCGCGCAAAATCTCCAGCCATTCGCCGCGCCCGCAGCCGAGGTCTAAAATTGGCGCCGTCGCATCTCCGATCTCAAGGCCGGTGGTGCGCAGTTGCGGAACGTAGTAACGCAAGCGCTCGCGAATCTGCTCGGCGTCGCCGCGAAACTGACGCCCGAAAGCGGCGAGCAAGCCGTCCAGGTGATGCTGCGATGCGGTCTCAAGTGTGTGCGGAACCGGTGCGTCAGCGCCATCGGAGATGTGAGCGCGCGCCTCGGCAAACTTTGGCTGAGTGAGCTTTTGTTCGTGCAAGCGAAACTGCAGCTCAAGCTGCCCCTGTTGCTGCTGTAGTTCCTCAAAGCGGTGCTGCAATGCCGCTTGAGCGATCTTCTGCGTGTCTATGATAACCCTCTGCTCTTGGATCAACAATTCCTGAAAAAAGGCCGCGTTGGAGCGCTGTTCTTGAAAGAGCGCATCTTGCGAACTCTGCCATTTGAGGATTTCTGCCGTCATGCTGGCCAGATCCGCTTCGGCCTGCGCGATGCTGCGGCGAGCGCTCTCGAGATCTCGCTTGAGCGCCGGATTGTCGAGCACTTCGTCGCGCAGGTGGGCCACGCCGGCGATGGATTCGGTGAGCATCATCAGCGTGTCGGAGGCGTCGGTGACGAGTTCTCTTAGTTCGCTCAGTTCGCCGTTGATTTGTGTGCGGTAGGCGGTGAAGTTTTGTCTCAAGTGAGGCGCCGAAATCGAGAGCGACGGCGAAGCGTTAGCTTGCAGCAAATTCGGCAAGTGGAAAAGCGCTTTGCACCAGCGAATTAAATAGCCGAGATAGGGAACGTGTCGCAGGCGACGGATGGCGGGCGGCCTGAGGCCTTTGACTTTAACTTGCTGCTTCTCGCCTTCGGGGGAATTGCGCAAACTCTCGATGATGTCTGTCTTATTCACTTTACCGGATCGAAGCTCATCCAAGTGATGCCCGAGTCCCGCGTCGTCCGGTTCGCGCCTGAGGATGGCACGATAAGCTGTGCGCACAAATTCGCGGTCTTCGTGGGCCAGCAGTTCGCCGATGTGGTATTGGTTGTCGGCGCGCGGAACAAACTCAGGCGCGCTGGGGAAATCATCCAGCTCGGCTGGCTCGCTTTCCGGGAAGTGTTCTTTGTGTTCGATCATAGGAATCGAGCGCGAAGGCGGAGAGAAAATGTCTTCACTCTTCACCTCCGCGGTGAATTTCACGACGCGGTTGACTACAGGATCAACGATCTCCGGCCCGTATTTTACACTAATCGGCGGACAATCACGCCTCTGCGGCCAGGTCGGCGTGAACCATTTCTTTAATCAAGTCTTGAAAAAGGTAGGTCGGACGCCAACCGAGCACGCTGCGCACTTTGGTTGCGTCGCCGATCAGCGAGTCCATTCGGCGGAACAGTAAAGCGTTCGTCCGTTTGACAAACTCTCGGTAATCAAGCCCCGCTTCGCTAAACGCCAGTTCGCACAACTCCCGCACCGTGTGCGTTTCGCCCGTTGCGACCACAAAGTCGTCCGGCTCCGCGTGCTGCAACATGAGGTGCATCGCCCGCACGAAATCCGCCGCGTGGCCCCAGTCGCGCTTCGCGTCCAAGTTTCCGACCAGCACTTCTTTGGATCGACCCGACTTAATGCGTGCGACGCCGCTTGTGACTTTGCGGGTGACAAACTCGAAACCGCGCCGCGGACTTTCATGATTGAACATAATGCCGCTCGCGCAAAACATCCCGTACGCCTCGCGGTAGTTTCTGGTCAGCTCAAAACCCGCCACCTTGCTGATGCCGTAAGGGCTTCTCGGGTAAAACGGCGTCTCTTCGCGCTGCGGCATCTCTCTGACTTTGCCGAACATCTCTGAGGTGCCCGCAAAGTAAAACTTGCACGCGGGTCGCAGCTCGCGTAGCGCGGCGAGCAGGTAGTGCGTGCCGTTAATGTTGGTGTTCATCGTCGAAAAGCCGTCGGCGAAGCTCTCGGCCACAAAGCTCTGCGCGGCCAAGTGGTAACACTCGTCAAACTGGTGGCGGCTCACCACATGAAAGAGGCTCGGGTAGCTCTCGAGACTCGCCGCGTGCAGCGTGATGCGCTCAAGCAGGTGGGCGATGCGGCTAAAGCGCCGCGCGGGGTCTTCCATTGCGACTCTGCACCAAGCCGTGCACCTCGTAGCCTTTGGCGAGCAGGTGCTCGGCCAGATAGCTGCCATCTTGCCCCGTGATGCCGGTGATCAGCGCGCTTTTACTCATCAACGGTTACGTTCCAAAAAGAGTCTGCCACCAATTATGGCGGTCAAGTTCAAGCGACCGGAGTTGACGGCTGGCCGGACTTGACGATGCTGGTGTGGCCGGTGAGGATTCGCGTGGTCACCGCGGCGTTGAGGTTAGCGATTCCGTCGTGCTGAATTTGGCTGACGACGCGAAAGAAAAGCGCGCCGTCGAGCCAATCATAGCTTTCCGCCGCGGGGCTGTGCGCGGCGACGGTCAGCGAAAAGCTGTCGGGCGCCAACCAGCAATCAAAAGAGAAAGTGGCCTCAACAACTGCGCCGCGTGCGAGCGGGCCCGCATCAAGGCGGTGCATTTCCGTGTTCGTTCCGTAAACATCAATTCCGTGGCGATTGCGAATCAAGATACCACAGACCACCGCCTCAAGATCGCGGCGGGCGACGAGGCGCACCCGCACGCGCACCGCTTCGCCGCTTTCGACGATTTCTATTTGTTGGTCATCGGCGTTAAGCAGCGCGACATAAATGATTTCCGCGCTTTCGTTTCCGTGTCGGTACGTGTAGCGCAACCCGGCGCGCTGCTCCTCGATTGAAGCGGACGACGCAAATGCTTCCGCTTGCCCGGATGTTTGCGCCTCGGCGTAGGCCTCTTCGCGCGCCATAATCAAGCGCTGGTAATGATTAAGCGCGTCGGTCGGCGTGCCGTCGACCAGCAGGCGGCCGGCGCCAAGCAGAATGGCGCGCGAGCAAAGAGCGCGGACGGCGCTCGCGTCGTGCGAAACGAAGAGAATAGTGGTGCCTCGCTCCTGCGCCCTGATTCTGCGCATGCAGCGGTGTTGAAAGACAGCATCGCCGACGGCGGCGCTTCATCCACAATCAGCAATGCGGATTCGCGCCGATCGCAATCGCAAAGGCGAGCCGCACATACATGCCGCTCGAATAAGTCTTCACCGGCTGGTGAATAAAGTCGCCGATCTCTGCAAAGCGCTCGACGCCCGGAAGCATCGCCTCGGTCTCACGGCGCGAAAGCCCCATCAGCGAAGCGTTCATGTACACGTTTTCCGTGCCGGTGAACTCAGGATTAAAACCAACGCCAAGCTCCAAAAGCGCTGAGGCGCGGCCCCGGTGGAAAACGCTGCCGTGCGTGGGCTCAAGCGTGCCGGCGATGATCTGCAGCAGCGTCGACTTGCCGCTTCCGTTCGGACCGATCACGCCCACGGTTGTTCCCGCCTCGACCGCGAAACTCACGTCGCGCAGAGCCCAGAACTCGCGATGACGCTTCAGGCGACCGCGCGTCACGGCTTCCATGAGACGGTCTCCGGGCCGCCCGTAAATGCGGTATTGCTTTGACACACTCTCAACGCCCAACGCAATCGGCATGGGCGTAATTGTATCCTGGGGAGTGACAAGTGACGAGTGACGGAGAAGAGGTGACAAGTGGCCAAGAAGAAGTGACAAGTGAGAAGTGAGAAGTGACAAGTGAGAAGTGAGAAGTGACAAGTGACAAGTGACAAGTGACAAGTGACAAGTGACAAGAAAAATCAGGAAAGGCTATCACGCGACGGATGAAATTCAGATTCGCTTTCTCTTTCTTGTCAATTGTCACTTGTCACTTGTCACTTCCTTCTTGGCCACTTGTCACTTCCCGGGTATACAATCGGCGCGTGACAACGTTGCGCTCGACACAGGCCGGGACACAAAACATGTGGCGGTTGTTATGGGAATTGCCCGGGCGGTGGGAACTCGTCGCGACGCTCACGCGACGCGAGTTGGCGGTCAAGTACCGCGGCTCTTTGCTCGGCGTTTCGTGGGTCATCGTGACTCCCGTGGTGATGATTGCCATCTATACTTTTATCTTCGCCGAGATCTTCGGGGCGCGCTTCGGCGCCGCAGGCACTTCACTTGACTACGCTCTTTACCTGTTCTGCGGGCTGCTGCCGTGGAACGCCTTTCAAGAGGCGCTGCAAAATTCCGCGCAGACCATCGTGGCGCACGCCAATTTGGTGAAGCGCGTGCGTTTTCCCTTGGAAACGCTTCCCCTGGCGCAAACCCTGGTGGCGCACGTCACTCAATTGTTCGGCACGGTGGCCCTTATTGTGGCCATCCTTGTGATCCGGCGTCAGTTGCACCCGACGCTTCTCTGGCTGCCCGTGCTGCTGTTGCCGCAGCTGATGCTGACGATGGGCGCGGCGTGGTTGGTGGCTTCGCTCGGCGTCTTCTTGCGCGACACGGCGCAAACGCTCGCCCTCGCCCTGGTCGCCTGGATGTTTCTGACGCCGATTATTTATCCGGAGGCAATTGTGCCCGAGCGTTACCGGGCCTGGATCGCCCTCAATCCTTTCACGCCGCTTGTGCGTAACTATCGTTACGTGGTGCTGGACGGGCGCGCGCCCGATTGGGCCGGGATGGCTTACTTCGCAATTTTCGCGTGTCTGGTGTTTTCCGGCGGCTACTGGTGGTTTGCGCGGACTCGCAAAAGCTTCGCCGATGTGCTGTAACCGCCGCCCGCGAGGAGCGATCATGGCCCAGCTCATTTTGATTGCGATTGGTGAGATACCGCACAGCGCGCAACGCTTCGGGCGCTGAGATTAGGTATATTGACACCTTTCAGCGACGCATGTTAGCGTAACCGCCGTGACCGCCCGACGGCCGCCGGCGGTTCCTTCTTCTTTCGACCGCGCAATTTTCCGCCTTTTTCCGCGGTTGATGCTAACGCTCTCGCCGCACCATAACGGTTCAACCAATGCCACTACCCGGTTTCTCGTCGAAGTCAAATACCACCACCGCCTTTGATAAGGCGAAGGTCGTCAGAGCCGCGGAAAAGTTTCTTTCCCAGGGAAAAATTTCGGCCGCGATCAAAGAGTATCGCAAGCTGGTCGATTTCGACACAAAAGACTTTATGGCGCTGAATATGCTCGGCGACCTTTACGTGCGCAACGACAAGAAGGATGATGCGGTCGCCTGCTTCTTGATTATCGCCGACCATTATCGCGAGCAAGGCTTCGCCTTAAAGTCGATCGCGATGTACAAAAAAATCGACCGGCTCAACCCCGCGACGCCGCAGGTCGCCTTTCGCCTGGCCGGGCTTTACGCGCAGCTTGGGATGGTGGTGGAAGCGCGCTCCGAATATCTGGTGGTCGCAGAGGCTTACACGCATGCGGGGCAAACGCAAAAGGCGCTCGAAATTCTACGCCGCATCGCCGACCTTGATCCTCACAACGCCGAGGTCCGTTTGAAGTTGGCCGAGAGTTATCTGCGCGAAGGCTTCAAGCAAGAGGCCGCGGATGCTTTTACGCAAAGCGGCGGTCAGCTCGCCGGTCAGGGCAATCACGAGCGCGCGCGGTCGGCCTACGCACAAGCGCTTCAATTGTTTCCGGAGAACCTCGAGGCCGTGAAGGGCATCGTCGGCACGCACATCGCGCTCGGCACCGCGAACGAAGCCGCGGAGATGCTCGAAAAAACACTGATCGACCGTGACGACGATGTTGAACTGCTGTCACTGCTGGTGCGGGCATACCTGGAGGAGCAGGATGCGCAGGCTGCGGAAAGCGCGGTGCTCAGGTTGGTTGAAAGGCAGCCCACAAGTTATCAAAGCTTCGTTGATGTCGCGCGTCTCTACCTCGCCACCAATGACATTGACGCCGCCGTGCGCGTGGTCGGCAGAATTACCGAACCGATGCTCGCGGGACGCGAAGACGGCGTGCTCCTCGAACTGCTCCACGAATCTCTCAACCGCGACCCCGATCATATTCAAGCGCTTCATTTGTTGATCCGCATCCACACCTGGCAGCGCGACGACGAACAACTGCGCGCGACGCTTGACCGATTGGCCGAGGCGGCCGAAGCGGCGGGCCTGGCGGACGAAGAGCGCTCCGCGCTGAAGCGTCACGCCTGCGCTGGCCGAAGAGCGCGACACAACGCCTGGTGATCGGGTAGTGTGACCAGTCCGTCTACAGCCAACCGGCAAAAGGGCTGACCTGCCCCTGCAGTCATGTTCCCGCTACGAGGCCACGCCGGCCTCAGCGGCGGCCTGCTGGGCGCGCCCACAGCGCGCTATAAGCTGCCTACGATGGCTGAAAGATGCCGCGCAGATCAGACTTCAGCGGTTGGGATATGCTGAGGAGCGCGGTCTGGTGCCGTATTCGCTGATTTGAACGACTATTCCGCGATATCGGCGGCTTCGAAGGCAACAATGCGACGCCGCCACGGTACGCTGGCCACGGAGCTGGATTTAAGTCCTGATGCAGCCACTGGTCGCTGCTGCTGTTGCCGCGGCGCGTGATCGTCAAGAGTATACGGATGCTGCGGCAGGAGCTCGACAGCGCAGACTTTACCTTGCCCAGGGCTATCACGACATCGCGCTCGACACGCTTAACATGCTGGAGCGGCAATTCGGCTCCACTGAGATTGAGCGCCGCGCACGGCTGCGGCCGAGAGCGGCGCGGCGGCAGGGGCGATGCGGGCCCCGAACTCACTTTCGAGAAGTAGCGGAATCAAAACACGGAGACGGCCGACTACGGCTGGCCGAGCCAGTCTCGGCGCTACTGTTTTGTCAAGCGAGGACGCCTCGTTCGCAGATGAGGATGCGGCCGACAGCTCGTTTGCGCTGGCCGACGATGCGGCAACTTATGTGGAGGCCGCGCCAGTTGTGGCCGCTCATATTGTCGCTACTGATACCGTGGCGCCTCAGCCGCGCCGCCGCCGCCGCGCGCTGCTTCTCCTGCGCCTGTCGTCGCCTCCTCCTCCACTCATATTGAAGCAAACGACGTGATCGGATTGGACCCTGGCCTGGTTGATATCTTCAATGAGTTTGCGACCGCGGTGGAATCCGAGGCTCCTCCGCAAGACGCCGACTATGAGACGCACTACAATCTCGGCCTCGCGTTTCAGGAGATGGATCTGTGGGACGACTCAATCGAAGAGCTGCAAACCGCCATCGGCTTGGTCACGCCGCACGACGGCACGTCTCGCTACTTGCACTGCTGTAACATGCTTGGCCACTGTTTTATGCGCAAAAATATGATGCCGCTGGCGGTGATGTGGTTTAAAAAAGGTCTTTCCGCTCCCGGCCATACGGAGGATGAGTATCAGGCCCTGCGCTACGAACTCGGCTCGGCGTATGAGCGGATGGGAGATCTGGATCAAGCCATTTCCGTGTTCACTGAAGTTTACGGCGTGAACGTTTCTTACCGAGGCGTCGCACGCAAAGTTGAGGAGCTGCAAGCCCAGCGCGCTTCCCGGTAAAATCGTAGATTTTGTGATCCGGCGACGAACGCCGATCGTCACAGCCGCGCCAGATGGTTTGCCAAGCGCGAATCGAGAATCTACAATCGGAAGCGTCAACACTCATGTCGGCGCGATTAACGGTCATCTTTTTTATTTTGCTGTGCCTGGAGGCTGGCGTCGTTTTGACGCTTCTGCCTTGGGTGCATCCGTTCGGACTGAGCGATTGGGGCGACAATTTTTTCCTGCTGTATGCCGCGCACAAAACCGGCGTGCAGGGCTTACAACAAGCCATCTCCTCGGGATGGGTGCGCGGCGCGGTGACCGGCCTTGGCCTCGTGAACATCGCGATCGCCGTTTGGGAAGCCGTCCACTTTCGCCAGACCGTGCGCGCGCTGCAAGGCATTAAAGAGGGAGCGCCGCCCGAGCAGCATGCAAAAAACGTTGCGCGCGTGCCAAGCGCCCCTCACGTACTTGATCACGAGCGGCGCGACGACGATTCACACCACACCGGCGAGTGACGACCGTCGCATCCTTGAACTCGTGCAACGCGCCGTCGACGCCAAACTCTCATTCATCCAAATTCGCGAAAAGCAGCTTTCGGCGCGCACGCTCTACGAACTAACAGCGCACGCCGCGCGCTTGACGCGCCGGAGCGCGACGCGTTTGCTTGTCAACGACCGCGCCGACGTGGCGCTTGCGGGCGGCGCCGACGGCGTGCATCTCACCATGCGTTCGCTTGGGGCGAGCCTTATTCGGCGGCGTTTCGCGCGCGAATTATTAATCGGAGCATCAACTCACTCGCTTCAAGAAGCGCGCACGGCGCGCGAATCGGGCGCGGATTTCGCCACTTTCGGGCCGGTTTACGGTACTCGGCGAAAGCGATTTACGGCGCGCTGTCGGCCCGCAGCGCTCGGCGAAGCTGCGCTGCGACTGGCGCCATTTCCTTTGCTGGCGCTCGGAGGCGTCGGGCGAGCGAGTCTCCCAGAGCTTTCGCACGGGCGCCTGCGGCGGGTTGCCATCAGCCCTCGATCAAGCCCTGACCTCGCCGGCTTGATTGACGAGATTAACGAAATGTTCAGCTCACCAAGGGGCGTTTAATCATGCGACGCGACAAGCAATCCCCGCGAGCGTCCTCAGATGCGGCGAGCCAGGCACGCACAATTCCGCCGGTCGCCTTGACCATCGCTGGCTTTGATCCATCGGGCGGAGCCGGCGTGATCGCAGATATCAAGACCTTCACGGCTTTCGGCTGCTTCGCCACGGCCGCCGTCACGTCGCTTACTTACCAAAACACAACGGGCGTCTTCGGCGCCGCGCACCAAACGGCTGAAGCCGTGAGGGCGCAGGTGATGCCCGTGGTCGAAGACTTCCCAGTCGCTTGCGCGAAGACAGGGATGCTGCCCACCGGTGAAGTAATCAAAGAAGTGGCCAGGCTTTTCAAACAAGAGGCGCTGCCCGCTCCCATCGTTGATCCGGTGGTGCGCTCCACCTCGGGCTATGACCTGATTGATGACGAAGCATTAACAGCTCTGGTGCGAGAATTAATGCCGCTGGCCGCGCTCGTCACGCCGAACATCTTTGAGGCCGAGCGCATCACCGGATTAAAGATCGCTGATCTGGAGGGAATGGAGCGCGCCGCTCGGCGTTTGCGCGAATTAGGCGCGCGTGCCGTGTTAATCAAAGGCGGCCACCACGTGCCGGCGGGCGGCGATGCCGTGGACATACTCGACGAGGGTGGTCAGGTGACGCATCACAGCGGCCCCCGCATAGAGACCACCGCGACGCACGGCACGGGCTGCACACTGGCCGCCGCCATCGCCGCCTGTCTCGCGCAAGGGCGTACGCTCGCGCAAAGCGTCGCAGTTGCGAAACGCTTTGTCGCCGAAGCCATCAGACAAGCGCCCGGTCTCGGCCGCGGCAGCGGCCCCATTGAGCACAACGTTTTCATCAACGACTTGGCGTCGATGCGCGGCGCTCACTTGATTGACCCACGACCGCAATAAATTTAGCGCGCATTCAACGTTCAGCAGATGTCCGACAATCTTTCTCGATTGTCGCTGACACTCTCAGAGATCAAGCTTCAGGGCTGGGTGTGAACGCGACAATCGAGAAGATTGTCGGACACTGTGGCCACAGTGATGTCGGCCGTAGAAGTTGCGCTTCAGGCACAGAGCAAAACCATTCCTGACATCTTACTCACGTTAAACTTATGCGACGCACACTGCTTTTCATCGCGATCACATTGTGGTGTACGGCGAATCACGCGAAGCCAATTCCGGCGCAAGAGCTCGGAGGCGCGGGCGAAGTGATCGCCCGCGCGCCGCAGGCCACCCAACTGCGCCACGCCGACATCATCCAGATGCTCAGGCAAGCCAAAGCGCGCTACTGAACAAGTGTTACCGCTCAGGGCATGGCCTGTTCCGAAGCCTGCTCCGAGCAGGCGACAGGGTAGGAGCCACAGGCGTCGCGGCCTGTGGTTATACGCGGACACTATAATGAGCCCGCGCGAGCGGGCGACAGAGGCGTCGGGGGCGGGGGGGGGGTAGCCCGGAGCCGCATCAATGCTTCTGCCGCCTGCTGTCGCAGGCTCGACACGGGGGGCGTGGCGCGTCCCCACAGGCCGCGACGCCTGTGGCTACCACTCTGCTCGCCTGCTCGGAGCAGGCTCAAGCGGCTCGCAGTAACTACAAACAAACTAAGAAGCCGATGACATGCTCGCCGGTTCCTCAATAGTCACTTTCTGAATGGTGACGGGCGCTATGGGGCGGTCCGAGCGATCGGTTTCGGTGGCGGCGATGTTGTTGACGACATCCTGCCCCTCGGTGACGCGCCCGAAGATGGTGTAGCTCGGCGGCAGCGCGTAATCAGTGTGCATAATAAAAAACTGCGAGCCGTTGGTGTTCGGGCCGGCGTTGGCCATCGCCACGGTGCCCGCCTTGTAGCCGTTTTGATAGACCGGAGAATTGCGCTTGATTTCGTCGTCAAAGCGCCCTCCCCAAGCTGATTCGCCGCCGCGCCCGGTTCCGGTCGGGTCGCCGCCCTGAATCATAAATCCCTTGATCACGCGATGAAAAATCACGCCGTCATAAAAGTTTTTTTCGACGAGCAGGCGAAAATTCTCCGTCGTCTTCGGAGCATCTTCCTCTAAAAGCTCAAAGCGTATTTTACCCATGCTGGTTTCAACAATTGCTGTCCGGTTCGACATTCTTAACATCTCCTTGATGATTAATCCGAATTGTTTAAGACAAAGCGTTCAATCGCGATGGCCACGCCCGCCTCGTCGTTCGTCGCCGTCAGGTGAAACTGATGATAGCGTTCGCGCAACGCGGCGGCGGCGTTCCCCATCAGCACTCCCACGGCGGCAAAGGCAAGCATCTCCAGGTCATTGTAGTTATCGCCTATTGCCATCACTTCTTGGCGCGCGACGCCCAGCTCTGCGGCGACGGCCGCCAGGCCCGCGCCTTTTGAGGCGCCGGGATTGATGACGTCAAGCAGCGTAAAGTTTTGGTGGGCGTAGATCGTATTCATGACTTGCACTTGCGGCCCCAGCTCGCGCTCGATCAATTCGCCGAATTGCTCCATCGCGCGGCAGGTGCCGGAAAAAGAGATGTGAACCGGGGGGCGGTCCAGGTATTCAACGAGCGAGGGAACACGCCTGACGGCTTCGTGAGCGTCGGCCGCGTCGCCGACGATGCGACGCGACCAAGCGATGTAGCTGGCGAGGGCGCGGTTACCCGGGCTGATGCGGTCGTAAAGCAAAAGCCCCATGCCTTCGTGATCGACGCTGACCATCGGGTCGAGTCCTTCGGCCGTGCCGATTTGCACCAGCGTCTGCGCCGCGGCGAGCGGCAAAAGTTTCGCGGCGACCGTCTCCAGCGTGCGCGCGTGTTTGGTCAGCGCGCCGTTGTGAGAGACGACGGGAACGTCAAGGCCCAGTTCAAGAGCCAACGGCCGGGCGTCGCGGAATCGTCGCCCGGTGACGAGCACGATTCTGACGCCCTCCGCCCGCGCCGTTTCAATGGCGCGGGCATTGGCCGCTACTATCTCACCACGCGAGTCGAGGAGCGTGCCATCAAGGTCGAGCGCGATCAGGCGTATCGGCATAAAATTGAGCCGGAAATCTTGAAATTAAAACTATTGACCTGAAAAGGGCAGCATACCCTTACCGCCTGAGAGAAGCCTAATCGACCGGGGCGGCGGTGTCAGATGTTTGCTCCACTTGACAGGCGGGGCTGTCATTTGTTTGCCGGCGGTCATCAAAATCTCGACATATTAGCGACCGCAAAAACCTGGAGGCGCTTATGGCCGGCGAGCCTTTTCAGGCCGCACCAGCATCAAAATCGCGCCGAGGCGGGGGCTTTGCAGCGATGGCTGCGGAGCGCGGGCGGCGGCGGCACAAACCTTGCTCTGCTGCTCAAATGTCCGTCTGGAACGGCAAAACAGTCTTTTTATCTGCGATTAGTTAGCAATAAAAAAGGGTGAGTTGAGATGTCAAGTCTGAGGAACGCGGGTATCTGTTCAGAGTGTCAGGTAGGAGCGGCTAACATCTGCCGACAAGCTTCATAAACGTTCAGTCCTTGCACCAGCCAGGTCCCAAACAAAGATGCCAACACGCTCTTGGTCTCACTTCCTTGCTTGGAGCGTGTGCCGCCGCTAATCTTGCGGCTCACCACTGGCCCGCGCAGGCTTCTCTCCGCCGCGTTGTTGTCCGAGGCCACGCGCGGGTCGGCCACAAACATGAACATCTCCGGCAGGTATTTCTCCACTCGCCCACACAATACTGACATCGGCTGCTTGGTCTTCACAAAGGGTGCGCACACCGCCATCAACTCCTGCTCGAAAGCATGCTGTTGTGCTCGGCGTGCGGCTTGTTGCTCGACCGTCGTCAGTCGTGCAGCTGGCCCCACATAAGCCTTCGCTTTGTCATACACGGCTCTGAGAGCCGCTGCCCACTCAAGCACTTCCGCATTCTCGGCATGCTGTTGTTTCAACTCATGGATGTCTCTCAACAAATGCACCCAGCACCGTTGATGGTATCCTTCATGGATGTTGTAGCCGGCATAGAAGTCACTCACCAACACACCTTCGAATTCGTCTCCGATGACATCTGCCACGACACTCCCCGCACGTGTTCGACGATACAGATAGTAGCGCACCTCGGGCGTCGAGAAACTCCACAGATAACCATTCTGACCATCTTCTCGCCATCCCGTCTCGTCACCGTAAACCACTGCTGAGGCTTTGATTTGCGCTCCCAATGAGGCATACATTGAGCGCCCGCGCGCGGCCACCCCATTAACCAAACTGACCAACTCGCCGACACTCAGATGCAATCCACAGCGCAGTTCAAGATAGTCCTGGATGAGACGAAACGGCAGGCGCAATCGCTCTCTCAAGACGGCTACTTCCGTTTGCAGATGGATGCCGATGCGTTGCTCACCGACCACTTCTGCGCTGAGATCAACTTCCGGCTTCCACGCCGTGTGGCAGTGCGGACACAGGCGTTCAACCACCACATGATCGATGACTTCCACCGGCACGGGCGGCACGTCGATGACTTGGCGACGGGACACTTCACGCCCACCCAGCAGCGGCACATGACACTGCGGGCACGTTGCGACCGCATGCTCAATGACTGTGGTCGGTGCTTGTCGCGTGCGTCCATAGCCACGCGCACGCTTTTTGCGCTCTTTCTTTTCACCTCTCGTCGCACGATTTGCTTTGACCCACGAGGGCGGCTCCTTCTGGCTATCACCTGAACGCAAGCGCTCATTCTCCGCCTCTAACTCCTGAACACGATCTTCGAGTAACTGCACGCGCGCCAGCAGTTGCTTGACGAGTTCGATCAGTTCCGCTCGGCTGGCCTGCTCCACAGCAACCTTCATGTCTGCACTCTACTGATCTTGCCAGAAACTTTCATCACCCGAATCTGGCTTTTTAGCTACAAATTTCTTCAGTCTGAACAGTTACGAACGCGGCTTTTCGGCAGCTTTTGTTGTCGCTGGTTGTGGCAGTCTCGACGCAGGCGGTTTTGGCCGGGCAGGTCATCGCGAAGGCACGAGAGGTTGGCGAACAAGCCAAGTTCGACGAGCTGCGACGGCGCGGTTTTGAAGCGAACTTCAATCTTGATTATGAGACCGCACGCCGGTCGTTCGAGGAGCTAGCGCGGCTTTACCCGGATGACCCCGCCGGCCCGCTTTTCTTAGCGATTAACGTGTGGCTGAAAACACTCAACGATACGCGACGTCTGCAAAGTTCGCTGTACAATTCCGATTCGTTTTACATCGAGAGCGAAGAAAAAGTGGATCCGCGAGTGCTCGCGCAGTTTCGCGAGCATGTGCGCTTGGCCAAGTCGCTTGCCGAAGCGCGCCTTAAGATTAATTCCAAAAATGTCGAAGCGCTTTATCTGCTCGGGTCAATTGACGGAGTCAAAGCGGCTTTTACGGCCAGCGTTGAGCGCAAATTCCTCGGGGCATTGCGCGACGGCTCAAGCAGCGTGGACCGCCATCGCGACGTGCTCAAGCTCGACCCGCAATACATCGACGCGGAATTGACGCTCGGATTGTACGAC
Source organism: Pyrinomonadaceae bacterium (assembly GCA_037719755.1). GTDB lineage: Bacteria > Acidobacteriota > Blastocatellia > Pyrinomonadales > Pyrinomonadaceae > JBBJMB01. The sequence goes on from JBBJMB010000007.1 coordinate 17,618, forward strand.
TACGTGGTCGGCGATCTGCCTTTGCCCATCAAAATGCTGGCCAGCTTAACCGGCGTGCGCGGATCGAAGCGGCGAGGTCTGGAGCGCATCGAGCGAGTGGCGCGCGAAAGCCGGTGGTCCGGCGACAACGCCAAAATGGTGCTGATGGCGGTAAGAAAGCGAGAGGGTCGTTTTGAAGAAGCGTAGGCGCTGGCCAACCAGCTCGCGCAGAAATACCCGCGCAATTATCTTTTCAAAGTAGAGGCGGCCGACGCCCTGGTCGCTCACGCGGCAGTCAAAGCCGCGAGTGATTCCGAGGCGGCCGCGACGGCCGAGCGCGCGGCCTTCGCCACCTTTGATTCGCTGTTGAAAGATCCGAGTCTGCGCCGCGTCGCGCCGTCGCTTGACTTGATTTATTTCCGCTACGGCGAAGCGCTGCTCGCCGCCAATCTTCCCGAAAAAGCGGCCGCGCAGTTTCTGCTCGGTGCCGCCGCCGTCAAGGCGCACGAGCAACTTGTGACCATGTCTCACCTGCGCGCGGCGCAAGCCCTCGATTTGGCGGGCAAAAGGCAAGAAGCTTTAGCGCAGTACCGGATCACCCTGCTGCGGCCCAAGGTTTTCGATTCGCGCTCCGAGGCCGCACGCGGGTTGCGCGAACAGTACAGGCAGACTTCATCAAATAACGGCCGCTAAAGCCTGACCGGCATCACCTGTCCGGCAATCTGCTCGATTCTCGCTTGGCCCCATTTGGAATCAAGCTGCCGCCTTGGCAGGAGCGCGACAATCTAAAAATTGTCGAGCGCTGTGACAAAATTGATGTCGTCAACCGGCTTTCACCTCGAACGCTTCCCCGGCTTTCATCGCTCATTTCGACGAAGTTAAAACAATTTAATTCCATTGTTTTTCACTTTGTCTTAAGATAGGATTACCGTCGCAGCTTAAGTTGAAACAAGCTGCCGTTGATCTTCGCCAGCACACATAACCCCTCTTGTAATGCCTGCTGCCGGGCGCGCGCCCAGACAAGTGCACATCCGGACTGTTAATTTATGTTCCGCTCGCGCCTTTTTTGGAAATTTTACGGAAACTTTGTCTTAGTCATACTGTTGACCGCCGTCACCAGTGGTGGGCTCTTCTTGTTGCGCTTTGAGCGCCATGAGCTGCGCCTCATTTTTGTGTTTGGGGTGGCCATCGGCATCGGCGTCGCGCTTCTGGCCGGACTTAATTTCGCGCGGCAAGTTGTCGGGCCGTTCGGCTGGATCAAAGAGCTGGGCAATTTAACGGCCATCAATATCGCCGAGCGCAGGCAGGCCGAAGAGGAAAACCTTGAGACCGAAGAATACCGCAACCTCTTTCGTCTGGCTAACGACTCGATCATCATCTTCGAGCCGGTTGACGAGGCCGTTCTCGTCGTTCTTGATAATGGGTGCAAGACCTACGGTCTGCGCCGGGATGATTTCATCGGCCGCAGCCTGAAGCAACTGTCATTCGACGCCCCGGCGAGAGAGCAAGAGCTCAAAAAGTTACTTGACGCAGGAACCCATCATGAATTCGAAACCGTGCAGTTGCGCGCTGACGGCACTCCAATTCATTTCTTGATTAACTCGTCTGTTATTAAATTTCACGGCCGCCTGGCCGTCCTTAGTATCAACCGCGACATCACGGAGCGGAAGCTGGCGGAAGAAAAGATTAAGCGTAGCGAGGAATGGCTGCGGGCGATCTTGAGCGCGTCGCGCGACGGCATTCTCGTCGAAGACGACGGCGCCATCGTCTATGTTAATAATGCTTACGCGCATCTTTTGGGCTATGAGCCGGATGAGCTGATCGGCCGACACATCGTCGACATTTTGCCGCTCGACCACGCCGAGCGCATGACCGAATACAGCAAGCGTCGATTGCGCGGCGAGACTCCGCCTTCCGTTTACGAGTTCCAAGCCAAGCATAAAGACGGCACGTTGGTTGAAGTTGAAGCATCGGTTTCGACTTCAGTGGTGGGCGGGAAAAAGTACATTACGACTGCGATTCGCGACATGGCCGAGCGAAAGCGCGCCAAGGTGCAGCGTCTCCATCTCGAAGAACAATTGCGGCAGTCGCAGAAAATGGAGGCGGTCGGGCAGCTTGCGGGCGGCATCGCGCACGACTTCAACAACCTGCTCACCGTGATTAACGGCTACAGCGACATGCTGCTGATGCGCGCGCCCGCCGCGGACCCGTCGCGGGGCAAGCTCACAGAGATCCGTAAGGCCGGCGACCGCGCCGCAGATCTGACGCGCCAATTGCTGGCCTTCAGTCGCAAACAGATTTTGCAGCCGCGCGTGATCGACCTCAACGACATCGTCGCCGACATGGGCAAAATGCTGCGCCGCGTGATCGGCGAAAACATTGATCTGGTGACCGTCAGGAAGCCGTACACGTGTCGCGTTAACGCTGACCCCGGACAGATCGAGCAAATGGTGATGAATTTGATCGTCAACGCGCGAGACGCGATGCCGCAAGGCGGCCGCATCACCGTTGAGATCAAAAGCGTCGCACTCACAGACGAATACGCGCAGACGCATCCGGACGTGATGCCCGGGCGCTATGTGATGCTCGCCGTGAGCGACACAGGCGCAGGGATCGACACGAACGTGCAGGCGCGCATCTTCGAGCCGTTTTTTACCACCAAAGACCAGGGCAAAGGCACGGGCCTTGGCCTCTCCACCGTGCACGGCATTGTCAAACAGTCGGGCGGCCACGTCTGGGTCTACAGCGAGATGGGCGTCGGTTCTACGTTCAAAGTGTATTTGCCCGGCGTGGCCGAGGGTAACGCGCCGGAGGCAAAGGAAACCGCTTCGCCTGCGCGCCGTGCGCGGGCACGGAAACCATTCTGCTGGTCGAAGATGAGAAATCGGTTCGCCGCATGGCGAGGAGATTCTGGAAACCTGCGGTTACCGCGTGCTCGAAGCGGCGGAAGGCGCAGAGGCCCTTGATCTTTACCGCCAACACGAAAACCAAATTCACCTCATCATCACTGACGTCGTGATGCCGCGGATGAGCGGGCGCGAATTAGTCGAACAATTACAACTGCAGTCAAGCGCCGCCGCCGCCGCGCGCGTGCTCTACATGTCGGGCTATACGGACGACGCCATCGTCCACCACGGCGTGCTGCACGAGGACGCCAATTTTATCGAAAAGCCTTTCACGCCCGACGCCCTGACCACAAGAGTGCGAGAGATCTTGGATCGTTGAAACTTCAAACACGCTGAGAGTCGCTGAGAGAGAAAGAGAAGATGCACACTTGACCCGGGGCCTCGTGGTTGCGTAAAACCATCAGGCATGAGCGCGACAGTTGTTAACCCTGCGGCGGATACTCCGGCCGTTGAAGCGATCAAGGTGGTGCGACGCTTCGGCGACTTTGTGGCCGTTGACCAGCTCAATTTGCGCGTTGATCGCGGGCAATTCTTCGGCTTTCTCGGGCCCAACGGAGCGGGCAAATCAACCACCATCAAGATGCTCACGGGACTGCTCGCGCCGAGCGGCGGGCGCGTGCGCGTGCTCGGCTTGGACGCGCCCGCCGCCGCGCTGGAGATCAAGCGTCGCATCGGCGTGGTGCCCGAAGATCTGAATTTGTTTGAGCGTCTCACGGGAGCCGAGATGCTCACGTTTACCGGCCGCATGTACGGCCTCGACCGCCGCGACACAAGCGAGCGGACGCACGAATTGTTGGAATTAATGGAACTCGACGAAGATCCGCGGCGGCTTGTGGTGGAATATTCACACGGCATGAAGAAAAAACTCTCGCTCGCCTGCGCGCTGATCCACCGTCCGGAGATTCTCTTTCTGGACGAGCCGTTTGAAGGCGTCGACGCGATCGCTTCGCGCATGCTCAAAGAGCTGATGCAAAGATTCACCGCACGCGGCATGACCATCTTCCTCACTTCGCACGTTTTGGAAATCGTCGAGCGGTTGTGCACCGAGATCGCCATCATCAATCGCGGACGCTTGGTCGCCGCGGGGCCGCTTGATGAATTGCGCGCCCGCATCGCCATTGGCGACGGCGCCTCGGGAGAGATGCTCTCGCTCGAAGATTATTTTATCCGCGCCGTCCAGGGAGAAGAACACGCGAACAGTAGCGCCACTGAGCAAGGAAAGACCGCGCTCAGTTGGCTGACTTAACACACCAAGGGCGCGCCACATGACTCGCGCTACTCCAGTGGCGGGCGCGGCGCGCTTCTGCGCTGGCCGCTGGCCACTGGCTACCTTCTCTTTGCCCCTGCGGGGCAAAGAATGAGTCGCACATTAGGTCTATACCTTGATGTGGGCCTGCACCCGAGATATACTGCCGCGCATATAGCGTTGATAACGAAGCTCACCAGTGGCATCGTTTCTCTCTCGCCTCGCAACTCGCCATTGCGCTGATCGAAGCGGCAGGTGCGCAAGTCTTGCCGTTGCCAGCCTACTCGCCGGATCTAAATCCGATTAAGCAATGTATCTCGAAGATTAAGGAAGCGTGGCGACTGTTAGGGACAATCAGAGGTGAGCGATGAATAAAGAGTATGTCGAGTTAAAGGAGGGCGCTTACCGCCTCGCCGGGAGCCGGGTCTCGCTCGACTCAATCGTCTATGAGTTTTTGGAAGGGCGCTCGCCCGAAAGCATCCGTGAGAGCTTCTCGACGCTCAGCTTAGAACAGGTTTATGGCGCGATCGCTTTTTACCTGGCGCGCCGAGAGGAGATCGACGCCTACCTGCGCGAGGGAGAGGCCCTGTTTGAGCAACTGCGTGAACGCCGAATGGTAATCAGATGCTTAAGGAGACGAACTGATGAACGAAATTGTTTTGACGGCGATTTACGAAGAAGCAGAAGAAGGCGGCTACATCGGATACATCGCCGAACTGCCGGGAGCCAACACGCAGGGCGAAACGCTCGAAGAGACCCGCGAGAACTTAGCCGAAGCTGTGCAGATGATTCTCGAAGCGAATCGCGAAGAAGCCGAGCGGCGTTTAACCGAAGACGCTCACGGGCAGGCGGTGACGCGCGAACAGGTCACGTTACGCGCCGCTTAACATGAACCGCACCGATCTGATTCGTCATTTGGAAGCACACGGTTGTCATTTTGTGCGTGAGGGCGCAAATCACACGATATACAAGAATGTTGCCGCCGGCGCTTCCTCATCCGTCCCGCGGCACCGCGTTATCAAGAAGCATCTCGCGCGGAAAATCTGCGATGACCTCCGCGTACCGCGTCCATAGCCTGAGAGTAGAAGTTGGTTCAGGAGAGTAGTTCCGTTGGGGTTGCGTTGTTGCCTTTGCACGAACGTAGCTCTTGCCATTTTTACTTGTGCGCGACATGCGTTGATTTGTAACTACATCAGTGCATGGCCTCTTCTCAGCCTGCTCGGAGCAGGCGACAGAGAGCAGCCACAGGCGTGAGCCTGTGGTCATGAGCGACACCATGAGAGCCCGCGTGAGCGGGCGACAGAGGAGTCGGGCGCGAGAGCACCAGAGCCGCATCAACCCTCTGTCGCCTGCCGCCGCAGGCTCGGTCGCGGGGGCGGCTCGGTTTCCACAGGCCGAACGCCTGTGGCTACACGCTGACGCCTGCTGCCGCAGGCTCTGATCCCGTCTAAACTTCGCATTGATAGCCCTCTCTTATTAGGCTATCACCTTACAGGTTTCACTGAGAGTTCCTATATATACGCGCCACGCCAAGATATGTGCCCAATTGGTTAACGCTTGCGCTGACGCGGATCTAAATACTCTCTCAGGCCGTCGCCGATGAAGTTGTAGGCGAGCACCGTGAGCGCGATGGCGAGGCCGGGGAAGATGAGGGCGTGCGGCGCCGCCTGAAGCGTGGAGAGGTCGCGAGCTTCTTCGAGCATTACGCCCCACGAAGGCGCGGGCGGCGGAACGCCGAGGCCGAGAAACGAAAGAGACGCTTCGGCGAGCACCGCGCCGGCCATCCCTAAGCTGGCTTGCACAATGAGCGGCTGCACGGCGTTTGGCAAAACATGTCGCAGGATGATGCGAAAATCGCTTGCGCCAAGAGCGCGCGCAGCGTTCACGAAATCATACTCGCGCACTTTGAGAACCTGTGCCCGGATGACGCGCGCGTAGCCGACCCAGCCGATAATGCATAGCGAGAAGATCAGCTTGTTGATCCCTGAGCCGAGAAATGCCACCATCGCGATGGCGAGCAGCAGACCGGGAAAAGCGAGAAACACATTAAACAAATAGCCGGCGACGAAGCGATCCACCCAGCCGCCGTAGTAGCCCGCCAAGGCCCCGATGAAAGTGCCGACCACGGCCGACACCAGCACCACAATGCCGCCGACGCGCAGCGAAATGCGCGCGCCGAAAACCACGCGCGAAAACACGTCGCGCCCCGTCGCATCGGTGCCAAACCAATGCTCGGCTGAGGGCGCCAGATAGCGCGCCGCAAGATCGGTGGCCCCGACATCGTGCGTCGCAATGAGCGGTGCAAAAAGCGCCACCACCATGAGCAGGGCGGCCACGATGAGTCCGAAAGTAGCCAGTCGATTCATTGCAACCTAATGCGAGGGTCGAGCTTGCGGTAAACCAAATCAGTAAGGGTGTTGGCTACAATGTAAGTCACGCTGATCACCAGCACGCAGCCTGCACCAAGCGGTAATCGCGTTTGTTGATGCCGTCGTCAACCAAAAGCAATCCGATGCCCGGCCAATTGAAGATCTTTTCGGTAATGATCGCGCCGGCGAGCAGCACTGAGCTGCAAACCGAGCACGGTGACCACAGGAATAAGTCCGTTTTTCAGCACGTGCTTGTACAGCACTTTCGTTTCGCTTAAGCCCTTGGCGCGCGCGGTGCGCACGTAATCCTCGCCGAGTTCTTCAATCACGGACGAACGAACCATGCGCGTGAGCAACGCCGAAAGCGCGGCGCCAAGCGTCAAGGCCGGCAACACCACGTCGCTCCATTCGAAGCGGCCTGAAGGGGCGAACCACCGCAGCTTCACCGCCAGCAAGTAAATCAGCGCGGGGCCGATCACAAAGCTCGGCAAGCTGATGCCGACGAGCGCGACAATTGAGGCCGCGTTGTCGACTAGCGTGCCGCGGTTACTACCAGCCACGACGCCCAGCGGAATGGCAATCGCGATGGCCACCACCAGGGCCGCCAGCGCCAGCTCGATGGTCGCCGGGTAGCGTTGAATGATAAGCTCGGCCACCGGCCGATCCGTGCGAAACGAGCGACCGAGGTCGCCGCGCAAGAGCGCCGCCCAGTAATCCGTGTACCGGTTATCAACTCCGTGCCAGCGAAAGCGGCGTGCGCCCGCGTCATCAACGCGCGGAAATGAAAAAAAGAAGGGCGGCCGGTCAAGCCCGTGTTTGGCGTTGAACTGAGCCACCTGCTCGGGCGTCGCCTGCTCGCCGAGAATGGCCGTCGCCGGATCGCCGGGCACGGCTTCGATCAGTAGCGTCACCAGAGAGACGACGGTCCAGATCACAAGCAAAAGGATACCGATGCGGCGCGCGATCCCGAGTAGTTTGTGCTTCATTAGGTGGCGGCGAAAGTGAAGTGAGCTGAAGCTTCGGCGCGGCCAAAGCGAATCGAGAGAAATACTAACAGATTTTGATTTGAGCGTGCAGCGTTTTGAAAAGTTATCAGGAAGAAACCGCCGGCGAGCGTCGTCTAAGCATCAAGTTCCAATCTTACTCAAAGGAGAAACAGTAATGACGAAACGAACAATCAACGCGACGTGGATCGCGATCTGTGTGCTTTTAACGAGCGCGGCAGGAGTGGCCTTAGCCGGTGGTTTCTATCTTGAAGTGGAGGCCCCTCGCACAAGCGACGCGGCCAAATACCCGACGGGCACAATGCTTTTGGTGCGCCCCGTTGGCTGCCACGACCCGAGCGCGGCGGCCATCAGCGCAACGGCCGAAGGCATCGTCGAAGGGCAAAGAAAATCAATCGCTCTTGAGTTAAAAGAATCGGAGAAAGGCGTCTACGCGCTCACTCGTCAATGGCCGACAGAGGGGCGCTGGGTGTTGGCCATCAACGGAGCCTATCGCGGCGCGGAAAGGGGCGTACTCGTGCGGCTCGACGCCGGCAATCTCGTGCAGCCTGAAGAAAAAGCAAGCGCCGGAGAGCATCAGCGCACCGCGATTAAGACCGAGCCGCGAAAATTAACGTCCGCTGACATAGACAAAGCTTTGGAAGGATGAAGGCGGAAGGACATCTGGAAGGATGAAGGCGGAAGGCGGAAGGCTGAAAAGTAAGGACGGAAGAACATTTATTAAATTCTTTCATCCTCAGCTTTCATCCTTCATCCTTCCGCCTTCATCCTTCCAAAGTGTATTGACCAGACTCCGCCCGTGAGATTTTGATATTCAACCTGATGGAATCCGGCCCGGCGCATCATTTCGGCGAGCGTTTGTTGATCCGGAAAACGCTTCACGGAGGCGGGCAGGTACTGGTAAGCCTGCGGCGAGCCGCTAATGATGCCGCCGATGCTGGGCAGCAAGCGATCAAAGTAGAACCCGAAGAGAGCGCTAAATCCCGGAACAATAGGCTTTGAGAATTCGAGGATCGCCGCTTGGCCGCCCGGCTTGAGGACGCGCGCCAATTCGCGCAGGCCCTGGTTTACGTCGGCCAAGTTGCGCAGGCCGAAGGCGATGGTGACGGCGTCAAAAGAAGCGTCGGCGAACGGAAGGCGCAGCGCGTCGCCTTCGATAAAGGGTACGCGGAAGGCGCGCGCTTGATTTTTTTGCGCCGCTATTTCGAGCATCGGACGGCAAAAGTCGATCCCGGTGACGCGCGCCGGCCCGGCCGCGGCGAGCGTCAAAGCGAGATCGCCTGTGCCGCATGCGACATCAAGCACGCTCGCGCTCGGATTCGCGAGCGTGCTTGAAAGCTTTTGGCCACCAGACGCCGCCACCGCTTGTCCACATTAATCGATAAAATGTGATTCAACAGATCATAACGCCGGGCGATACGCCCGAACATGGCCGCACCTGCCGGGCGTGATCCACCTCAGTCGCTGATTCATGGGTCTTAAGGTCAGTCAAAATACGCTCTAAGCTTGTCTGGCGTCTTCAGGGGCGTGCCGGTGGCGATTTCGAACGGGGGCGTGGGGATCGTCACACCTGCGGCGGGCGCCGCCGCTTTGGCCGCGCCGAGCATTTCGATTGAGCCGAGTTGCCCCAATTGCGAGCTGAGCTGCGCGGCGCTGCCGACGGCAACCGCGGCCGCATGCTCATCGGGAAACAATTTGGCGGCCGTTTGCCTGACTTCCTCCGCCGTCAGCCCGTCGATGGAGCGCAGTCGATCATAATTTTGATCCAACTTAAACTGGTCTGCGTCAAGCCAATTTGCGGCGAGCGTGAGGTGCTGTTGCTGCGGCGCGTCTTTCGTCAAACGCGAGCGCGCTTCGCTTTTGGCTTGCAGCAGTTCCGTTGGCGAAAGCGGCGTCGCCCCAAGCGAGCGCGCCACAACGCGGGCCGTCCCCAATGCTTTGCCGGTTAAAACCGCGGGCACGGTCGCCCCCATAACGAAGATTCCGCTCAGAGCGCGCGCCTCGTGGCGAACGAAAAGCGGCAATTCCTGAGATTCGGGCAACGCCCTACGCCAACGCTCCAGCGCCACGTTGGCGAGCAACTCGGCTGCGGCAGCCTCGCGGCTTCCTTGAGAAAAGCCGCGAGCCGCGAGCCTGATTTCGGATGATGCCGCTCCGGGTAAATCTATGATCAGCGTGCGCGCGTCAAACGAACTTGGTTGTTTGAAAGTTGCCGGCGCCACGCTTTCGCTGCGCCTCCAAAAGCCCAAAAGTTGGCGCAGAGTTGTCATCACGCGGTTTTCGTCGATTTCACCGATGACAACCAGGGTCGCGTTGTTCGGATGCAGAAATCTTTCGCGAGCGAAAATCAAATCGGCCCGGTTAACGCGCGCGAGCGACTCGACGGTGCCAACTGCCGGTCGCCCGTAGGGGTGCGCGCCGCAGAGCCGCGCGGCGATGGCTCGGTCGGCGATGGTCACGGGCGAAGATCCGGTTTGGCGCAAAACCTGGCTTCTGGCTGTTCGCAGCCGCTCCACCGTTTCGTCGTTGGCGGCGCGCCGAGCAGCGCCGCGCGCAAAATTTCAGCGTAGCGTTAAAATCCGCAGCACGGCCTTCAATGGTAAAGTCGATTGTGTCGTAGTCCATCGCGATGGTGAAACGCCCGCCCAGCTCGTCCGCAATGTCTTGCCGCGTATTAGCTTCCGGCGTTAAAGCGTCAGTCAAAAGCGCCATGGTTCCATCTTTACCGGCCAAATCGAAGGCCGCTCCGCTCTTGATGCGCAGCTTCATCAGAAACCTTGTTTGATTTGGCCGCTGCGAAATCAACACCTTAAGGCCATTCAACAATTGGCGCTCGGCCGGAGCCGCATTTGCAGATTGCGCCCGCGCGACGGAGGCAAAATTGACGAGGAAAACCAAAGCGAGCGATGAAAAAACGGCTTTTCGCGAGAGATGAAAAATTAAATCCATAGAAACTAACGCATGATACTTGGTAATCATCGTTTAAGAACAGTTAAGATGTGCGGTCACGCGCGCGTTGAAACGCCCGTTTAGGAAGTATAAGCAAATGAGTTTAAATGTCTGCGCAAAGAAGCGTCAACCGTCTACGCCTGAGCTGCATCAAAGACTTTGTCACGGAGAAACCGGCAATTGGTTTACTGCGCTGGCGCAGAAGCAGTAGTATAATCGCGCTTTAATTGGTTACACTTGGTGACTCAATCGATAGTCTTAAAGATCTTTACGACGTTGCCGGCTTCAAGTATTTAATTCCTCATACTGTAAATGAAGGTAGCAAAGATGAAAAAGTGTCCGACGTGTTTGGAAGAGTTTGCAGATAAGTTTAGCTACTGCCCGGTTGACGCCACGTCTTTGAACGAGCTTGTCAGTACCGCGCTACCCGCCTCCGAATTACCGGCGCCCCCGTTTATACCTTCTCATTCGATACAAAGCACCATGCCGACGGAAAACGCGTTCGCTGCGGCGGATCATTCCGCGAACGCCCCTTTTATTGAGCATTCATCAACAAGCGGCGCTGAAGGTCGTGCGGAGGCGGATCATGTAGGCGAATCGGCGAGTAGTTTTCGCACTCATTCGGGCGAGTATCATTTGACGATTCTGGAGGACACCGGGATCGCCACCAGGCTGGGCCGAGTCTTAAGCGAAGTCAAGCACGATTCCGAGCTGACCTGGCCCGAGTTTAAACGCGACCCATTCAATTTCACAGGGCGAGTGGTCAGCGGTTATGGCCGGCTCGGGTGGCGATTTCTCAAATCTGAAAATGTTGGATTAGCCTTGGTGGCGGCCTTTGCCATTGTTTTCGTGTTGATCGGAGTGGTGTTCGCCTTAGACCGCACGCGTGACCCGCTCGCGGCCGACGTGGTGCGCCAGGATTTAGAGTATTTAGGCCAG
>JBBJMB010000120.1:0-10210 GCA_037719755.1 Pyrinomonadaceae bacterium
GTTTAGGTGAGACTTACTTAAACGAGAGAGAAACACCGCAGAGAAGACAAGAGAGTCGCAGAGAGATTTATGTTTATTTGCGCCGGCAACTGTCGATGTTACGATGCCGTTTTTCAATCGAACGCGCAATCGTTTGAAAGATGATTGCTGCGCGTCGCACGAGTTAAGCGTCGGCGAATGCCTTCGCTTGCGCTGAGTATGTGCACCGCCGCTTCAGCCACAAAGTTCGGTGCGAAGGCGGCGCGACGCAAGCGCGCACAGGATCTGAGGCGTGCGCCAAACTTGCTCTCGTAGTGCGTTTCGTACTGCGCGGCGAGCGCATCAAAGGACGCCCGCTGCGGTGTTTCAAGCCATGCCTTGATCACCCGGGCAGCAATTTCTCCGCTTTCAAGCGCCATCAACATTCCGCTGCCGGTAAACGGATCGATAAATGACGCGGCGTCGCCGATCGCGATCAAATTGGGGGCTAACACAAGATCGCTGCGGCCAAAGCCTTCAAGCGCGACGCTCAGCCACGCGGAAGAGCGTCGCGCATTCTTAAGGGTTTCAGCCGCGCGAACGTTCGAGGCGATCATGTCTCGCATCACCCGCTCGATGTCGCCCTTAGCTTCGCGCGCGGTTTGCGCGGCGATGATAAAGCAAAGATTGCTTGAGCCGCCCTCAACACGGTTAAGCCCGCCATAACCGCCTTGATAAAAATAGATCTCGCAAGCTTCCTCGTCACACCGCACGTCTTTGAAATGCGCTTTGAAAGCGATCAGCGTGGCCCGTTTGCTCAAACGTTGTGCGCGTCCGGTGACATGTCGCGCGAGTGAGCGGGCGCGACCGGTGGCGTCAACAGTGAGCGCCGCCCGCGCAGCGTAAACTCCCGTTTCATCTTTCAGATGAACGCCGCGCACGATTGCCGTTTCCTGTATGACCAGGCCCACGGCCTGTGCGCCTTCACGCACATCCACGCCCGCATCTTCCGCCCGGCGAAGCAATCGCTCATCCATCTCGGCCCGGCTTAAGCCCAGAGCTTGCGCGCCGGAAGCTTCGCCGAGCCACGCGCTCGGAACGCGCAAACTCTTGCCGCTCGGAGCATAAAATCTGGTTTCTTTGATCCACACGCCGCCCGCATCAAGCATGCGTTCACTCGCGCCGAGTTGTGCGAAATGCGCCAGACACTCGGGCGAGATGAATTCGCCGCACAGCTTGTGGCGCGGAAAGCGCTTTTGTTCGGCGAGCAGCACGCGCGCGCCCGCCATCGCCAAACGGATCGCGGCGCTGGTGCCCGCCGGCCCGCCTCCGACGATGATCGCGTCGTACTCGCGCTCTTGCGCTTTCGACATCTACGGCTTTCCTCTTCCGCTCAACACCAGCCGAAACGGAAAGAATCGCTTGACGCAAATCTCACGCAGATCGGCTTTGCGTGCGAGATCAACGAGCTCCATCGGCCGAAAGCCGCGCCGGATGGAGAGCGCGCCGTCCTCGCGCACCAAGCGATTGCGCAGCACCAAGCGTCCGAGCGTGGTGTAAAAAAAGTATGCGGCGGCGTGGCGATGAAGATCGATCACGAAAATACTTTGGCGCGCGACACGCGCCATCTCGCGCAGCACGGCGATGACGCCGTCATCGCGAAAATGATGTGTGAAAAGAGAGCAGATGGTGTAATCGAAGGCGCCATCTGCGAAGAACAACGCAGCGCGTCGCCGCGCCGCAACGATCTCCGCATAGTCTTTGGACTCTTCAAGAATGCTCGCCGCCGAGCGCTTGTTAAAGTCAAGACCAACCAGCAACCGCGGCGCTCGTCCTTTCCGGCGCGAAGTACGCCGAGACTGCGCGCAGCAATTCGCGAGCCCGCTCCGACGTCAAGCACTGAAAGGAACTGCCGGCAGCGGCGCGCCGGAAAGGCGTGCGCAGGCGCGCTGCGATCGGGAATCGTTTATTCTCCGCAGCTCAACCAGACAGCTTCGTACTCTTCGGGCGTAATCGCCCTTGTCCAAATGTCGAGCTCAAGACTGCGGTGATTTTGGGAACATGAAGACGCTCGTCCTCAGCGGCCACGCTCACGCGTCTCCCGGCGCGGGCTTTTTGAGCACCAGGGCGCTATTTTTTGATCCGAAGCCGATGCAGTTACAGAGCGCAACGCGCACTTCTTGTTCGCGCGTTTCAAGGAACATAATCAAATCGCATTCCGGATCGGGCGCGTCGAGGTTAATCGTCGGCGGAATCATATTCGTGCGCATCGCGCCTGAGCAGCACCGATGCCGGCCGCGCCGCTTGCGCCCTGCGGGTGGCCGATTTGCGATTTCGTGGCCGACATGGGAATTCGGTGCGCGCGCCGGCCGGGGGCGACCTTCAGGCCTGCGTTTCGATTCTGTCATTTAAGATGGTCGAAGTGCCGTGCAGATTAACGTAGTCGATATCTTCTGCCCTCAAGCCGGCGTCCTCAATGGCCATCGTCATCGCGCGGCCGGGCTCTTCGCCCGTACCTTCGAGCCGCACGCGATGGTAGGCATCACACGTCGCACCGTAGCCGGCGATCTCCGCGTAGAGCGTGGCGCCGCGCCGCCGCGCGCGCTCCAAATCTTCCAACACATAAACCCATGCGCCTTCTCCGAGCACAATCCCCGAGCGGTCGCGCGAGAAAGGCCGCGAGGCGCGCGCCGGCTCATGGTTCCACGCGTTTGTCACCACGGTCATTAAGTTAAAGGCCGCGAGAATGCCGGGCGCAAGCGGCGTATCTACGCCGCCGGCGATCATCACGTCTTGACGATTAAGGGCGATATGCTGCGCTGCGTAGAAAATGGCGTCCGTGGAGCTGGTGCATCCGGTTGAGATGAGATGCGACAAGCCGCGCAACTGAAAGGCCATCGAAAGTTCGCTCGAAAGACCGCCGTGCGTCGAAGAGGGGATCGTGTAAACGCTCGCTTTGTGAACCGGCCCGAGATACCAGTATTCATATTGCCGTTCGGTAAAGGCGAGTCCGCCGCCGCCGGTGCCAAGCACCACGCCGCATCGACGGCGCTCATCCAAAGAGAGGTCCGACGGATGCAACCCTGCATCCATGAGGGCTTCGCGCGCCGCGGCCAGCGCCAGCGGCACTGTGCGCGGCACGTGCTTGCGATCTTTGGGATTGAGTTGCGCTTCCCAATCGAAGTCGCGCACTTCAGCGGCGATCTTCACGGGCGAATCGCTCACATCAAAGCTTTCGATAATGCGCACTCCGCTTTCTCCGGCAATGAGTGCGCGCCAAAAAGCGTCGCGGCCAATTCCAATCGGCGTCACGCAACCCATTCCGGTGATCGCCACGCGGCGCGGTCGCTGCACATGTCCAAACATAATTACCTTTGTTCAGCTGATAACAATTTGCGAAAGCTGATGCTTTACATGCGCTCACGTGGTCGCTTCACTCAACAGAGTTCTTTACCTCTGAGTTGTCGCTTTTTATTGCTGAAGCCTTAGATAAACTAAGAAGGTTCGCAAAAAGCCGGAACGCGCCGGGCACTCCGGCCGGCAATTGCCGAAACCAAGCGTAAGAAGTGTAAACGTAATGCCCGCGCCCGAGCCGCGCGTAAACCTGACCGCCCGTTTGATCGCTCTCGCCGGCATCGTGCGATTCGAGCAACGGCAAGTAACGCGCGTCGTAAGTCGTAAAGTTATAGAGGCTGCGCTCTTGCACCCAAGTTTCCCAATCGGCTTCAGTGATCTTATTCGGGTAATTAAAGACCGGATGAGCGGGTTCAAGAATCCGTACCGGCGCGCGCTCGTCCGTGGTGCGCGCGGCCATTTTAGCCGGGTAAGGCGCCAGTCCCCGTTCGACATAATCGCCCTGCTGGTACTGCACGATGAGCGTTCCGCCTTGACTCACGTAGTCAAGCAACCGCTTGTTGTTGGAAACCAGATCGGGACGCACCTCGGAGGCGCGCACGCCGACCACCACGGTATCGAAGCGCGAAAGGTCGCCGCCCGAAAGCTCGTTTTCGTCGATCATTGTGACTTGCAAGCCCATTTGTTTGATCGCTTCCGGCACGTCGTCGCCGCTGCCCATCACGTAACCCACGTTGACGGGCGCGATCTTTAAATTCATCACCTGCACGTTGGTCACGGCCTGCTGGTAGTAACGATGAGTCTGGATGTGCGGGTAAGCGATCAATCGTTCTGTGAGGTCGAAGCTGCGCCCGTCCTCTGTGCGCGCGACGGCCTTGATCTGGTAGTTTCCCACGGGCGCGCCTGCGCTTACTTTAAGATTGAAGACGAACGTCGCGCGCTCGCCCTTTGCGCTCAGAGTGAAGGGCGCTGCCGTGGGTTCGGCAGTTAAATATTTGGGGAGCTGGAGCTGGAGCGTTCCGGCGATGCTTTGCCCTGAATTACTGGTGAGGCGCACCGTGACGCGCTGAGCGCTGACGCCAGCTTTTTCGAGCGGCACAACGATGCGACCGGGGTCGAGCGCGACCGTCATCGCCGGCGCGACGTTCAGGTTGCGCCGCAATTCTCCGCGCACGCGGTCGCCGAAGCGATACTCCACGAATTGCTCAAGGGTGATGCGCGCGCCGCCGATCTCAAGCGTCATTTCTCCCGTCATCAGCGGATCATTAACGGCCTCCGTCTGCGGCGCGTCCGCAGGCCACGTGAATAAATAACCAGTGCGCTGCTCGCGCAGCCAATAAGGCGCGGTGAGCGCTGCGCTCTGGGGAACACTCACGCGAAAGCTAACCGCGACCGTCGGCACTTCGCGAAAAAAGCGGCCCATCGCGGTGGGCGCGGCGGCGGGCTGTTCTTTCACCTCTTCAACCGTCCAACCGGCGGGCGCGCGCAGCTTGATCTCGCCCACACGCGCCGCGCTTTTGTCCGTCACAAAGGCGCGCGCCGACACATTGAGCGATTCGCCGGGCGCAACCGTCTCTGCGTCCGCGAGCACATCAACAACGACGCCGGCGGCCGATTTGAGGGCACGCGTAAATTCCATTTCCTTGCGCTTCAGCAGGAAATCAACTTCAAAGACGATGTCGGGCTCAACAACTGATTTGCGCAAAAGTTCGCGCGCCTGGCGCGTGTGGTTTAATCCTTCAACCAACGGCGCGATGATCTGCTGCGGCGCAAACGGCTGGTAATTCTCCAGCGCCTGCCGAGCGCTTTTCTCGATGCTCGCCAGCTCGCTCTTCAACGAATCTTCTTTTAAGTTGAAAAGCGTCGCGATGCCGGTAATTGAAGTGTCGATTCCGTCAAACAAAGACTTTTCGGGCGCGGCCGTCTGCGCCGTCGGTTCCACGAGGCGCAGCGTCGAAGATTGCGGCCCGAGCAATTCCACGCGGCCCATTTCCTGCGATTTGTGCTGGCTGCGGCCTTCGAGCGCGATTTGAAAATAAGTTCGCCCGAGCAATTGGTCATACTCTCCGGTTTGCACTTGAACCGAGTTGGCATCAGCCGCCGCCCCAAAGCGCCCGAGGTAAAGCTTGCGCGCCAGCCAGGGCCGCAGACCTTCTTTAATCTGCTCAGGAAACTGCGCCGGGTCGCCCGCCGCGCGCAAAGCGAGCGGCGCCAAATAACCGGCGAGCTGATGTTGCCCGTGGCCGTCCGAGTCTGTTCCCGAGAAGCGCGAAAAAATAATGAGCGGCCGGTAAATTCTGATCGCCCGCACTATGTCTTCGAGTACGGCCTGCTCGCCCCACTTGTCGGCGGCCTCGCGGCGCGTTTTGGTAAAGCCGAAGTCGACCGCCCGCGTGAAAAATTGATCGCCGCCGTCAAGGCGTCGCGCTTGCAGCAGTTCCTCCGTGCGGATCACGCCGAGCGCGTCGAAGAGCTCACGCCCGATAATATTTTGGCCGCCTTCGCCGCGCGTAAGCGAAAGATACGCGACGCGCGCGCCGTCACCGCGCGTGAGGCGCGCGATCACCGCCGAGTCTTCATCGTCCGGGTGCGCGGCCACGTGCATCGCGCTCGCAGTCGTCTGCAAGCGGCGCAACAATTGGCCGAGGCCGGCCGCTCCGCTATCGTACGTGGTGCGCACCTGCGCCTGCGTCGCCGGATAAAGTGAAGCGTGAAAAATGTAGACGATGAGCGAGGCCGCAAGAATCAGCGCGGCGAATTTACGGTAAAATCTGTGGGGCATGTTAATCAAACTTGAATGCGTCTTAGACCAGCGCTTCCCTCTTACGCTTCCTGAACAATCGCCGCATCATCTCGCACAGTCAAACTCAGAAGATAACCGACGGCGACAACGACCAGACATCCGATCACGTTAAACCATAGAAAAGCGATTTGCGTGAAACGACTCGCGATCCAGACCGAAACGATGCCGAAGAGCAGACCCCAAAAAGCGCCGCGCGCCCGCGCTCGCGGGACAGCCACCGCGAGCACAAACACGCCGAGCAGAGATCCGTAGAAAAAGGACCCGAATTTGTTGACCACTTCGATTAATGAACCAAGGGATGTCGCGTAAAGCGCCACGACGCACGCGAAGAGGCCCCAAAATCCGGTCGCCGCACGCCCGGCCATCACGTAATGCTCGTCCGTGGCATCGGGTTTGAAATGCCGGCGGTAGAAATCAATCACCGACGCCGTGGCCAGGGCGTTCAGCTCGGCGGCCACGCTTGACATCGCCGCCGCAAAAATGGCGGCGATCATTAAGCCGACCACACCCGCCGGCATATTCTGCAAAATGAAAGTGGGAAACACGTAATTGACATCGTTAAATGACCGATTGCCGCTGGCCTCTTTGACGAACGCGACGCCGCGGCCGCGCAATTCGTTGAATTTGCCATCAGCTGCGACGTAAGCCGCACGCGTTTCGGTGGGATCGCCGCCGCCGTTCACGGCTCCGAGATAATTTTCCGCCGCCTGCCGACGCGCTTCGTGCGCTCGCTCGTACTCGCCGTTGAGCGCTCCGAAGTCTTCGCCGCGCGCGCCGCGCTCGACCCGCTCGGCTTCCACTCGATGAAAGATCATCGGCGGGCGCTCGAACTGGTAAAAGACGAAAACCATCACGCCGATCAAGAGGATGAAAAATTGCATCGGGATCTTCACAAACGCGCTCATCAGCAGCGACGTGCGACCCTCGTCAACTGACTTGGCGGTGAGGTAGCGCTGCACCTGGCTCTGGTCGCAGCCGAAATAAGCGAGCATCAGAAACAATCCGCCGATCAAACCGGACCACAGCGTGTAAGTCTCATTGAGATCAAAGCGCGTGTCGACGGTGGTCAGGCGTCCCGTCGAGCCCGCGAGCGAAAGCGCGTCGCCAAAGGAAACATCCATCGGGAATTTGGAGAGAATGATGAACATACAAACAGAGAGCCCGATGAAGATCACGACCATCTGTTTGACATCCGTCCAAGTCACGGCCTGCACGCCACCGATCATGGTGTAGATCGTCGTAGAAAGACCCATCGCGAAGATGGTCGCCGGCTCGCTCAAGCCAAGCACGATGGAAAGAATCACCGAAGGCGCGGCGATAATTACGCCGCAGCTTAAGCCGCGCGAGAGAAGGAAAAAGAAACTTGTCAGCGAGCGCGTTTTAGCGTCAAAGCGCTTCTCCAGATATTCGTAAGCCGTAAAGACTTTGGCGCGGTAAAAGAAAGGCACCGCGGTGACGCACAAAATGACCATCGCGAGCGGCAATCCGAAATAAAACTGAATAAAGCGCATGCCGTCCGCGTAGCCTTGTCCGGTGGTGCCGACCAGCGTGATCGCGGAAAGCTGCGTGGCCATCACCGACAGCCCGACGGCCCACCAAGGCAAACTGCGATTAGCGAGAAAGTAGCCTTCCACCTTCTTGCTGTGCTTCGTCATCCGCACTCCGTCCACGATAACGTAAATCAGGTACGCGACGACAACGGCCCAATCCAAAAATCTCATGCGGTTTGCGTCAGCCTCTCGGTCAAAATGTAAATGCGCGCGAAAAGAGCCAGAGCGCCACAATCACGAGCGCCGTATAAACAACCACCGTCACGTAGACAGGGCGCCAACGCCGGTCGGAGCGATCGTCATCGGCTTGATCGATCATGTTGAGAACTCCCGCGCTACAGGCCGCCCGAGAACAGATGAGCGCACAATAATTTATTGAAGGCGAGATTATAGAGAGTTTTTCGCAGATTGAATACAGCGAGCGGCCTTTTCGCCAATCGGCCTCATCGCTTGGCGCCTTGCGCGCGCGCTTTGCGAAGCGCGCAAAAGAGCGACAAAAAGGCGAGCGCAAACGCGCCGCCCGCGATATCGATCAGGCTGTCGTAGAGGGATGCGCCGCGACCAGGAACAAAGCTTTGATGAAACTCATCGAGCAGCGCGTAAGCCGCGACCAGCAGCAAGGCGGCGCGTGCGTAGCGCCGGCGCAACACGATGAGCGACGAAGTGGCGAAAGCGCGCGCAAGTAGTAGCGCGAGGACGGCGTACTCCGCGAAGTGGCTGAATTTACGAATCAAAAAGTGCCAAAAGGCAAACTGCTCTTCGTCCATCGGCGCGGAGAAAAAGCTTTGCAGCAAGCGCCGCGACAACCCTGAAGTGTTGGAGGCTGACAAAGCGCTCGTCGAGGCGACGAAGATAAACGCCATCCAAATTACCACGGGCCCGTAGCGCCACAGTCTGTTTCCGGGCGCGCGTGCGGTTGAAAAATTACTGGTCACCGGCATCTAACCCTCGAATCCCAATCTTCGCGCCCTTTGCGTCTTCTCTTTGCGTTTCTTTGCGTTTAAGTGAGTCCCACCTAAACGCAAAGAAACGCAGAAGACGCAAAGGCGACAGCGCTTTCCATTTCATGGCTCGGGTTGAGTTATACCTCATTTATTCTTATCATCTATTCACATCGTTAACATTTGATTTGTTTGCCGCTGAATTCGACATGCTTTTTCTCTGTTTTTTGGTTTTTACGATTCCGCTTGCGCCCGTCCAACAATCGATTCCAACTGAAATCAAGTTCGTCGAGGTCGCGCGACAAGCCAACATCACCTCTAAAACCCTTTACGGAGAAGAGCGGAAAAACAAGTATCTGCTTGAGACGACCGGAAGCGGCGCGGCGTTCTTCGACTACGACAACGACAATTGGCCGGACATCTTTCTGGTCAACGGCACACGCCTGGACGGCACTCCCGTTGGGGAACGTGCTCCCACGAATCGTCTTTACCGCAATAACGGCGACGGCACCTTTCGCGACGTCACGGAAAAGGCGGGGCTGGTGCGCACCGGCTGGGGACAAAGCGTTTGCGTCGGCGATTACGACAACGACGGCGACGAAGATTTATTTATCAGCTATTTCGGCGCGAACGCTCTTTACCGCAATAACGGCGACGGCACATTTACGGATCAAGCCGAGCGCGCCGGCGTCGCGAAAAACCGCACGCGCTGGGGATCCGGCGCCGCCTTTCTCGATTATGATCGAGACGGCCGCCTGGATCTTTTCGTTTCCAGCTATATCGATCTTGATTTAAAGACCGCTCCGCTTCCCGAAACCGGCCCGTGTTTGTACAGAGGAGTGATGGTCGCGTGCGGGCCGCCGGGACTAACGGGCGGCGTCAACACGCTTTATCGCAGCAACGGCGACGGAACGTTTACGGACGTTTCCGAAAAATCAGGTATCACCAAAACAAACGGCACCTACGGCCTCGGGGTTTTGGTGACGGACTTTAACAACGACGGTTGGCCCGACATCTACGTCGCCAACGACTGGCGCCGGCGGCGCTTTATATCAACAACAAAAACAGCACTTTCACAGACCTCGGCGTCGAAGCCGGCGCGGCTTTAAGCATTGACGGCAAGCCGCAAGCCGGAATGGGCGTTGCGGCCGGCGACTTTGACCGCGACGGCTGGCTGGATATTTTAAAACCAATTTCTCCGGAGACACCTCCACGCTTTACCGCAACACCGGCAAAGCCGTTTTCGACGACGTGACTTTTCCGGCCGGCATCGGCATCAACACGCGCTGGCTCGGCTGGGGCTGCGGCTTCATTGATGTGGACAACAACGGCTGGCTCGACATCTTTCTGGTCAACGGCCACGTTTACCCGGAAGTTGAGAAACTGACCACCGAGGCCGGCTACGCGCAACGCAAAGTGCTCTACCGTAATTTACAAAACGGCCGCTTTGAGGACATCACGGAAAAAGTTGGGGGAGCGCTTACTTCTCCGCTCTCCGCGCGCGGCTGCGCGTTTGGCGATTACGACAACGACGGGCGCATCGACGTGCTGATTAACCCGGTCAATGCCTTTCCCGAATTGCTTCACAACGAATCGAGCGCTAC
>JBBJMB010000121.1:0-10149 GCA_037719755.1 Pyrinomonadaceae bacterium
TCCAGCCCCTCTAAATCATTCCCAATAGTGGCAATGGGCAGCGTGCACGACAGAGTCGCCGCTCCTGTGGTCGGGTTGACAAAGAAAACTCGACCTAATTCCAGCAATAAGACCAGCCGGTCATTCTCGAAGTCCCAAGCCAACCCGGAATCTTCGTTTGTGGCGAGCCCGTATGTGGCCGATGTCTGGACTAAACTGAGAGTGGGACCCGGGGTGAACCTGTAGAGTCTGTCCGTCAGACGCGGATCGGAGGCGAACCCTTGATTTTGATTGTTGATGGCGAGCCCGTCGATGTAGAGTTGGCTAGTCCCGATGACTGAGAAGTCCTGGCATCCCGGTTTGAATCTGGAGAACCGGCTTCTGGTTTGTCCTGCAGGGATGGTGTCGTCGCTGTTGACGACGTAAACGTAGCCGTCCGACGGGTTATAAGCGGCGCCGGATTCCGTTCCGAAGGCCGCGCCCGGGAAGCTGCAAACCGCTCTGTTCGGGTTGGGGCCTAACGGAGCGTTCGGGACCGGCGGAAGAATGCGCGTCCCGGGGTTTTGTTCTTCGGCAGTACCCAAGGCCGCATCATTTTCCGAGTAACCGAAGAGAACGGCGCCGGACGAGAACAAGCCTTCCTGTTCCGTAGCCGTGTTGATAAAGCCTAAGTTCTCGGCGGCGCAAACGTTGATGTCGAATCGAAAGAGTTCCTGTGGTGACGCGCCGTTTTTGTCTGACACCGTGTAAGCGAGTTGCGCCGAAGCGAACGACGACAATGAAACCAGCATTGCCGCACAGCCCAATATTTTCGCTAAAGTCTTCATCTTTTCTCCTTTGAGGTTCAAACTTTGTTTGTGTCGCGCTCTCAAGCTATCGCCCGCTTGCCTGACGGCCGCACCCGTAGCGCAGCTCCGCTGAAGCGAGAGAGCAGCAGTGATTTCCCTCTCTGAAAAATAGGGAGTTGGAAAGTTTGTTTATGACGACAAAATAGGGAAGGCTAAATGCCTACGAAGATAGTCGAGTGCCTCAGGTCATATCTTTTGCGGATCGTCCTCACCAGCTCACATCAAGGCTCTTAATTTCAGAGCAAGTAAATCTCGCGTTAATTTGTGCATCAGCCTGAATAAATCTAGAGACCCGGGACATGCCCTGCCTTGCGTGAATTGCTCAAGCGGGCGCAGATGAACCTTGCGCCTGCAATCTCATTTCTGATTTGCAGGTCAGGATAAGCATGACCGCGAATGCAAATTGTGATTTACGCTTTGTTAGACGTCGGGGAGGATAGCAGTCTTAAAGAGCAAGTGAGCTTAAGTTTTGATTAAATTAAAATGACAAAATTTCGCCGCCGCTGATCGCAGGTGATGACAGCTAGATTTAACACAAGTGTTACTGGCGCTTAACCACTCAGTCAAAAACAAGGAGTAAGATGCGCCCTTTGGTTTTTCACACTCAAGTACGTTTGTGGATCACAGCGCCCTAGTTTTATCAAAGTCATCTTTCAGTAATGATAACTGGTACAGTCAGAACCCAACTGAGCCACGAAGAGATATTCCTGGGTCACTACGACCGTCTCCTCAAATGGGCTTTGCAGATCACCCGCTCCGATCGCGAGCTGGCTGAAGACATAGTGCATGACGCATTTGTGCAGTTTATGCATTCCCGCCAAAACTTTGTTGCCATCAAAAGCATCGACAAATATTTGTACGTCGTGTTGCGTAACTCGCATCTTTCACATTTACGGCGGGCTGCACCACAACGGCACGAACAACTTTCACATACCAATTATAGTTCGGCGGAGTCAAAGTTTTTGGTCGTTGATCCGCGGCGCTCAATGCAAATCCAAGACAAATTACTAACAATTTGCCGCTACGCTTGCCTGCGCAAAGAGACTTCGATTTCGGGCAGCGTTCTTATTTTGAAATACTTTCACGGTTATTTTCCGAGCGAAGCGGCGCAGCTCGTGCGCAGTTCCCGCAACGCGGTGTATGTCTGGCTCGAGTCCGCCCGGCGCGAGGCGCAGGATTTTCTCATCAATCCCGATGCGTTCGTTTCCGCCGATCAAAACACTTACTCTCGCCCGAAGCCGGGCGCTGACGCTCAAAGCGCGCCGGACATTTTCACTGAGCTGCGCCGGGAAATCTTCGCCGCCCGGCGAGGCGAGTGTGTTCGGCCGGAACATTTATTTGAGATTTACCGCACCGGCGAAGCGACGCTCACTCGTGCGACGCTCAGTCACATAGTGAGTTGTCCGCATTGCTTGGACGAAGCAAACAAACTGCTCGGGTTATCGCCGCTGCGAGAGAGACACCCGCTTGATGTTTTAGAGCGGTCAAGCGATTCAGGCTTTCCCATCACTCCAGCGCCAACTCGCTTTAGCAGCTAAACGACGTTTCTCTTCCAAACAGCAGCCGTCGCCATTCCTCCCGCATCCTTTATGCCTTATGCCCTCTTATTAGCGTTCACCGCCATGGCGGGCGCGACCTTGCTCACTTACCTCTACGACCGCGCAGCAATTTTCTGGGCGCGTTTGTGTGCGGGCGTATGCACGGGGCTGGGGGCGCTCGGGCTTATCGGGTATGCGCTCGTCTCTTTGCTCGGGATGACACCGCTTGCGCTCGCGCTCGCCGGCGCTCTCACTGGCACACCGCTGCTGCTACTGCTTAAGCGCGACTGGCGAATTCGCGTAGAAGCCGATGTCCGGCAAGGGTTGACGATTGTGCGGCAGGCGCTCGCACCGCCGAGGTGGAGATGGTCGTCGGGGGCGCTCGTCTTTTACGTCGTCGCGGCGCTACTGTTCTGGTTTGTTTGCGACCGCACGATGTTCGAGAACGAGGACGGAATTTTCACCGGCCTGGACACGAACCTCGGCGACCTCCCGTTCCACCTCGCCGTGATCACGGGCTTCGCTTACGGCGAGAATTTTCCGCCGCAACACCCTGAGTTTGCCGGCGTTTCGATGACTTACCCGTTCGTCGTTGATTTCGTGACCGCGCTGTTTGTGCGCGCCGACGCCTCTTTGCGAAGCGCGTTCGTTTGGCAGAACTACGCCATGATGCTTGCGCTGACGGGCTTGCTGCACCGCTGGGCGTGGTTGTTGACGCGCGACCGCGCGCCGCGCTGTTGACGCCGCCGCTTGTGTTCTTCAGCGGCGGCTGCGGATGGTTTACTTTCTTAAAGGAAGCCGCGCAAGGCGAGGGCGTCTTCGGCCTCCTCGGAAGCCTTCAGCACGATTACACCATCGGGCCGATGGGCTACCGCTGGGGCAACGCCGTGATCACACTGTTTGTGCCGCAGCGCGGCATTTTGCTCGGCGTGGCGCTCGCCGTCATAGTCTGGACGCTGTGGTTGGAAGCATCGTCGGGCGAAAGCGAGCCGACAAGCTCTCAAGCTGATGCAGGCGCGGGCGCGCAGAGTAAAGCCAAGCTCGCAAAGAATTCCGCGCGTCATCAGGCGATGCTTCCCGCAAACTTATCTTTACCAATTCAGCTCGACTCTTTCGCTTTTTGTCTGACGCCTTTCGCTTTTTCTTTGATGCTGGCGGCTGGCTTGGTCGCGGGGCTGCTGCCGCTCGCGCACGCGCACAGCTTCGTCGTCACGATGGCAATCGGCGGATGTCTCGCGCTCTGGCAGATGTGGTTTGCGCTCGCCCGCAAAAGACGAACGGAGCATGACGTATCGCGGGAAGCAGTTGCGCCGCAGGCGAATTTGACGGCGATCTGGCTGCCCTGGGCGGCGTTCTTTGCGGCGGCGTTTGCGGTGGGCGCGCCGCAAATGCTGTGGGCGATGCGCGGGTCGGCTGTGCAAACGGGGACGTTTTTCGCATGGCACTTCGGCTGGGACCACGGCACAGAGAACATCATCTGGTTCTGGCTGAAGAATACGGGCTTCTTCATCCCGCTGTTGGCGGCGGCCCTCGTGTGGCGCCGGCCTGAGCGGCTTGTGAGCGCGCGCGTCTTATACTTTTACCTTCCGTTTGCGCTCTGCTTTATCCTGCCGAATCTTTTCAAGTTGTCGCCGTGGGTGTGGGACAACATCAAGGTTTTGATTTTTGGTGGATCGCCTCGGCCCCGCTCATCGCGCTTGTGTTGACACAATTGTGGCGAGCGGGCGGCGGGCGGCGCGCCATCGCCGTGGCGTTGCTCATGGCGCAAACAACGGCCGGCGGTCTGGACGTGTGGCGCGCCGCCTCGGGCACTGTCCGGCGACAAACGTTCGACCGCGACGGTCTTCGTTTCGCCGAACTCATCCGGCACGAAACCGCGCCCCGCGCGCTGATCCTGCACGCGCCTACTGACACTGACCCGGTTTACCTGACCGGCCGCCGCACCTTCCTCGGCTACCCCGGCCACCTCTGGTCGCACGGCCTCGATTATGCGGAGCGCGAGGACGAGCTGAAGCGCATCTACGCGGGCGCCCCGGACGCGGAAAGCTTGCTCGTGAAAAACCGTATCGAGTACGTCGTCGTCGGGCCTCTCGAAGAAGCTGAAATGAAGAACTACAAGTTGGAACTCAACAGAGATTTTCGCACGCTACGCGGAGGTAGGTGAACAAGGTGAGTACCGTCTCTACAAAACACCGCAACCGTAAAAACGGGAAACACGTTTTGGAAGCGAAAGCGCCAACTCCCGAACGTCCTCAGCCGGAAACCGTTGCGCTGCCGCAACAGACGTCAACGCCCGCGCTCAAGCCACCCCTCGTGCCGACGCCCGCGCCGGACATGACGAAGCGCGCGTGGCTGATTGCGAGCTTCGTGATCCTCGTCCTCGCGATTGCGTTGCGCTTCTCCGCGCTCGAACTGAAGCCGATGCATCACGACGAAGGCATCAACGGCTTCTTTCTCACGAACCTTTTGCGCCAAGGCGTTTACAAATACGACCCGACCAATTATCACGGCCCGACGCTTTACTACCTGACGCTGCCTGCGGTCGCGCTCTTCGGCTTGAGCACTTTCGCCGTCCGCTTTATGACTGCGCTCTTCGGCGTCGGAATTGTCTGGCTGGCGCTCAGCCTGCGGCGCTGCGTCGGAGCTTTCGGCGCGCTCGCCGCCGCCGCGCTCATCGCCGTTTCGCCGAGCGCGATTTTCTACTCGCGCTACTTTATCCACGAAACGATGTTCGTCTTCTTCACGCTCGGGCTGGTGGTCGCCGCGCTTCGCTTTTACGAGACGCGCGCCACGACTTACCTGATGCTCGCCGCAGCTTCCGCCGGGCTGCTGTTCGCGACTAAGGAAACGGCCTTTATTTCCGTCGGCACGCTTGTTTTAGCGTGGCTCGTCGCCCGATCGCGAGCGACCTCAGCGGCCGCCGCGACGAAAGCATCCCCGAAGCGCGCCTCAACTAAAAGGAGCGCGGGCGAGGAAGAGGAGGAGGCTGCTTCGTCATCACCGCTGCCGTGGTTCTTTGATACTTCGCAGCCGGCGACGCAACTCGGCGTGTGGGCGCTGGCGCGTTTCCTCTTCATTAACATCCTCTTCTACTCATCGTTTTTCACGCATTGGGCGGGCACGGTCGCCGCCCTCGATTCATTAAAGATCTGGACGAAGACCGGCACCAGCGAGTTTCACGGCAAGCCGTTCGGCACGTATCTCACTTGGCTCATTCAACAAGAGGCGCCGATTCTGGCGCTGGCCGTCGTGGGCTCTGTGGTCGCGCTGTTTGAACGGCGGGCGAATCGCTTCGCCGTCTTTGCCGGAGCGTGGGCGTTCGGGATGTTCGCGGCTTATTCGCTCATTCCGTACAAAACGCCGTGGTTAGTATTGAACTTCGCGGTGCCGATGGCGATCATCGGCGGCTATGCGGTGCAGGTCTTGGGAGAACGCTCGGTGGCAGGACCGAAGGGGCGCGCTCGCTCGCTTCTCGTCGCCGGGCTCGCCGTCGCGGTCTGCATGTATCAAAGCGCGGTGCTCAACTTTCGCGAGTACGACAACGATCAGTACCCTTACGTTTACACGCAAACGCAGCGCGAGACGCACGCGCTCGTCAACGAAGTCGAGCGCCTCGCCGAGCGCGCGGGGACAAAGCAGATCGGCGTCACCATTACCTCATCCGAGCATTGGCCGCTACCCTGGTACTTCCGCAACAACCCGCGCGTCGGCTACACGGGCAGCGTATCCTCAAGCTATAACTCGCAAGACGTGCCCATCGTCATCGGCAGAGAGAGCGCAGATTCGAAAGAGGATCAGAGCGCACAGCTCCGCGCCGCTCTCGGAGCTGAATACAAGCAGGTCGGCGTCTACCGGCTGCGCCCCGGCGTGCGCCTCGCGCTCTTCGCGCGGCGCGATCTGGCGAATCGTTGAGGCCAATCGTGATATGACTGACCTAAACGCAGAGAAACACAGAGAGAGAGAGAGAGAGAGAGAGAGAGAGAGAGAAGACGCAAAGAAACGCAGAGAAGAAATTTATCCTGCCCGACGGGGGCGTGTGCCTTGAGCGTCGGGTTGCGCTTGATTGGCAGCGGGCCTCAACGCGCGCGTGCCGACCTCGGGGCGAAATTTTCCTTGCTCGTCGTAAAGTCGCCGGTATTGAAGCATGTTGCGCACGACGCCCTGCACGTATCCGCGAGTCTCTTTGAAGGGAACCGCTTCCGTCCACTCGTCGATCTCCGCGGGAAGCGCAGAGCGCCAGGCGATGGCGCGCCCCGGGCCGGCGTTGTACGCCGCGGCCATGTACTCGAAGAGTCCGAAGCGGTTCAGTTGCTCGCGCATGTAAGCTGTTCCGAGCTGTATGTTCAGGCGCGGCTCGTAAAGCGCTTCTTCAGTGATGGGTCCGCCGACGCCGTACTTTTGCGCCACCAAGCGGCCCGTCGGAACGAGCAATTGCATCAGGCCGTAGGCGCGCGCCGACGAGCGTGCGCGCGGATTAAGACGGATTCCTGCCGAATCAAGCCGGCCACTTGATGCGGATCAAGAGAGAGCGCGCGCGACTCCGCCACGATCACGTCCCAATTGGCCAGCGGGTAGAAAACATCCCATTGCTCGCGCGTTAATTCCTCGGGCTGCATTTGCGAGTAATCGGGGAAGCTGCGGCGCAGCACATTGAAAGCCGTCACGTTGTCATCCGCCGCACGGTGAATGCGCGCCATCGCAAAGTTGACGTCGGGACTGAGCGGCATGCGCCTCTGCACGGCGCTTAACTCTGCGAGTGCCCATTCGTCGCAGCCGACGATGGCCAGCTCATTTGCTTTGGCGATCAAGCGATGCTCTTCAGGGCCGGCGGTCTCATCGGCGACGATTACTGTTTTGAGATTGGCGACGGCGCGACCTATCGGCGAGTCGGGCGCGAAACTTTGCGGTGACGCCGTGCGATTCATTTTCGCCAAACGCCCCTTGGCGAGATAGCCGTACCAGGTCGCATCGTAGCGTGCGCCCATCGCTTCGTAGAGAGCGCGCGCTTCGGCGAGGCGCCCGCCCGTTCGGCGTTACGGGCGGCCCAGTAGCCAGAGCGCCCGCGAAAATCCGTGTTCTTGTCGGCGTATTCGGCGACATGCTCGATCAGCAGTCGCGCCGCTTCGGCGTAGTTCTTTGCTTCGTGCGCCGACCATGCCAACTCAAACTGAGCGGACGCTGTTTCGGCGCGCGCCGGAAAGGCGCTCACCGCCGCGCGAAAAAAGCTGAAGGCTTCGGCCTCACTGCGCGCTTCCCGAGCTTGCCCGCCCGCGTCAACGAACGCGCGCACAGTCCAGTTGCTTTGCGGATAAAGCCGGCGCAGCTGCTCAGCGGTGGCGCGCGCTTGAGCCCACTGCTTTGTGTTCGCGTAAACGCCGCTCAAATGATAAAGCGCCTCCGCATGAATCTCAGAAGTGGCGGCGGCGGCCGATACGGAGAGCAGCACGCCCACGGCGTCCGTCGCGCGCCGCGTGTTGGCGAGGGCGACGGCGTGGCGCAGTTTGTGCTCGGGCGTCGCGAGCGCGGGAAAGAGCGCCGCGCTTTGTTCGTAGGCGCTCGCCGCGTTCGCGTATTGCTCGGCACGCCAAAGGCGGCCCGGACGAGTGATAGCTTCGTCGGCGGTCGCGGGTGAGGTGTTTGATCCGAGGCGCGACGAAATCGCGACGGCCGCTTCCGCGGCCTCGGGCGCGGCCGGAGCGTAAAGTAAAGACGCCGGTAAGCCCGGGCGCTTTGGACGCGTCACTTTGCCGCTCGTAGGCGCGCGCCGTGAGCAGCAGCGCGCCGGGGTCGTCCGCCTGGTAAAGATCCGCCAGCAACAAGGGAACGGCCGCCGCCGCTCCTTGCTGCAAAACCAACTCGGCGTTGCGCAGTGCGGCTTCGCGCGCGCGGATGGAGTTTGGGTAATCGCGCGCTAGTTTCTCGTACGCGGCGCGCGCCTCAACCATTCGTTTGGCTTGCTCGAAGGCGCGACCGCGCAGCAACTGCGCGTAATCGCCAATCGCGGTGCGCTCGGCGATCTCGCGCGCATCCAGCAACTGCGCCGCTCCGGCCGCGTCGCCCGCTGCGAGCTTGATGCGCGCGCGCACGAAGCGCGCCAATGCGCCAGCGCGCCCGCCGCGGTGATCCGCTTCGATTTGGGTGAGCGGCCGCTCATCGCGGGGAAGATTTCCGCCGCGCGTTACCCGGCGCAACGTCTCAAGGGCTTGCGCTTCGTCTTTCGCTTGCAGCGTGCTGCAGCTGGCGACAAAGAGCGGCACAAAAAGCGTCGCTGTGAGGACGGCGCAGGCGACGACGAAAAACATCAGCGGGCGTTTGGCTACAATCATGAAAGATACGTTGGTGATGAAAACGAATTCAGAGTAGCACGGGGGAGCAATCGCGATTCTCAGATGCGATGACAAAGGCGCGCCGTTTGCCGTCCGTGCGCGCCTTCAAAACCACCCGCATAAATTGTTGACGCCTCAAGCGCTCGCCAAACGGCGAAAGCCGTCAGGACGAGCGCTTGAGGCGTCAGGCTTGAACGCTTGTGCCCGGGTATTTGCCGCCGAGTTTGTCGGCATTGCCTTCGGCCAACGTATTAATCAATTCTTGATGGAAATAGTCGTAGCGCGTCGCCACTTGCGGAGAGACTCTCTTTTCGTACATCAAACGCGAACGATCTATCTCCTCACGCAGCCGGTCATACAAGTCTCCGTCGTAGCGGCCCTTTTGCACCTTCTCTTCGTTGTACAGCTTGATCTCAGAGACGAGCAAGCGAGCGAAGCGACGCGCGTCTATGTGAAGTCGTTTTTCGCCTTCGTTGACTTCAATCGGCAAATCGATTTCGCTCCGCCCGTATTGGCGCGCGGACCCGAGAGGCGCGCCCGTTGAAGCCGCCTGCTGATCGCTTGGCGGCGGCGCAACGGGCGGCGGCGCGGTATCAAACGTGGGGGCGCTGCTTTCAACCGTGCGCCGCCGATGGATGGCGGTTCGACGACAGCGAACTCTTCCACCTGTACCGGCGCCGGCGCTGCTACCGTAAGCAAAGGAGCAGTGTCTTTGACTTGATCCTTAAAGACATCGGAGGGCTCAAGGGGAGCGGTGTCAATTAACTCCGGCCCCGTCGCCGGCGCGGCCACGGCTGGCTCGACCGGTGCGGCTGGCAAAAAAGAAGAAGAAGGAGCGGAAGCCATGGGCTCGACCAAAGCAGCAGGAGGCGGCGGCGGTGGTGGAGCGAGTTCGGCCGGCGCAGTTATTGTTGCGGCGGCGGCGGGTTCCGGTTGGGGAGGCTGCGCAGAAGGCTTGGGCGCCGGAGTCGGAGCAATCGGCCGCTCGGGTTGCCGTGGCGGCTCCGCAGCAACGCTCGCGCCCGTTTGACGTTTGGCGGCCAAAAGCTCGACGGATATTCCCGCGACGCGCATCAGCGCCTCAAGGGCTTCGAGGTTGATGGCCTCAGGCCCGAGCTCGGCCGAGTCGGCGTAAAGCACGGCCGCCACTTTGTGGCGCGCAACCAAAGGCACCGCGACCATGCGTTGCGGCGCAGGGCCGCCCAGTTTTTCGAGTATCAGGTGATCTTCGGCGTTTGCGCCCGGCTCACCGCTCCAGGTCGCACGCAGCTCGACCGTGTCGCCGAGCAGCGTCTTGGCCGTGAGGGGGATCGCGATTTCGCGGATCGAATCATCACCGACGCTGCCCTCCAACCCTCTGGCGCGCCACCCGATGCCGAAATCATTTTTAATCACAAAGAAGGCCACGCGCGGTGCGAAAGAAGCCGCACGGTTCACGAGCGCGGTCAGAATATTAGC
>JBBJMB010000008.1:0-28735 GCA_037719755.1 Pyrinomonadaceae bacterium
ACGATTTCCCCGGCGATTACGAATTCCAGACTGTGCAAGAGCAACTCAAACGAGTCGTCCCGGAGTATGAAGTCAAAGACTTGCCGCAGACGCACCCGATTTTCCACAGCTACCTGGATATCGAAACGGTGATTCAGGTGCCGGGCGTGGCCGCCTTGCGAAACGGCGTGACTTACGAAAAGGGCGGAGTCGTGCCGCACTATATGGGCATCGAAGACAGCCACGGACGCCTCGTCGTTTTTATCACCAGAAACTGCGATTTGGGTGATGCCTGGGAGTGGATCAACGACTCACGCTACCCGGTTAACTACGGATTGGCGGCCTACCGGATTGGCATCAACCTGATCAACTACGCGATGACGCATTAATCACAATTGCCAGCCCAAGTTTTCGTGCCCAAAACAGAAAAGGGGAACAGCGCGTGACATCACAGAAAGTCTACGACGTGATTATCGTCGGATCAGGCGCAACCGGCGGGTGGGCGGCCAAGCAACTGACCGAAAGCGGGTTGGACGTGGTGGTTGTTGAGGCCGGCCGCAAGTTGGATCCGCGCAAAGATTTCACCGAACACCATTGGCCGTATGATCTGCCTTACCGCGGTTTCGGCAACGCGCGCGAAATGCAGCGCACGCAGCCCATTCAGAGCCGCTGTTATGCCTGCACTGAATACGGCAAGCATTTGTTCGTCAGTGACATAGAAAACCCTTACACTACGCCGCCCGAGAAGCCTTTCTTCTGGATTCGCTCGCGACACGTCGGCGGTCGGACCATACCCTGGGGCAGACAGTCGTACCGACTTTCCGATTACGACTTTAAGGCTGCGAGCCGCGACGGGTACGGCGATGATTGGCCACTCGGTTACGAAGATCTCGCGCCGTATTACGATCGCGTAGAGTCTTTCATCGGCATTAGCGGCTCGCGAGACAACATGCCGCAGCTTCCCGACGGCCAATTTTTGCCGCCGATGCCGTTCACGTGCGGCGAAGTTGTTTTGCAAAAGGCCGTTCGGAAGATGCGCGATCCCTTGAAGCGAGTCATCATCGGGCGCGCCGCGATTCTCACCAAAAACATTCATCAAGGCACGCCAGACATGCGCGTCGTTTGTCACTGGTGTGGCCACTGCGACCGCGGCTGCTCGACCGGCTCTTACTTTAGCAGTCCCGCCTCGACGCTGCCGGCCGCCGCGCGCACGAATCGCTTGACTCTTATCACGCACGCGGTCGTCAGTCATGTGCTGGTCGATCAAAACAACGGCAAAGCCAAAGGCGTCCATTATGTGGATGCGATCTCGCGGGCGCACCGCGAGGTCTCAGGTCGCGTCGTGATGCTTTGCGCCGGCACGTTAGAGTCGACGCGCATTATGCTTAACTCGAGTCTCGCCTGTATCCCGGTGGGCTCGCGAACAGCTCGGGCGTGCTCGGTCACTATTTAATGGATCACGTCAAACGGGGCGGCGCGAGCGGCACACTTCCGATGCTCAATGCGGAAAGACTTGAATCTGACGGCCGCGCCAACGGCATTTATGTGCCCCGCTTTCGTAATTTGAAATCCAAGCACGACCGGTTTCTGCGCGGCTATGGTTTGCAAGGCGGATCCGGCCAATCGCTTTGGCAGCACGCGAAAACCATCTCGGGGTTTGGCAGTAAGTTGAAACAGGGCGTGCGCGGCGCGCACCCTTGGGGAGTCAGCCTCTCGGGTTACGGCGAATGCTTGGCGCGTTTCGAGAATCAAGTGAGCATCAACAAAGACGTAGTCGATGCGTGGGGCATTCCGGCGCTGCACATAGATATGGCGTGGAGCGAAAACGAGCATGAGCAGGTGAAAGACATGGGAGACACCGCCGAAGAGATGCTGCGCGCTGCCGGAGCCGAAGACATTCAAGTGCGGCGCGTCACGGACGCGCCGCCGGGCTTTAGCATTCATGAAGTCGGCACCGCGCGGATGGGTCATGACCCAAAGAAATCCGTGTTGAATAAATTCAATCAGGCTCACGATGTCGCCAATCTTTTCGTGACGGACGGCGCCTGTTACGTCTCAAACGGCTGTCAGAACCCAACGCTCACGATGATGGCTCTCCTGCGCGCGCCTGCGACTTTTGGTCGAAGAGTTGCGCGCCCATCATTTATGAATCGCAAGTCTTCTCAAATCCACGTGCGAGGAATATAACGAACATGGCCAATCTTCGCCATATATGCGAATCAGTAGTTGAAATTTATGTTTGTTGAAAACAAGAGACTTACAGGCACAACTTTTCGAGATCAAGCAAATTCACGTCTGCAAGTCGTTGATTTAGCAAGCCCGTTTCAACTACTGATTCACATATATTTATATCAATGCGAATCAGTAGTTGAAATTTATGTTTGTTGAAAACAAGAGACTTACGGGCACAACTTTTCGAGATCAAGCAAATTCACGTCTGCAAGTCGTTGATTTAGCAAGCCCGTTTTCAACTACTGATTCACATATCAACTTTTTCTATCTCTTAATGATGATCGCGATTGCTCAGGGCGTGGGCTGTAAACAAACAGCTTCAAAGAATCCGACTCCGCCCGCTGCGGCACCGAACAGTCACCTCACGAACGACCAATCTTGGGATGTCTTCCTCGACGGTTACATCAACAATTACTTCATCGCTCGTCCGGACATCGCGGTCTTGGCCGGTCGGCATGATCTCGACGGCCGTTTGCCTGATTTCAGCGCGGCCGGATTGCAGCGTGAAGCCGAGCGACTGCGCGGCGCGAAAGAGCGCGCCCGTAGCTTCGCGAACGACGCCCTTGATGGGCGACAAAGATTTGAGCGCGATTATTTGATCTCT
Organism: Pyrinomonadaceae bacterium; assembly: GCA_037719755.1. GTDB lineage: Bacteria > Acidobacteriota > Blastocatellia > Pyrinomonadales > Pyrinomonadaceae > JBBJMB01. The sequence goes on from JBBJMB010000008.1 coordinate 2,816, forward strand.
CGCATTGACTCGGATTTATTTTGGCTTGAATCTGCCGCCTGGCCGGCAAAAAACCCTTACTACTACGCGGATGCTTTAGACCCGGATGTGTACATTTCGCGCGATTATGCGCCGCTTGATCAGCGCATGCGTGCTTTCATCAATTATGCGAAGGCAATTCCCGACGCGTTAAAACAGGCCCGGGGTAACTTAAAGCCACCGTTTCCCCGCACGTTCATCAAGATCGGACGAACCACCATCGGCGGGCTCGCCGCCACTTATGAAACAGACGTCACGAAAATCTTTGCGCCGGTAGCTGACGAGCAACTTAAATCTGAGTTTCGCGCGGCCACATCTGTCGCCGCCACGGCGGTGCGCGAATTCGACGGATGGTTGGCTTCGCTCGAACAGGATGCACCCAGAATTTCCCCCTCGGGCCGGAAAAGTTTAGCGAGATGCTGCGGGCCACCGAGAGCGTTAGCGTTTCGCTTGATCAATTGGAAATTGTCGGGCGACGAGATATGGAGCGAAACCTCGCGGCCCTGCGCGAAGCGTGCGCGAGTTATGCGCCCGGTAAAAAGCGTGCGCGAGTGCGTGGCGAAGCAACAGCTCAATAAACCGGAGGGCGGCGCCGTCGAGGAGCGCGAAACCAGCTCACGGACCTGAAAAAAGTTTTAATCGAAAAGATTTGGTCACCATCCCCGGCACCGAAGAAGCGTTGGTCAATGAAACGCCGCCATTCTGAAACGGTGGAACTTTGCCTACATTTCGATTCCTGGGCCATACGAAAAACAATTGCCCTCGGTTTTATTACATCTCGCCGCCTGATCCGACCTGGTCACCGGAAAAGCGTCACGACTATTTGCCGGGCAAAGCGGATCTGCTTTTCACCTCGGTGCATGAAGTGTGGCCCGGCCATTTTTTGCAATTTTTGCATGCCAATCGCGCGCCTTCCAAATTCGGTCAGATCTTTGTGGGCTACGCCTTCGCCGAAGGCTGGGCTCACTACACCGAGGAAATGATGTGGGAGGCGGGACTCGGCGGCGGCGATCCGGAAATTCACATCGGCCAATTGCTGAACGCTTTGCTCAGAAACGTCCGTTACCTGTCGGCCATCGGGTTGCACGCGCGCGGCATGACGGTCGCGGAATCTGAGCGCATGTTTGTGGAAGAGGGTTATCAAGATGCGGGAAACGCTCAGCAACAAGCGGAGCGCGGCACTTTCGATCCGGCCTACCTCAATTACACGATGGGCAAATTGATGATCAAAAAACTGAGAGACGATTGGACATCCGAGCGCGGCGGAAGATCAGCCTGGAAAGCATTTCACGACCAATTTCTCACCTACGGCGGCCCGCCCGTGCCCCTGGTGCGCGCGGCCATGCTTGGTCAAACCGATGGGAGCTTGTTTTAAGAGCCTCCGATTCCTGCCCAGGCCAGCTTATGTCTCATCATCTTTTACCGATATGGCTTGCAGTAAGAGTTGAGGGACAAATGGCGGAAGGCCACGTAACAGATCCGGCGGGAATGGAAAAGATCAGAATCTATCTGCGTTTTCCTCACTATCTCAAACATCCGCAGAGCAACTGCCCGGTACACCAGGGAGCCGTGCAGCTCATTGATGACGATACCAAAGTCATCATAAAAGGCTGCTGTCGAGCGTTCATCGCGGAGCAACTGGATCACATCAGCCAAACTGTTGACTGGTTTGAGTTTTATAACTTTTCGAGACGTCCGGTTAGCCCCCTCAACCAGCATCCAGCCGGAACGCAGCCGCCTCATCCCAAATGCTCCATCTGGTCTAACGTTTTCCTCCACATTGTCCACCTTTTAGTCAGGGCCAACGCTGGTTCGGGGTGTTTCCGCGCGGAAGTACCGTCGCGAAAAGGAATTATCAACCACTGCGTCTCACAGCTGTGTGTGGTACGGCCGTTGCTCTAGCCTGCGCCGGGAGGAAAACCATGAAAAAAACAATTGGTGTCTTGATATTAGTGGTGGCTTTGCTCGCGAGTTCCGTGGAAGCCATGGCAGGTCAAAAAGTGAGACGCCGCTCGGTAGGACAAACCTCCAGCCGGCAGTACGGTTACTCAAGAAACAACGATAGTTACGATTACCGGCAGCAAGATCGATCCGTTTGGGATCGTCACCGGGACAAGATTACGACGGTGGCCGGGGCGCTGGGCGGAGCAGCCATCGGGAGCGCGATTGGCGGCAAACGGGGCGCGCTGATCGGGAGCATCGCCGGCGGCGTAGGATCTGCTATCTACACCTACAAAATCAGAAAGCAAGATCGACGCTACTAATGGCCCGAAAAGTTTAGACAAGATCGGTTTCCATTGCGATGGCGACCGTGTCGAAGGGGCCCAAAGAGAACACTGTGAAGGGGAGAGCGCAGTCACACTCTGGGCCCCTTCTTAACCTTAAGCGAATTTCACAAGCGGTAATTTAAACTGGAGAGCAAGCACGATGGCACACGCTGAGATGACCATGCCAAATTGGCCTAACGTAGGAGTCCTGACGCCGCGGAGTTTACGAGAGGACTCGGCCAATCACCTGAGCGGCCAAACCATCACCGATAAAAATCTCACCGACTACAGCCTTGCGCAACAAGCCGCCAACGGTAATGTTCCAGCTTTTGAAGAGCTTTACCACAGGCACCACGGAAGAGTTTATTCCCTGTGTTTAAGAATGACGAGCAATGCGGCCGAAGCTGAGGACCTAACTCAAGACGCTTTCATTCAACTTCATCGAAAAATCGGCAGTTTCAGGGGCGAGTCTGCTTTTACGACTTGGCTTCATCGCCTGACAGTTAACATTGTCTTAATGCACTTTCGAAAAAGAATTGTGCGTGATGAAAAAGTTACGACGATGGCGAAATGCCCGAGCAAATCGAGCTCGGCACGAGCAATCCAACAAACATGCCGATTATCGATCGCATCGCGCTGGAAGCGGCCCTTTCCCACTTGCCTCGCGGCTACCGCACCGTCTTCGTTCTTCATGATATTGACGGATACGAGCACGAAGAGATTGCTAATTTGCTGGGCATTGCGGTCGGGACGTCAAAATCTCAATTGCACAAAGCGAGAATGAAGATGCGAAAGCTGCTGCTGCAAAAACAAACAATTGTTTAAACGAAAATAAATCTTTACCAAAACCCGCCGGACGGATCCGGCGGGTTTTTTTTTGGAATGTGAGCTACCATGCTCAAGTTCTCGATGAAGTACGCCGATGAGCGTTGGGGATTCAACCGAAGAGCAGGAGAATTAACATGTTGATGGCTCATGATGAAAGGCGCGGTCCGGGAAGCAGACTAATCGTGGAGATGCCGATTAAAGCCCGGTGGTTTGACGGCACCCTCTCCGGTAAGATGATCGAATCGGCCGGCGTTACCTTAAATATCAGTCCGAGCGGCACCCTCATCAAGATGGACCGCCTTCCGGAAATCGGAACTATGCTGTTGATTTCTTTGACCCGCGAGGAACTTAAAGCGAAGAATCAGAAGCATGGCTTGGAATCATTCAAAGCTGCACTAAAAGGAATCGTGCTCTGGGCGGAGGAAAGGGACGCCGCGGTGGTTGCGGCCATAGAACTTGACTTCACCGGAGGCGAAGAAGCTTCTCAACAAATGACATACTGGATGGACAAGATTTATGAACCATTAGCTATTCAAACAGTGCTGGAAGAACAGTCTGTTGCAGAAAGCGTTTGCTCTTAATCAAACGTCATCGTCTGTTCAATAAAAATCTTTCCGCGCTAAACATTCATTTGTTTTAAAAAACACTAAAGTCGCCGCCGGCTTCGCACGATAAGGATGATGTAACAAATGGCTCCCATCGGGACATGCAGAAAAACATGATCCACGATGACCCCGCCTTTGCCATCCCTCGTGAGCACAAGCCTGCCGCTTCTGCTTATCCCCCGCCGTGCGATCCGCCAACAACCTTTCCTTTCAGAACCCGGCTAGCAATAGCCGGGTTTCCTGCGTTGAGAAAAAAATAAATCTGTCGTTCTATTTTACCTCGTAAGGATTGGTGTTCACGTAGGCGAGCCATCCGTTGTCGCCAACAGTCTCCTGCTGAACAAATTGTTCGTCTGTGTCAGCATCCACATCCAAGGCGCCGGTCAAATAAGAGATTTCACCGCTTCCGCCTCTGAAGCGAAGCGTGTAGCTGGAGACGCGAGCGGCGTCCGTCAGACGGATGATGAAGCTGATCACCGGAAAGGGTGTGCCAAAATTCTCTGCGCGTAAACTTTCCGGACTCACCACAACGAAAAGAAAGCGATCTGCCGGGCAAAAATTTGGTCGATGCCCGGGCCTCCTACACATCCGTGCTGAGCCCGAGCGAGCGGCAGCCGAAATAGACCTGCCCGTTGATACCGAAAGTTGAGGAATGATGTCGGTTGTCCGCTGACGACCGTGAAATTAACATTGGCAATGGCGTGCGCGCCAGAGCTTGTCGTGGCTTCAGCGGCCAGAAAGGCAATTGATTGCGATGGTCTGTACAGTCGATTGCCCGCAACCAAGTTTCCCGCACTGATCGGTCCGTTAAGGGAAGAGACAACCACTCGGTACTGATCCGGCACGAGGCCCTCAATCAGGTAGCCGCCGTCGGGTCGGCTCAAAGCACCGGCGATGATTCTTCCTGAATTCAAGCTTTCCGCCCAGACGTGCGCGCCGAAGATCGGAACTCCGTGTAAATTTGTGACCGTGCCGGAGATCGACAACGAATCGCCCGGTTTTCCGTAGAGCGCTTGAATGCCCGCGCGATCATCTGCGGAGAGAGTGCGCGATGTGATCGCCGGGAGATTGTAGTTACCGTTCCTGCCTTGCAGCGGCTGCATCGTGGAGCCCACGATGGCCGAGTGATCTAGTCCCAACAGGTGCCCGATTTCGTGAACAAAGACTCCTTCCAGATCATACGTGCCGGGTGTGCCGTCGGTTGAGTAGGGCAGTTGAGGATTGATTGTGATGTCGGCTTCACTGATGGCGCCGCTCACAGGATTAAAGAAGACTCTGGCGCGGCTGGTGGTTTCAGAGCCGAACCCGAAAAGCGAAGCGTTTTCCGTCGTCTGGGCCACCGTGATTAAATTGATGCCGTCCGGAGTTGAAGCAGGACTCACGTTTTGCGCGCTCGCGGCTGATTCAATAAACTGAAATCCCGTGACCTCGGACCAGCGGGCGAGCGCGCGTCGCGCCGCGCCGCGCACATCGCTGTTGATTTTGATGTTGGCCGGAGGTGCGCTGAGAGATGGAGCGAACGAGATATTGATCACCTGGACGGGCCAGCGCAACGGTGTGAGTCCGCTCGCATCCGCATATTGATATGTGTAGCCGAGACAAGGCGCATGAAAGTAAGTTAAAACTACAATTAACACGGTGAGAAAGCTCAAGCGTTTCGCCGTGAGTTTGTTGCGTGTGGATATGCGCTTGACGGCCATATATCTGAAGGCTGCTTAAGCTAAATTGAGGTAGCTTTGGCCGACGCCTATAATATTACACACCGAAGGAATTCTTTGAGAGTCAATGTGAAGGGTACTGAGCCGAAATGCGAAATCCTCGGAATACTTAGACGACATCAAATCTATCTTACTTGAGCACAACTTTCAATCGCGCATTCCTTGAGCTGTGCTGAGCAACAACTGCAACTTGTTGACCGAAAACCCGAAAGCTGCATATTAGCAGCAGAGAAGCTTAATGACAGCTCAAAGCCTACAGGAGAAGCATGCGGTTTAACATATTCGCCAATTATCTTGAGAAGCTTGAAAACACTGCGAGCCGGCTTGAAATGTACGTCTTATTCGCCGAGCTGTTCCGCGCTGCAACTCCGGAGACGATCGCGCCGCTCGCCTATTTGTGCGAGGGACAATTGCTTCCCTCATTTGAAGGATTGGAGACCGGCATCGGCGAGCGCTCGGCCGCGGCGGCCATCGCCGTCGCCGTCGGCAAGGGCATAGAAGAGGTTGACAGCCTCTCTCATAAAACCGGCGACCTGGGCTTGGTGGCGGAAGAATTGACGCCGCCCAGCAGACGCCCGCAGTTGGGAATGCTCGAAGTATACGAAGGTCTTTTGCTGATCGCGCGCACGAGCGGGCGCGGCAGCGCGGAGGACAAGCAGCGTCAGCTCACGGATTTGTTGAAGCGGGCGACGCCGCTTGAGAGCCGATATATCGTACGCATCACGCTGGGCCGTTTGCGGTTGGGTGTTGGTGCGCCGACGATTATTGAGGCCGTGCGCGCACCACGGATCGAGGCAAAAAGCGCGGCGAATTATCGAGCGGGCTTACAACATCTGCTCTGATCTCGGCCTGGTGCTGAAAGAGATGGCTGAGAGTGGATTGCCCAGTTTGGAGAAATTTAAGGTCAGCGTGGGGCGTCCGGTGCGCCCGATGCTGGCTGAGCGATTGCCGGGCGCCGCAGAAATCATCAAAAAAATCGGGACCTGTGCGGTCGAAGCGAAACTAGACGGCTTCCGGTGTCAGGTTCACTTGCGCGACGGAAGTGTCGACATGTTTTCACGCAACCTCGAAAGAACCACGGGCATGTTTCCCGAACTCGCCACTGCTGCGCGTGACGACTTCGCGGCCAAAAGCGCGATCATCGACGGTGAGGCCCTGGCGGTTAATGAAGAGACCGGCGAATTTTATCCTTTTCAAGTGACCGTGCAAAGAAAGCGCAAGCACGAGGTGGCGCGCATGGCCGAAGAATATCCGCTGGTGCTCGTGGCCTTTGACTTACTTTTCGTTGACGGAAGCGACTTGACTAATCTTCCTTACGTGGAGCGTCGCGAAGAGCTCGCCCGACGACTGAGGCCGCGAGGGCGGATTCGCTTGTCGGAGGGCGTGGTGGTTGAGACCGCCGAACAGCTGCAAGCGTTTTTTGACAGCGGACTTGAGCACGGTCACGAAGGCGTCGTGGCCAAGCGCGTCGCATCGAACTATGAGCCGGGAGCCAGAAATTTCAATTGGATCAAGCTCAAACGAGCTTACAGAGGTGAATTAAACGACACCGTGGATCTGGTGCTGATCGGCTATTTGCGTGGTCGAGGCGCGCGGGCCAAGCTCGGAATCGGGTCATTGCTCGGCGCTGTTTACGATCAAGCGACTGACAGCTTTAAAAGCATCGGTAAAATCGGAAGCGGGTTGAGCGACGAAAATTGGATCAAGATCAAGGCTTTGTTGGACGAAGGCCCGGTGGATCACAAACCGGCGCGCGTTGACTCGCGCATGGTTCCGGACGTGTGGGTGACGCCGCGCGTGGTGGTGACGGTGCTCGCCGACGAAATCACGCGTTCGCCCATTCACACCGCCGCCCAAGACGGCGAGGGACGAGGTCTGGCGCTGCGGTTTCCCAGGATCGTGAACTTCGTTCGCGAAGACAAGTCCCCGGAAGATGCGACCACCGTGAAAGAGATCGAAGAAATGTTCGCGCAGCAAAAACGAAGTCAATCAAAGTCTTGAAAGCGGGCGAGAGAAGTTAAATTATCATTCGTAATTAAGTGCTTTCACCGCATCCTGCCGCGCCGCGCGCAGAGCCGGATAAAGGGCGCCGATGGTGCCTCCGATGAGACCTATGGCGAGCGAGATGGCGATCCATTGCGGCTCAATCTCGATGGTCAAACTGGTCGTCCTCATGATCACGAAACGCACCGCCAGCGTGAGTAAAACGCCCAAAATAATGCCCAACACACTCACCAGCATGGCTTCCTGTTGAATCATCCAGGCGATGGTCGTGTTCGACATCCCGAGTGATTTGAGGATGCCGATTTGCCGCGTGCGCTCCATCACGGAGGTGTACATCGCAAGCAGTATGACCAGCATGCTGATCACGGCGGCGATGCTGACGACGACGTTAATGAAGATGTTTAAGGCCGGCAGGCTTGAGGCGTACAGCTCGGGCAAGTCACGCGTAAAGAGAATCTGATCGTCGGGGAAAACTTGACGAATCCTGGCCGCGATTTCCTCTTGTCGGGCGGGGTCATGGCAGGCTACCAAAACGCTTGAACAGTGTTCCTCGCCGCCCAACTGTTCCTGCATGGTTTCGAGCGGAATTTTGATGCGCCCGCCGCCGGGGGCGCGTAAACGCCGACAATGCGAAACGGCCGGTCGTAAACCTGCACCGTCGAACCGAGTTGCGCTTTGCGTTGCTCTTTCCACACGGCGTCGACAATCATTTCATCGCCGCTTTGCAGCCCACGGCCTTCGACGACGGCGATGCCCGTCAATCGAGCGTAATCCTCAAAGTTCACGCCCTCAACCATGCGCGAGCCGAAGCCGCTGTCGCTGCCAATCAAATTCTGTCCCAACGGCGTGACGGCGCGCACTCCTTCGATCTTCGCGATCTCCTCTGCGCGGGAAAGCGGCAGCGTGAAATGTTGCGAGCCGGTGAGGCCGAGACTTCCCGAAGCTCGAATCATAATCTGGGCGTTGATGTTGCCTTCACGCCGGCCGCGTTCCCTGAGCACGCCGTGGGCGAGACCCACTGTAAAGACGATCAAAAGCACGCCGATCGCCACGCCCAAGACGCTCGCGGCCGTGCGCGCCGGTCTGTGTAAAAGATTCGAAACAACTAAGTTGTCCATAAGTTTTTGAAACATCGGATGCCGCTCGGCGAGACGCATCAGCATGCTCGGAACAGCGCGTCTGATCAAAATCAGCAATCCGATTCCGGTCCAAAACATCAAACCGGCTTTGCGCACCAGCGCCAGCGTGACGCCGGTCGCTGCGGCAAAACCCATCGTTCTCAAAATCACCTCGGTGCCGCCTTCGTAAACGCCAATCGTGGCGGGAACAAAGCCGAAGACGAGGTTGATCACCTTGGTCAAAGATTCGATCGCATAAGCCGCCTGAATGGGCGCGTTGAAATCAAGCAGCTTTAGTGTGACGTAAACTTCGGCCACGCTCGCGGCATGGGCCAAAAATCCGAACGCCAACATCGCTAAAAAAGATTTGCGGCGAGTGCGGTAAAAATCGTAAACATTCGACTCGATGCGCCGCACCTGTTTGCGACGCGAAACAATCATGCGGCGATTGAGGCCCAGGCGCGCGAGCGAACTGAGCAGCGTGCTGAGCGGCATCACGCGGCGACTTATCAACACGACCGCCGTTAACAAAGAACACGCCGCGGTGAACGCGATGCCGACGAGCAGATAAAAGATTAACGACGGAAGCGGGTAGACCGCAAGCATCACGACGGCGCCGCTTAACACAAATAAAGCGACGGAAAGATTGTAAAGCAAATTGTCTATGATGAGCGCCGGCACGCCGTAGGCGAGGGGCACGCGTTTGCGCAGCAGCGCAACCTTGGTCGCTTCTCCGAGCAAAGGGCCGGTGAAGGTCAGAAAGCTAATCGCCTCGCCGCCAAGCCGCGCGGAAAAGACTTGGAGAAAGTGAAAGCGACGATGCTGTTCGGGCACCGCGATGCTCATCGCGATGGTGCGGAAAGAGTGTCGCAAGCCTCCGATGGCGAGGACCACAGGGAAGCCAAAACCGATGCGCAAAAGCGCGTCGAAGATGGGTTGCACGCCGACCTGTTTGATGACGAAAGCGAGCAACGCCAGGCCGAGCAGAAAAGCTACCAGCTGAAGCCAGAATATGTATTGACCAAAACGTCCTCCGCGTTTTCGCAAAGTTTGGCCAGCGGCGGTGGCGTCCGGCGACGAAACAAATTTTTCAACGTGAGAATCAGTTGGCAGTGATTTGTTAATCGTGCTCGGGCGATTGTTTCCAAACTCAACGGCCATTGTCTTTGACTTGTTCTGGTCTCGGCATAATTTCAGAAATAACGGGGCCGGGAAACTGTCGAAAGCCGCGCTCACGCAGCCGAGGGGCGGGTCGTCCGTTTTCCGCCATGCCGAGCATGGTGAGCAGCGTCGGAGCAAAACTAAGGCTGTCGTATGGTTTATCGACCACGCGGCCGATGGGAATCCCGGTTCGTGAGCCGCCCGCAAACATCAGCATGGAATGGGTGGAAATGCGGAAAAACGATCCGTGATTGCCGCCCGGATTAAAGCCGCGCACATCGAAATTCCAGTGATTGTTGGCAAAAACAAGCATATCGGCCTCAATCAATCGACGCTGACGAAAACGGAATCGACGCACCACGCGCGCATTTTTATCGATACCGGCCGCGTCAGGGTCAATCATCTCCGCACCGTGACGCGCAAACTGTTCGTGCAAACCGATTAAAGCGTTGGAGTATTTAGTTTTAAAGAGAACATTCAGCCACGCTTCATCAGTATGCCACGCCTGTAACCAATCGTCTCTCGCGGAAGCGGGTAAGTTGAGATTTGCGTCTTCATAAATCTTGAGCGGCAAATCTGACTGGAAAGAGATGCGTTGAAAAATCAAAGAGCCGTCGTTTTGCTGCGACAATCCTGCGACGGGCAAGTATTTAAGCCACAGCTTTCCCCCATCTTCTTGACGGGAAAGAATCAAAGCCTGCCGGTCATCGCCGCCGTAAAGCCAGATCGCTTCTTCATCAGGCAGTTCCTCGTCGGGCAGCAGACCACGCAGCGCGGCCCTCGTCACATAAAGCGCGATGAAGTCTACGGGCCGGCTGCCCACGCGCGCTTGAACGTTATTGCGCACAGCCACCCGCTGAATCAGGCGCAAGTAATTGATCCGCTCGAAGCTTTTTTCAAAATTAATTGTGTTGCTCGACTGAAGCGTGAGCCCTTCTTGCGCCAATCCGACGACGTAGTTTTGCAAGCCATAAATCGTGTTCGCATCGCCCATCGAGCGCGGGGGACTCAGATCTTTAATTGGTAATTTAACCGGATCAAATCCCTGCGGTTTGAGCGCAAGTAAATTCTTTAAGACGCGCGCGTATTGAGAGTAATCTCTCTGCTCGTTTTTCCAGGTGAGCAGTCTGGCTGTTAATCGAATCGCTTCCTGGTCGCGTCCGGTATCCGCATCCTGTTTAGTCCACTTCTTGGGTTGGGCGGACACGAGTTTTCCAGAGCCTCGATCTCTTGGCGTAGCGCCTGCATCTCTTCGTCAAGCTCTCCGATTGCCTGGTTCCAGCTTTGACGGCGTTTATCGATGACGGAAAAAAAACCGGTCACGGCTGGGCCGCGTAAAGACTCGGGCAGGTCCTGACGCTGAAGCTGTTGTAGCAGCAGGTGCAGCACATTGAAGTCGCTCTCGCGCAGATGTATGGCGATGCGCTCGTTTCCGTCAAAATCAACTAACGCCGTGGGGTAAGACGCGCTTTCGCCGCGCAAATACTTGGACTCTCGCGTCGTCGTGGTGATGAGCGGCACGAGCGGATAGATTCCTTTGATCGAGTAATCGAGCATCAAGCGCCGCTTGGTGACGACGTGGTGGCCGCCGCCGCCGTCGCTCCCCAGAAGCTGAACCATGTTGAAACCTTGACTGTAGATGCCTTCGACGGAATTTATGCCGTGGTCGGAAACAAGCACCAAGACGGTCTCGGCCGCAAGCGGCGAGCGTTGAATGTGAGCCCAGATGCGGCCGATGATCGCGTCCAAGTGCTGTAGAGAGCGCAAGTGCGATTCGCGATCACCGTTGTGATGCGCCGTGTGATCGAAATCCGTGTCGTAATAATCCAGGTACTTAATGTTCGGGTCGGAGAGCTTCTCCGCCAATTCGCGCTCAAGTTGCTCGCTGATGATGCGGCGCGCGTCAAATCCCATCACCCATTCGTCAAACAGTTCGCCGGGAGTGCGCGACGTGAAGCGATTCCCCAACCCTCGCTGCAACGTCGTCCATCTGATGCCGCGCTGAAATAGCTGAAAACTTGTGTGCCTGCGCTCGTAAGGAAAAGCGTCCATCAAAAGCGGTATGCCCAGCCCGTCGAGCGCCTCCGGGCCGGGCATATCGACGCGGCGCTGAACGACGTTATTTAAATAAAATGGAATGAAATTAAGATAATCATAGGCGTGAAGCGTCCAGCGGTCGTACTCGACGTTGCCTTTGATTTGCAGATGCTGGCCCGTATCAAGCAGCGACCAAGAGGGAGCCGATAAGCTCATCCCGCGCACGTAAAAGTTGGAAAGGCGCGTGCCTTTTTGGTAGAAAATATAATCGATCCAGGGAAGACGGCTTTTCCCTGTGCGCGGATCAATCTCGCAGACGAAACGGTCAACCTCCGCGTAGGGCAGGCCGTCCATTTTGATGACCACCAGACGCTCTGGCGCCTGCGCCTGACAAAGCAAAGGAAAAAAAATCAGACACCATAAAAGCGGCGCCCCTGCACCAAGCCGCGGCCACCACCACCACCACCACCACCACCACCACCACAGGCCCCGCGCCGAAGAGAGAAACGATGACAACTTACGGTTTCCGGCGCAGATCAACATATAGGCTACTGGCCGGCCACAATTGACAACGTCTTCGCTTCCACAGGCGGCGCGGCTGAGGGGTCTACCACGTCATCCGAGTTGAGATAATTGGCGATCAAATTTCGCCATTCTTCGTCCAACGTTTGATCCGCAGAAAGCCGCATCAATTCTTTTTTGGCAACCAAGCTGTCAATGGATTTAAGACCCAGTAAACAAAGTTCCTTTGTTTGACGGTCCTCTGTGCGCCCGAAGATGCGCGCCGCCAGCCGGGCGGCGCGGTCGTCCGCTTGAGCTCCGTGATCGGCGATGAATCGCAGTGAGCGGCGGACATCTTCAATTTTCCAGCTCACTTCAATGATTGGTGTTGAGCGCGCCACTTCATGCAAAAAATTTGTGTGATGATCGAATTGCCGCCTGATGTCGAGTTGCGTGAGCCGTGCGGGCGTTACTCGTTCGCGGTGCTTGTATACCCCGAGGCTCACCACCTGCGCGAGCTTTAACAGCGCTTGCTCGCCGCGGCCGTGCACAAACTTGGTCATCTCCGCGCGGCGGTCGCGCCCGAGCAGCAGCGACAAACCATCGGGCCGATGCGCATCACTAATCAATGCCTCGTATTGAGCGCGAGCAAGTTTTTGTTCGATCTCGGAATTGTTTTGCAAAGGATTGAGCGTCACCGTCTCCAAGCGATCGCTTATTTCGCCGCGGAGCGTCGGATCAAGACTTGCGCTCATCGCCAACAACACTTTCATCTGCGCATAAGTGCGCACGCGCGAAGGTTGATTGACATCCATGCCGCGTCGGCCGGTGACGAAATTGAAAACCGTGCGGCCGAGCGTGTAATAAAGGTCGCCAAAGGCCGAGACGGAGAGAATATACTGCGTCACATCGTCAAGCGCCCGCCTGGTCAGCTCGCGTTTTTTGGGATTCAAGCTGTCGCGAAAATCCACCAAGAGCGCGGGAATCTTCGGGTGATCGAGGCCGTAGAGCGCGAGCGGAATCATTTCAATTTTGCGCGCTCCGGGCGTGCCGGCGGCCACCATGCGGTTCTCCGCGTCGAAGTGTTTCTCTTCGGTGTAGCCCTTCCATTGCTTTAACCGTTTATCAATCCACGGATTTTTGATATTCAAAAACCGCTGGCCAAATTCACGCTTCGCCGCTTGACTCAGGTCCGCACGTGCGACCCAGACGAGCGCGTGCGTGACGCTGCCGTCAGGTAAATCGAGCGGCTCGAAGTACAAATTCTCAGCTTCGGCGCGCTGGCGCAGCAATTCCCAATTGTGTCCGCGCACATCTTTAGTTGAAGCGGTTTGTTTGCGGTAATAGTTCTGCAGATTGGCATCGTCAATCAGACCGCCAAAAGTTTTCTCACTGAGCATCAACCGAGCTTGAATCTCGCGCAACTCTGACTCAGACAAAGCCGGAGGCGCTCCCGTCGTGTTTTCATAAAGCGAAAGAACGGCGAGCGCCTGAATCACGTGCGCCCTGCGGTAGTCTTGCACGTTACGGCGATAAGTGAGCGCCGCGGCCTTGAGAAAGTAGCGCTCAGTTAAAAACCCAAGCACCGCGGAAACGAAAAAGCGGTGCCAAACGCTGCGATCAGTTGCCGCCAAATCAATGATCGGGGACGGTGCGCCGCTCGGCAAAGTCTTTTGCCTGTTGGCGACGCGGTGATAAAGAAACGGAATCGTCGCCGCCGCTCTTTGAAACTTGGTCGGAGGCGCGTAGGTATGAATCCAAACATAGCGCAGCAGATCGTTGTCGGCCGTTTCGTCGCCCAGCGTATCTCTTAAAACGCTCACCAACGGAATCTCTTGAGTTGCGTTTTCCGCTTCGTTCGCATCGCCAAGACGGCCCCACATGGTCAGCAATTCGCCGCCGTTTGCGACCGGCAATGTTTCCAACCGGAAAGGCGCTCTTTGATCAATTATTGGCGAGCGCAAATCTTGAGAGGAATCAGCACCCAGCGGTTGCTGCTGCTGTTGCTGCTGCTGCGCTTCCTGCGCCACAACAAGAATCGGGGCGAGGCAGTGAAAGACAAGCGTAAGAACTATCAAAAGGCTGAGAAAATGTGGGAGTCTTTGGCGAATTTTGTGCGCTATTTTGTCCATTTGCATAATGCCCCACTAAAGCAATTGCTCCAGTTGGAGCAATTTAGATACATCTTCAATTGGCATGGCCGTTAAAAAACTCGGCTTCACTTTGATAGTTAATTACTTTCGCAACTCGTATGCCCATCGGGCGCGGCATAATTATTCGAGTTGATAAGCGTCAAGGCATGTTCGCCTCTCTGATCAAAGTCAGCACGCGTTCATCGAGCACGTAAATGCTGATTGAGTTGGTTGGACCATAAGGCAACCGATCAATGGGGGTTGCAGCGGACCGCAGAATGTTTGTTAATTTATCGTTACTGAAGTAGCGGCGCCCTTTGGCGTCGATAATGATGTCTCCCGTCGCTAACTCGCGAACAGCCATTTGGTCGGACAAAGAGACGGCGACCAAATCGCCTCTTTGCGCTTGTTGCAAATAAAACGTGACCAACTCGGTGGTTTCACTGGCCACACGCGCCGCAGGTCGCGCTATTGCGGACACTTTGTATGTCGCTTCACGAACGCTTCCATCATAGAACTCATCATGAGGGAAATAGTTGCCAGCCTGTGCGTTTCCGCCGCCAAAAATATTTATGTAAAGCCGGTAATAAGGTGAAACCCTGGCCGCAGCGATTGCCGGAAACGCCAGAAACAATAAAATGAGAGCGGCGCGCAGCATGCTGCTGCTGCGCTCGGGTAGCCGTGCGCCCTGAAACCTGGGGGCGACGAAATTCACGATGAGATGCGCAATTCTACTGGTTCCGATGGCAGAGATAATCAACACCAGCGGAAGCGCGAAGGTATAATATCTGGTGAACTTGCCGCCCAGAACGGTGAACGGCAAAAACCAAAACAATCCCCAAAACAACAACAGGAAACGTCCGTCGCCAAGCCGCTTGCTAAAAACAAAAGGCAGCCCGCACAGGACGCCTAAAAGCATAATTGCCGGCGTTTTGAAAGCGATAAAGACGAAGTAAAAGTACCAGGCGAGCCTTGCAGCCACAAAGACATTTGATTGCGGTAAAGCTGCCCCATAAACTCGTAAGCATCATGACCGATCCGCCGCTCGGCGGCGAAAGCTCTCATTTCTTGCCAAGTGCCGGGCAGCAGAATCGTTGCGTTACAGATGAGAAACGCGACGCCCATAATAGCAAAGAAAATCAACCATTTACGCTTGCCCAGACGCCACCGGGCCGAAGGCACTCCCTGCAGCGCGTAGTAATAGCTGGTGCTGATGGCCAGGTAATGCGGATGTACTTTGAAGCCATCATTGCTCCGAAAGAAATGGCCGCAAGCCAGTAATTAGCATTAAGATGCGCTCCGCCGTCGGTCTCCGCTAAGCGCTGGCCACGCAACCAAAAACGTTGGCGAGAAGAAAAAGAACACCAGAAAAGTGTCTTCTTTGGCGATGCGATTGAAACTTATGGCCGATGGATCAAAAGCCCAGAAAGCGGCAGCGATGATCGCAACCTCAATGCCGAAAAGCTCTCGCGCCACAAAAAAGATGAGCAGCGAGCAGAGCGCCCCGACAAGCACGCCGGGAAAGCGCAGCGCAGACTCAAGGGGAATGACATGTGTGGTTTGGCCCGCTTTGGAAATCGTTTTCTCCCAACGCTCCGCAGCCACGATGCTGACGGTCAAAAGCGCTTTCATCAACATGGGGTGTTCGCCGTTGGCGGAAGTTAGACCATTTCGTCGGTAGTCTTGTACCGCACGCACTTTGTTGAGTTCGTCGTCGCTCAGTCCGTCCACGCTCAAGTTGTGAAGTCGAAAGCCGAAACCAAGCGAAACGATCAAAGTCAGGATCGCGGCCAAAGCGAAATTGCTGATCGCGAAATCTTGAACACCGAACGGGGCGGACGGACCAATCCGGGCCGTCATAATGGGTTGCACGCGTATGTCGGAAACGTCTATAACTCCACTCACATCCTATGGTTAGCTTTAGCTAACCAGCGATAAAAGGTGACAGGTTAGCGAAACCAAGAGTAGGTGTCAAAGGCTCAAAGGTACGGCGCCGGCAGCAGGTTGCCGCTCGTTTACTTGGGGGCGGGAGCTGGAGGAGGATTTTTGAGGTCAGTTGCGCTTGCTTTGGCTGCTTGGCTGCTTGGCTGTTCGGGTTGATCCCAGCCCGCATCGCTTAGCAGGGGAATCGCAAAGCTAATCGGCACAGCGAAGTTTGAGGCGTTGCTTTCGGAGAAAACCGCGAAATTAACTCCGATCACGCGGCCCGAGGGTCCAAAAACAGGCGAGCCCGATCCGCCTTCGCCGGTGGCCGCATCGTAAACAATGCGTCTTGAATAAAGATCTGTAATATGCCCCTGCGTGGTCAAAGGGTTGATCATTTTCCGGCGCGCAAAGTAATTGAGCAGCGATTCGATGGATGAGCCGAAGCGCTCTTGCACGCTTCTCGATTCAAGCTCAGGCAGCGTGGCCAACATGCGGTACGGGCCGGAAGCGTAGCCCATCATCACCACATCTTTGCCGATCGCGACGGCTTCCGCATCACGATCCAAAGGCAGCGTAGAAATATTGCCCGGAAGATCTTTCGTTTCAAATGAACAGACCGCCAAGTCTTCCTCTTGTTCAGCCACTTTGCGGAGTTTGAGATTAATGTGATGCTCTAGATTCGGAAAATAGGCCATGAGCTTCGTTAATCTTGGCCGGGCGTTGACGCTGCTGCTCAGCGCAAGCGATCTTTCGTCAGCAGTCCAGGGCTGAACGACGTGCCGATTGGTCAGCACGTAACCACCGCCGACATGAAACCCGGTGCCGTTCACTTCAAACTCAGCCACCGCGCCTTTGCCTTCGGGAGTCAATTGAAAAGTATTGTCAGCCGCAGCCGCAGCGGCGCTGTCAATCACGGAACCGTCTTCAACTGCGCTGGTTTCCGGATGCCGCAACGCTCGTCCGGTGCCAACCTCCACCCACACGTATGTTCCGGAGATTAAACAAACTCCGTTGCCATAAAGGTTTCGCAAATTGGCGCCCAGAGAAAGGCTTTTAATAACGTTATTGTTGCTTTCTTCAATGATGCCAATTTGTTGATTGGTGCGATCAATCACTTGCTGAAGCAGTTTTACTTGCTGATTCTGCGCGTCCATCAAGCGTCTGCTGCGTTGCAGCTCTCGAAAGGCGGCGAAGCCCAGATACAGCGTGCCCCCGACCAGAGTGATGGTCAGCAGGAACGCCAAAATCTTGGTGCTGGGATTAATCTCCCTGACTAGTTCGCGCGTAAATTCTCGCAAAAAAACTTTGGCGTCATCGCGCCGCGCTGTGGCCCGCGATTCAATGGTCGCCTGTTCGATAAACGGCGCCACAATTGATTCCCGCTTGGTGGTGGAGAGAAGCGCCGGATTAACCGCGATGGGGAAGAATTGCAGCTCTAAATCGGCCGCATCAAACTTGATAATGTCGCCATCTTCAATTAAGGCGCCATTGGTAAGAGTCGCTTGATTAAGCGTCAGACCGAGCGTGGGATCGAAAAACGAGACGCGGTAATTTCCATCGGTGAAAGTAATTTCGAGGGCGATTCCTGAAGCGAAAGACTTCGCGGGCAGTTGAATACGAAGATCGCATTCTTCGGTCGAGCCGATGCGAATATAATTTGCGACCAGCACCTCTGTGTGCTTGGCGCCGCTGCTGGCCGCAACATGAACCGCAATTCCGCTGACCATCCGGCGAATTAAAACTCCTGAAGCTGGCGGGGAAGTAGCATCATTACACTTTTGGCAGCACGCGCCGTCAGCCCTGATGTTGCTGCGGTGCGACGTTATCGCGGACAACAATATACTAGATAAGCTGGCCGGAGCAAAGCCGCTTCTCCGCAAGCCCAGGGTCAAGTCCTTCTTATTTTCTCTGTGTCTCTCTGTGCCTTCTCTGCGGTGATTCTCTCTCGTTTAAGTCAGACTCACTTAAACGAGAGAGAATCACCGCAGAGACACAGAGAAAATTGCAGGCCGCTCGTCAGTCTTAAAGCCGCCGTTGCCTCCGCCTCGGGCTTCCACCGCAGCACTGGTCGCCTGGCGGCGGCCGCTTCGTCGAGACGACCGATGCGTGTGGTATGGGGCGCTTGGCGCACAAGCTCGGGATCTTCCCGGGCTTCACGCGCAATCGAACGCATGGCGTCGATAAACAAATCAAGCTCGCCCCTTCCGACCGACTCCGTCGGCTCAATCAACATCGCTCCTTGCACAATCAGCGGAAAATAAATCGTCATCGGGTGAAATCCGTAATCGATCAGCCGCTTGGCGATGTCGAGCGTGTGCACGCCGCGGCGTGATTGATGTTGTCCGTAAAGACCACCTCGTGCATTGAGGGCGCCTCATAAGGCTTGTCATAATCTTCCGTCAAACCGTGGGCGACGTAACGCCGTTTAACACCGCGATCTGCGTCGCTTCGCGCAGTCCTTCTGGGCCGTAATGTAGGCGAGAGCGCGCACCATCATGCCGAAATTTTCGAAGAAAGCTTTGACGCGTCCGATCGATTGCGAACAGGCGTAATCCAGTTGGTAGGAATCGTTTTGTTTGACCACTCGGGGCACCGGCAGAAAAGGCTCAAGCCTTTTGGTGCAGCAGCACGGGCCCGAGCCGGGCTGCCGCCGCCGTGCGGCGTCGAAAAGGTTTTGTGCAAATTAAGATGGATGACATCAACGCCCATGTCGCCGGGGCGGGCCACGCCCACCAGTGCGTTCATGTTCGCGCCGTCCATATAAACCAGCCCGCCCGCGCCGTGCACGATTTGGCAAATCTCGCGGATGTTTTTTTCAAAAAGGCCGACCGTGTTCGGATTAGTGAGCATAAGGCCTGCGACTTGGTTGTCGGCGCAAAGCGACTTTATGCTCAAGATCGGTGAAGCCTTCGGGCGTCGATTTGATGGTTTTGACGTCAAAGCCCGAGAGATTCGCCGAGGCCGGATTGGTGCCATGCGCCGAGTCGGGAATCAGCATGGTGCGCCGGTGGCGATCGCCTTCGCCGTCGCGCGCATCAAGGAAGGCGCGCATCAACATCACGCCCGTCATTTCTCCGTGGGCGCCCGCCGCCGGCTGCAACGAAACGCCGGGCAGACCCGTGATCTCCGCGAGACATTCTTGCAGCTCAAACATCACCTGCAACGAGCCTTGCGCGTCCTCCTGGGTGGAAAGCGGGTGAAGGTCAGCGAAGCCGGGAATTCTCGCTACTTTTTCATTTAAGCGCGAGTTGTATTTCATCGTGCAAGAGCCGAGCGGATACATGCCAAGGTCGACCGAGTAATTCCAAGTCGAGATGCGCGTGTAGTGGCGCACCACATCCGTTTCGCACAATTCGGGAAAGCCCGCCAAATCATCGGCCCTTTGGTACTCTGCCGGGAGAAGATCGTCGAGAGCTATTTCCGGAACGTCAAGCGGCGGCAGACTGTAGCCCACGCGGCCCGGCTGCGAGCGCTCGAAGATAAGCGCTTCGTTTTGCGTCACGTGAGGAGTTGCTTTCGGAGTGTGTGAGTTCATAACTAATGCGGATTAAAGTTTATTGTGTGCGATCAAACCGATAACGCTTCGCGCAGTTCGCGTTGCGGCAACGTTGCGTTGCTGCTGTTGGCGGCGGCGACAGCAGCGGCTCGGGCGAGGCCCTCAACGAGGTCATCGATTTGCTGTCTCGTGTTGACTTCCGTGACGCAAATCAGTAAATCGCGCGGCCGGTCCGCGTAGTAGCGCGAGAGTGCGACGCCGCCCGCGATCCCCGATTGATCCGACAAGCGTTGCAGTAAATCGGCGGCATTAACGGGCGTGCGGACCACAAATTCATTGAAGATGGGGGCCGTGAAGGAAAGCGAAAAGCCTTCCAGCGCCCTGATGCGACTGGCGGCGTAATGCGCTTTTTGCGCGCATTGCTGTGCCACTTGTTGCACTCCGCGACGGCCCATCGTCGCCATGTAGATAGAAGCGGCCAGGGCGATCAAGCCTTGATTGGTGCAAATATTTGAAGTCGCTTTTTCGCGCCTGATGTGCTGCTCGCGAGTAGCGAGAGTTAACACGAATCCGCGCCGGCCGCTTTGATCCGCTGCCTGTCCGACCAAACGGCCGGGCATTTGCCGGGCGTATTTCTCGCGCGTCGCAAAAAGACCCACGTAAGGCCCGCCATATGAAAGCGGCACGCCGAATGATTGACCTTCGGCGACCACAATGTCAGCGCCGTAAGCTCCGGGCGGATTCACGACGCCAAGGGAAATGGGTTCGGTGACCACCACAATCATGAGCGCGCCGACCGCGTGAGCTTGCCCGTTGAGCGCGCGCAAATTCTCAAGCGAGCCGAAGAAATTCGGCGATTGAACGATGACGGCGGCGACGCTTTGGTCAAGCGCATCGTCTGGCACCACGGTTTGGCTGCTTGCGGGATCCAGGCCAAGTTCCACCACTTCAATGCCGGCGTGCCGCACGTAGGTGCGCACCACCTCAAGGTATTCCGGGTGAACGGCCGATGAAATAAGCACACGGCTGCGCCGCGTAACGCGCTCGGCCATCAAGACGGACTCCGACCGACGTCGACCCGTCATACATAGAGGCGTTCGCCACCTCCATCCCGGTTAATTGACACACCAGTGTTTGAAACTCAAAGATCGCTTGCAGCGTGCCTTGCGAAATCTTCCGGCTGGTACGGCGTGTAAGCCGTGAAAAACTCGAGCGCGAGATTAAATGGTCAACTATGGTGGGCGCATAATGCGCGTAGGCACCGGCGCCAAGAAAGCTGGGCCGGCGGGCGCCCACGTTCTTTGAAGCCAGCTCGTTGAAACGCGAAAGCAACTCTATCTCGGAGGCCGCGGCGGGCAAATCCAAAAGCTTCTCAAGCAGCAGATCAGTGGGAATTGACGAGAACAATTCGTCCGGCGTGTGCAAGCCCACGACGCGCAACATTGAGTCGCGTTCGTCGGGGGAATTTGGAATGTATCGCAAATCTTACTCCGTTTCGCCCTTCAGGAAATCTTCGTACTCGGCGGCCATTAGCAGGCCGTCAATTTCGCTTTTATCTTTCAAACGAATGCGCATCATCCACGCGTCGCCGTAAGGGTCCGAGTTGACTTTCTCCGGTTCATCCTGAAGCGATTCGTTAACTTCCGTGACTTCACCCGCGACGGGCGTAAAAAGCTCGGAAACCGCTTTCACCGATTCGACCGAACCGAAAGGCTCGTGGGCCGCAAAGGAATCGCCCACCTTAGGTAGCTCTACGTAAACCACGTCGCCCAGCGAGTGTTGCGCGTGATCGGTGATTCCAATCGTTCCTATTTCTCCCTGCACTCTGATCCATTCGTGATCTTTGCTGTACTGTACATCCTCAGGAATGTTCGCCATCGGGTTCGTTTCTCCTTAAGCGCAATCATATTAAGCGCGATCAAAGCGGCGGAACGAAAGTCCCGCGAAGTTAGTCATGAAATAACACTCAATTATTTCTCGCCGGTTGCCAAACGTTCACGTTTGTAAAAGGGAGTAGCCACGATTTGCGCCCCGACGGATCGTCCGCGCACATCAATTTCAATTCTTTGATCGTGTGCGGCCAGCGCGGTTGGCAAATAAGCCAGGCCGATGTTCTTCTTTAAAAAAGGAGCCGGGCTGCCGGAGGTCACTTGCCCCACCTCTGCGCCGTCAATTATCACGGTTTGGCCGTCACGCGCGATGCCGCGCTCCGTCACTTCAAAGCCCGCCAAACGTCGCCGGACGCCTTGCTCCTTTTGCAGCAGCAAACTTTTTCGGCCGATGAATTCGCCCTTATTGAATTTGCAGATCCAGCCGAGGTTGGCTTCCAGCAAAGTCGTTGTTTCGTCAATCTCATGCCCGTAAAGAGACATGCTCGCTTCGAGCCTGAGCGTATTGCGCGCGGCCAATCCGCACGGAGTAACGCCATCTGGTGTGCCGTAACTGCCGGCATCCAGGATGCGATCCCAGATCAGTTCGGCCTTTTCGGGCGCGGCATAAACCTCGAATCCGTCTTCGCCCGTGTAGCCGGTGCGAGAGATGATTGCCGGCGCGCCGCACACCTCGCCGCAATCGAAATAATAGTATTTGATCGGGTGTAAAGGAACGTCGGTGAGCTTTTGCAATGTGGCGAGCGCGCTCGGCCCCTGCAGTGCGATCTGGCAGTAATCTGCGCTCACGTTACGCAGTGTGACGGACTCGCCCGCGTGATGAGCGGTGATCCACTCCCAGTCCTTTTCCGCCGTCGAGGCGTTGACCACCAGCAAAAGGTGATCAAAGGCCAGGCGATACACCAACAAATCGTCAACGACTGTACCTTGCGGAGTGGTGAGCGCCGAATATTGCGCTTGACGATCAACCAACTTCGCCGCATCGTTTGAGACCAGGCGGTTCACAAAAGCGATCGCGTCTGGCCCCTTCACCTCGATCTCACCCATGTGGGACACGTCGAAAAGACCCGCATGCAGGCGCGTCCTTAAATGTTCCTCTACCGTTCCCATCGGGTACTGCACAGGCATGTCCCAACCGCCAAACTCAACCATGCGACCGCCCAAGCGACGGTGCGCGGCATTGAGAGGCGTTCTTTTGAGAGGAGACTCGGTTGCGCTCAAGCTTCGGGTCCTTCTAACAAGAATATTTCTATCGAACAAGGCTTGCTTACGCCGGCGCGAAAAACCTAGCATGCCGAGAGGGATGCGTCAAGGTAGTCGTTTTGAGCTGTAAATTAGATGGACAGGCGAGAACTCTGTAAGGATGAAGGCGGAAGGAGATGAGGAAGGATGAAGGCGGAAGGATGAAGGCGGAAGGATGAACATCAGGACGGAAGAACTTTTATTAAATTTCTTTAGTCCTTAGCTTTCATCCTTCATCCTTCCGCCTTCATCCTTTCTAGAACGCTTGCTCGTGGATGTCCATTCTCTGAATCGAGAGAACGACGCGCATCGTCTGGGGGCGATGGTCGAGCGAGGCGGGCACGAAAGCCGGACTTGAGCGAAAGGCGGCTTGATGTCGTCGAGCATGCAGGTTACGCGGCGGAAGCACGACATCAGCCAACACGGCGCTACCGTTGCTGAAGACATCCGCGACGATAATCATTTCGTCATCGGTGGTCAATTCTGTGCGTGACCAGGCGCGAAGCGAGCGCTCCCTTTGGATTGAGGCTGGGTGATTCGGATGAAAAATCTACGCGGCTCGAAGCATAAAACTCAGGCGAAATCGGAATCGTCACATCAAAAGGGCCGTCGATCAAAGATCTGTCGTAGGGCGCCCCCTGCGCCGTGTCAGTTTCAAGTTGGCGCAAGACCCGCATGTACGGAAGTAAAGCCGCGAAAAGACAAGCGAAGAGGATGACGCTGGTGAAGGCGCCAATGGTATAAGGCATCAAACGCGGGCGCAGCCACCCGAGGATGATCTCGTGTCGCGGCCGCGCCGGTTGCTGGAAAGAAGTGGCCGCCGATTCTGTGGCCAGCGCGTTGCTAATTAATGCGGACAATTCAACCGGAACTTCCGGGCGAGACATCTGAGCCAATTCGCGAATCAGCGTTCGCGTTTGGGCCAAGTCATGGCGGCACGCCGGACAGCGAATAAGGTGCGCGTTGCAAGCCGCTCGGCTGGCCGGCGACAACTCGTCATCCACGTAGAGCGAAAGCTCTCTTTGTAACTCCTCGCAGTTCATCTGTTGATCACCATCAACGCAAGCGAATAATTGGCCGACCCCGGCTGCCCCTTTTTCGGGTCGCGGCGCTCAACGATACTTGACTTGTCGGAAGTTATCTCCTCAGCATTCGACAGCTGCTGAACTCAAAACCGGGTGTTGCTGGCCGCGCTTTCAAACTCGCACCTGCAAAATAAGGCCGATGACCCCCGCGTCAAAAAAGTTGTGCGTCGCTTCCCGACCCACTGGCACCGGGTGTTTGGTCACGCCGGGGCGGGTCAATTATTCGCTTGTCAAACAACAAAAAAGAGCACCTGCTACGAACAAGCAAAAATTCAATTACCAAAGGCCCTCAAGGATGCGCCGCAATTGCGTGCGACCGCGCGCCAAACGAGACTTGACTGTGCCCACACTTAAACTAAGAGTCTGCGCCACTTCTTCGTAACTCAATCCTTCGACGTCTCGGAGAACTACCACTTCGCGAAAAGGGCGACGCAGTTTCGCCAACGCGGTGCGCAGCAATTGTTCCTGCTCTCGTATAATTGCCGTTTGCTCCGGATCCTTTTGGCGCGCATCGGACAGCTGGCGGCTAAAGCGGTCGTAGCTTTCGGCGTCGCCATCAAGTGAATCGGTCACATCGCGCCGGCGTCTGTTCCACCAGCGCCACTTGTTGCGGGCGAGGTTAATCGCAATCCGATAAAGCCATGTGCGAATGCTGGCGTCGCCGCGAAACTGGCGCACTGAGCGAAAAGCTTGAAGAAAAGTCTCCTGAGTCAAATCGCGGGCTTCTTCCGGGTCCTGCGTTAAGCGAAACATAAGCGCGTAAATATCGCCGGATCGCTCGTGAACCAAATGGTCAAACGCCGCCGCTTCGCCGTTGCGAAGTCTGTCCACGAAATGCTCTTCGCCATTGGCGCGCGATTCGCTCAAGGCTGCCGTAGCGCCTTGCTCAATGTCGACTTGCACCCGGAGGGCGATGGGCTCCCCGATGCTCACAGGCGGCCTCCACAGCTGCGGGAAAAAATGGCGCATCCAAGCTTTCCAAATATGACCGATGCCATAGACACCGTTTGATTTATTTTTGTTCCGTAAAAAAATCGCATAAAGAAAAAAATCTTGCGCGCTCTTTAGCAGCGAGCTATCGATTGGTGTTTCGGCTGCGCCTTTGACGGGTAAATTAGCATTCAAACGGTTGCTTGACAATATTTTCCGCGACTCGCTAAAGTGAACCCGCTAACCTTTCACGTCCGTCATGAGGAACGAAGGGCTCGACTGGCCCTTGCAGGATAAAACAAACGTGGCAAAACCCAATAAAAAGCGCGACAAGCAGTTACAGCGCGACGCCTTTCGCGATCGCACGCTGTCGCTTTTAGATAAGCTGGGCGATTTGTTGGAAGGCAAAGGGCGCCTTATTTTGCTCGTTTTGGCGGGCGCGGTCGCGCTTGCAGTCATCGCCGGCTTGATCTCATGGAGGAATGAGCGGCGACATCAAGAGGCCAGGCAAGCTCTCGGGCGGGCCATCGAAATCAGCGAAGCGAATGTCGGAACCACGCCGACGCCCGGGGCCGAGTTCAACTTTTCCAACCGAGATGAACGAGCCAAGCGCTCCGTTGAAGAGTTCAATAAAGTTTCCGCCCAACACGACGAGCCGTTTCGTTCCAAAGCCAGGTATCTGGCCGCCACCAATCTTTTGGTTTTCGACCGCGACCGCGGCATCGCGGAATTAGAAGCGGTGCAAAAAGACAATCAGCCAGATACGGCCGTGTGGGCCAAATTCGCGCTCGCGCAGGCGAGAGAAGCCGGCGGCGAGTATGATGCCGCAGCCGCGCTTTACAACGATTTGGCGCAGAAAGACGGCCTGGTGATTCCGGCCGACCTGGCGCGGGAGCGATTGGCTGCCGTTTACGAAAAGCTCGGTAAACGCAAAGAAGCCGTAGATATTCTTTACAGCTTGGT
>JBBJMB010000122.1:0-9990 GCA_037719755.1 Pyrinomonadaceae bacterium
CAGGGTCTGCGGGCAGCGTGCGCCGCACAGCGCTTCAGCAGATGATATCCGCCTACGGCTTAAAATTTGCCAAAAATAACTCTCACCGTGGTCGATCGAAGGAGGCTGCTTAACTGAAATAAAAAAACAGTCTTGCCCCCTGGCATCGCTTCGGCGCAAAATGGCGATCAAGTCAAACTTGAATCGCGAAGTTAAAAGCGTAAGGTAAAGCTTGAGAGATTTGGCTCGAGCCGGCCGGCGCAATTTCATGACACACAAAAAACCTTTAGCCGAGCAGATCGACGTCCGAGATGCGGAACAATTGATGCGTCAATTGCGGGATTATGAATGCGCCTTCGTCCAAACGCGAGAACTGACTGGCAGAATTCGCCACGATTTGAACAACGCGCTCACCGGCATGTTGGGGCAGACCCAGTTGCTGCTGCGCGAGGATTTGAGCGCGGGCGCGCGCGGCCGCGTGGAGGTGATTGAATCTCTCACTGTGCGCGTGAAAGAACTCATCGCGCTACTGCGTGATTTGCCGCCCCCGGTTAAACCTTAACCGTTAAACCTTAACCGTTAAACCTTAACCGGGGGCGGCTGACAGCGAGCGCTACTGCTTTGGCAATAATTGCAGAGCTGCCGGTGGGCCGTTCAAAAAAGTTTCAGGAGAAAGCAAAATCTGGTCAATTGAAAGGCCATCTTGGCGCGGCTGAATCCTGATCGTTTGCGGACCCGTGGTAGCAAAATAGACGAGCGGCCCGAGGCCGTTCCATCCATTATCCTCCCACCCCCAGCCGCGCAGGCCGCATCCCGTGCAGCGCTCCAGGGAGAGGGCCATCGCCGAAGTGCTGTTGATCCGGGCGATGGTTGCTCCGCTATTCGTCACGCTGCCGGAAAACTGCACATACACCGAGTCATTATCGTAATGATCGTTTTCCGCTTTGCCGCGCAGCCACAGGCGGTAAGGGCGTCCGGCTTCAGCCGAAAAGGTCATCTCAAAGTAATCTTGAGGAGCGGCTAAAGGAACGGACAACTTCGGCGCGCCAAGGTTGGGATTGGCCAGCCTCGCGCCTCCGGCGGCCGTACTGTCCGCCGCAACGATCCAATTGCCGGAAATAACCGGAGTTTCCGACGCGTAAAGCACCACGTCTTGGGCGCTTGTTCCGCCTGCGGCGGCACTGGTTGCCGTTTTAGTGGCGGCATCAATTGCATCGATGTCTGCGCCGATGTCTTTGCCATCGGAGCCCGCGTTTTTGTAGGGGCTTGACGAAGCCAATCGGTAATCCCCCGTCGTCTTGTTCACGAATTTCGCTTGATCAAGCGAAGCTGGAAGGAAGTTGTCGGCCGGATAATTATTTACATAAGGGCCAGGGTTGGCAAGGACGTTGTGGCTGAAGCTCCAGCCGGGGAAATATGTGTTAAGCGTTCCATAACCGACCCCGGGGCCATCGCCCCTGATCCCGAACTTGTTGTGGTTAAGTAAGTTATTACGAAAAGAGAACCCTGTTGAGGGCACGCCGTAGGGTATGACCGCAGTTCCGGTGTGAAATATTGTGTTGTGTTCAAGCGAAATGTTAGCCACTTCGGTGAGCTTCAGAAACACGCCCTCCCCGCCCCAATTAAGGTTGCTGACGTCATCGAAGATGTTGTTTTTGATGAGAACATTCGTCACTTGTTCGCTCGGCTGAAGATAGTCACGGCATAAAATGTTGATCGCGGCTGAAGTATGGCGAACGATGTTGTTGGTAATAGTTAAGTCTCGCACCGTGGCCCAGGGGTTACTTCCATAGTTATCGGCTTTAAAAAGCAGCGCGTAACCGGTTTGTCCGTCGGGCCAGTTGTGCTCGAAGATGTTTCCGTCAATCAGCATGCGTTGACCTGTTTTCAATTCAAGAAGATTCTTGACCATCCAGCGCGTGCCCTTGGTCGGAGGAACTTCCGTTGTGCCGGAAGCTCCGGTGTCGGTAAAAGAGGTGCCGGTGGCGGTGTAATAAACCCAAGTTCGCGTGGCCCCCGGCGCATCCGACGTTCTATAAACGCGATATTCCGTTGCGTACTTCGCCGCCCTCCACGACAGATCGACCGCCTTTTGACTGGTCGCCAAGGTCACGCTCGATTCCGCCGTCGGAAGGGAAGTCCCAATGGTTTTGCTCGTCACGGGGCCGCGCGAGGTGACCACGTAGTAGTACTTGGTGCCGGCCCGCAATGCGCCGCTGGCCGTCGAACCGGCGGCGCTTAAACTAGTTGGTTTCAGGATGATGGATTCTTTCCATTGCGTCGGCCGCGCCACAAGATTGCGCCGAAACTCGATGTCGGACGGCAACATACCAGGGATCTTAATGGCGCCGCCGCCGAAAAGAATGTTTTCGCCGGAGCTCTCCAAATAATTATTGGCGATCTTGAAAGGCCCGGGGCCGTTCCACCCGCCGATCGCCTGCACATCGGTATTGATACCGTGAATATTCGAGATGTAAGAATCGATAATGGCCGTGCGTGAGCTGTTCAGCGCAACGCCGCGCCGGACTGAGCCTAAATCGTTTCCGTGAATGTAGCAGCGATCGATCACGATATCGTGCGGCACGACACCGAGCGTAGATTGCTCGCTGCTGTCTTGGCCCAACTCTATGAGGGTGGTGAGATACAGCAAATCGCTGGTAATTCCAAATTCGATGCCGACGAAACGGTAATGATGTGCTCCGGGGCCGGTTCGGATAAGCGAGGAATAAACAGTGTAGTCAGGGGCGAGCACCTTGGGCATCGCGCCGGCGTGCAGCGACGGAACGACGCGCGTTCCTTCGGGCGGAAGCCCGCTCATGTTTGAGCTGCGAATGACGATCCAGCCTGTGCCTGTTTTATTGGTCAGCCTAAAGTGCCCTAAATATGTTGCGCCGGCCTCAAGCACAATTGTGTCGCCCAATTTGGCGGCGTCAATCGCGGCCTGAAGATTACCGCCTCGCGGAACATTAATAGTGGCCCCGGAGACGGTCGGATATTTAGTGTCGAGAATAACGCGCGGCAGCTCCGGTCGCGTTTGAGCGAAAAATTCCTGGTGATACCCGCTCCACAAAATAAAAAGCGCAACGGTAACCATAAAACGCGTGGCAGAAAGCATTAATTTCTCCTATCCGTTCTGTTAATTGATTTGATGAGGTGGTGGTGGTGAAATCTCGTGAGCGCAAGATTTCAAAGCTTGATCTTTAGCATGAAGGCTCGGGGCATCATACAAAGGAAACACCTTGAAAGATCAAGCCAAAACACCGGCTGACGTGCGACAGCTTAGCAAATAACATTGGGAAAAATCCGCTTATTCTTCGCTTCGCGACCAAAAAAGAATCTCGCGATCAATCATGCTTCTTTGATGTTAAATGCATCACCGTCGCCGGCCTGCGCAGCTCCTTCGGCAAGCCGTGTGCCTGTATTGCTCGCATTTGTCTTCTTTTTTGCGGCCCGTAAAAAGGCGTTCGCCGTCAGCCTTTTCTCAAAGGCGAACGGCGAACGCTTGCATTTATTGTTTTGATTGACTTCGCTCTTACTTGGCGGCGAGCTCGGCCGCTTCGCTTTCATCTACCAGGTAAGGAGTAACAGCGAGTGGCGCCTGTTTGTGGTCGGCGTCCTCGGCGACAATCGCCTGGATGATGGGCAAACTAAGCGAGTGCTTTCTGGTTTGCAGCGGCACGCTTTTGCCGGCCGCGAAAACGGCGTGGCGGCCGTTCTCTTTGTACCACTCGCCCAAGTTGGCCGTTTTATGCATGTTTTCAATGACTTGACGCCAACCCACGCCCGTGTTGTAAGCGCAAAAGGAAATCTCGCCTTCCTGCGTGCCGTAGGGAATGACGCACATTTCCGTGCGGCGAAAATCGTAGTTAAAAAGATCCTGAAACCACATGCCTTCGACGCACAAAACGCGCCACTTATCTTGGTCGTCGCCCGCTTTCTTGACCTGCATGCGGTCGTTGCGGTCGCTGTTTGAGGTGGACGAGGAAGGCTTGAAGAGATTGATGATCTGTGAAACCGGAAAGCCTGCGGGAGCAGAAGTGGCGTCGTAGTTTCTGAGGATCGCCATGCCCAGCTGCGCCGTCGTCAATTTGCGGCCGCGCGCCGTGTCGGTGATTACGCCAACGTCCTTCATAAATTGTTCGTAGTTGAAGAACTTGAAGAGCGGCGTCCACTCGCCTGTGAGTCGATTAACCACCATCAACGTGAAAATGCCACAGTTCGGATGACAATTACACGACGACCAGCCCCACGGAGCATCGGCTCCCTGCAGCATGTCCATCACGCTCGTAAACGCGGAGTAAGAAGAAAGCGGAAACCAATCGCGCAGCGCCTTGAGGCTTCCTCCAAGCTGATCCTCCAAATCCTGGGCCATGCCGGCCAAAGTGTAGCGCTGCCGGATGCGTGTGGCGTCGTCGACATCCTCATCGCGGCCGGTAAAAGAAACCGGCTGGAAGGCGATCGTCTGCACCTTGTCTATGTTCTTGGCGGCGAACTCAACGATCTGGCCGATGGCGTCGTTGTTGATGGTGTTAACGATGGTTGTCACCAGCGTGACCTTGATGCCGACGGAGGCCAGGTTCTCGATGGCGCGCAGCTTCACGTCAAACAGATTGCCGACGCCGCGGTGCTTGTTTTTTTCTTCGCTGACGCCGTCAAACTGCAAGTAAACGCCGTGCTGGCCCGCTTCTTTGGCCGCTTTGCAAAACTCTATGTCTTGCGCGAAGCGAATGCCGTTTGTCGCCGCAAGGATGCGGTAGAAGCCGACTTTCTTGGCATACGCGACGGCCTCCAGATAATAAGGCGAAAGCGTCGGCTCGCCGCCGGAAAAGAGAATAATCACTTGGCGGCGCGGCTTAAAGGAAACGGCGCGGTCGAGGATCGCTGTGGTGTCTGCGAAAGTCGGCTCATGCACGTAGCCAACCTGATTGGCATCCATAAAGCAAGGATTGCACATCATGTTGCAGCGATTGGTGAGATCCACGGTCAAAACTGCGCCGCGGCCGAACTTGATATTGGAGGTGCCGTGCCGGTGTACGTGCGCGTCTTCGGCGGCGCGGAAATCTCGCCCGAAAAAGAGCGATTCGATGCGCGACAAAAAGGCCGGATCGGTGGCCAGAACATCCGTAAACTCCCCGTGCTTGGGGCAGCTTTTACGCATGATGATTTGATTGTTTTCTTCGAGGATCTGCGCTTGATCTCGCCGGGATGCTGATTAACGAGCGTTTCGAGCGCGGTTTCGCCGGAGATGACGGCGTTGCGCACTTCTTTGACGCATGTGGGGCACAGGGAATCGGTTTCACGCGGAAAACCAAGCGGCGGCGCTGTGCGCTCGTAAGACTTTAGCAGTGGCCCGGGCGCCCACTTCGGCCGGATCGCTTCGCCCTCGGGAAGGCGCGTATTAATGGTTTGAAAAACTTTCCAAGCGGCGTTTGAAATGCTTGAAATCAGCGGAGAGTTTTTCACTCCACTGAAGGCGCCTTTCTCAGATTCACCACGACGAAATTGGTCACTAAACACGCATTTATGCCCTCCGACATTATTAAAAACAAATCATTAGCAGCAAAACCAAATTTATAGATCGGCCTTGAGCCATAAGCTATTCAAACGCCAGATGATAGCGACATCGGCCGGGAAAGGCAATCGCAAACTTGCGAGCCCCTTCGCCGGCGACCCGGCTGTTTTCGCGGCAAGGCTCGCGCTTTATTGCCGGTTGCGGGCGATGATTCGTTGTCTGTAGTATCAAGCGACTTTATGGATATCCACCCGACAGCCTGCGTCAGCGAGCAGGCGGAGATCGATGCCGGAGTGCAAATCGGCCCTTTCGCTGTGATCGAACGGGACGTGACGATCGGGGCGCACTGCCAAATCGCCGCGCATGCGATCATCAAGCGCTACACAGTGCTCGGCAGAAACAATCGCGTTTATGAGCACGCCGTTTTGGGAGGCGAGCCGCAGGACGTGAAATACATGGGCGAGCCGAGTCGGCTCTTGATCGGCGATGACAATATTATCCGCGAGTTTGCGACGCTGCACCGCGCCTCCGGCGAAGGGCAGGAGACGCGCCTCGGGTCGCATAATTTTGTGATGATCGGCGTCCATGTGGCCCACAATTGTGTGATCGGAGACCACAATATTTTCGCCAACGGTGTGGCGCTGGCCGGACACATCAGCGTTGAAGATCACGCGTTTCTTTCCTCCAACGTTGGCGCACATCAATTTGTGCGGATCGGACGTTTCGCGATGGTTGGCGGCAAATCGAAGATCGTGCAGGACGTGTTGCCGTTTCTCATTACCGACGGCAACCCGCCGGCTTTGCGCGGAGTAAACGCCACGGGGCTGCGCCGGGCGGGGTTTTCAAACGATGAGCGGCGCGCGTTAAAGCGAGCGTACCGCATCCTCTTTCGCTCACCTCTGCCTTTTGAGGAAGCGCTCACCGAGGCCGCTCTGATCGAAGACGCGAACGTGCAGCATCTCATCAACTTCATCCGCGCCTCGCAGCGCGGCTTTCCGCGCGCACGTGGTGAAGAAATGTTGGAGGCTTAACTCTGCGTTTCTCTGTGTTCTTTCTCCGTGTTTCTCTGTGTTTAGGTAAGACCTACTTAAACACAGAGAAACACGGAGAAGTAAGACACAGAGAGAGAAGCACAGAGAGAAAGTATATCTATGCCGCAAAGAAATCCTGGAAGAACCGTGGCCGAGTTGGCCGCGCTGGTGGGCGGGCGCTTGATAGGCGGAAACGACGAAGCGCTGATCACAAGCGTCGCCAGCCTCGCGAGCGCCGGCGCGGGCGAGATCGCTTTTGTCGAAGACGCGAAAGCGCTCCGGAGCGCCCGAGACAGCAGCAAGGCATCTTGTTTGATTGTGCCGGAGGAGTCGCAGGTAGCAGGCCGGTGTGCGATTGCGGTGGCGCGGCCTAAGCTCGCGTTCGCGCTCATCGCCGAAGAGCTGCATCCGCGAAAGAAGATGCGCGAACAAATTCATTCCACCGCGATTGTCGCGGAAAGCGCGCAGCTTGACGCCCCGGTTTTCGTCGGGCCGTACGCGCAATCGGCGAGCGCTCGCGCGTCGGAGCGCATTCACAGATTCACGCCGGGCCTGTCTCGGAGATGATGTGAAAATTGGCCGGGACTGCGTGATCCACCCGCGCGTGGTGCTGTATGACCACGTCCAAATCGGTGATCGCGTGATTCTGCACGCCGGCGCCGTGGTGGGGGCCGACGGCTTCGGCTACGTGCGCGGCGACGACGGTTACCACAAATTTCCGCAGCTCGGAACGGTCATCATCGCCGATGACGTGGAGATTGGGGCACACCTGCATCGACCGCGGAGCTTTGGGCCAAACCCGCATCGGCCGCGGCACCAAGATCGACAACCTCGTGCAGATCGCGCACAACGTGGAGATCGGCGAGCGAGTGGTGATCGCCGCGCAAACGGGAATTTCCGGCAGCACGGTGATTGAGGACGACGCCGTGATCGGCGGGCAAGTCGGGATGGGCGATCATGCGCGCGTCGAAAGCGGCGCGATCATCGGATCGAAGGCCGGCGTGTTGCCGGGCAAAATCGTGCGCCGCGGCTCCGTGATGTGGGGCGTGCCGGTCAGGCCGCTCGAAGAATACAAGCGGCTCAACGCTTTGTTCGGCCGTTTGCCCCACATGCGCGCCGAAATCGATGAGCTTCGCCGCCAAGTGCAAAAGTTGAGAGAAGAGGATAGAGATTAGAAAAGAGCACTGTTTTTGGTAGCGTCACCGTGAGGGGAGACAAAAAGGGGTCGCGGATGAGCGGCGGAGAAACGCGAATCAGCTAAAACAATCGCATGAATTCGCGTCTTCGCCGCTCATCCGCGGCTCATCTTCGGGCTTTCAAGCTATCATCTAATTTTTAACCAACCTTGTTCTCTATCTACTTGGTGCCGGCGAGCAATTGATCCATGTCGGCCTTGAATTTATCGACGTTTTCGCGCTGCACAACTACCGTCGGGATAAAGATCTGCTTGTTCTCAGGAATGCCCGAACGATCTCCTTTCAGAATTTTCGCCGCCACTTGCATGACCTGGTAGCCGTACTCAAAAGGCTGCTGCGCGACGGTCGCGAAGATGGCTCCTGTTTTAATGCCTTCGATGGTTTCCTTTTCGTCATCGAAGCACACGATCTTGACTTTGCCGATTTTGTCGCCGTTTTTAAGGGCCTGTAAAATCGCCGGCCCGTTGTAGCTCCACAAGCCGACCATCCCGACCACGTCCGGGTGCTTGGTCAGAGTTTCCTCGGCGTTGCCTCTGGCGCGCGACGGATCATTGTCATCGGTTAAGATGTCTACCATCTCGACTCCCGAGCCTTGCAGCGATTCCTTGAGACCGTCGATGCGGTCGCGCGAGTTCTGCAATTCGCGCTTGCCGACGAAGACCATAATCTTTCCGCCCTTCGGCAATGCTTTCTTGACCAGTTCCCCGGCTTGGCGCCCGGCGGCCATGTTATCGGCGCCAATGTAGAGCACGCGATTAGTGTCCGGCGCATCGCTGTCCTGCGTGATCACGAGAGACCTTTTCGCGGCCTCATTGAGAGCTTGCTTTTGGCCGGTTGGATCAATGGGGCTGACCGCGATGACGTCGGCGTCTTGATCGAGAGCTTCTCGGATCAAGCGATTTTGAGCGAGCGGCGTGCCGTCATACGGAGTCTTAAAGGTGACCGCCATGTCTGGCATTTCGGCATCGGCTTTCTCGCACCCTTTGCGCGCCACCTTCCAGAAATCCGATGAGGTGTTGGGAATAAACGCCACCATTTTAACCGCCTTGGTGGGCGGAGGCGTAGAATCGGAACCGCAGCTGACAAACAGAACTGAGAGGACAGCCAGTAAACACACGAACTCATGTCGGGCGGATCTCTTCATGGTCGAAGTCTCCTGTGATGAAAAAGCGCTTGTGTGCGGCGGCACGTGCCGGCGCTTCCGAAAGTTTTAATTTTTTGCGTGCCCGTTTCGGCGAGATAGCAGTTTTGTACTCCTAATTCTCCGTTGACGCAACGTTTGAAGTGAAAGCAGATGAGAGAAATGAAAAGATTAACCATGCACCTTTTAACCGCGATCGCCCT
This sequence comes from Pyrinomonadaceae bacterium, assembly GCA_037719755.1. Classification (GTDB taxonomy): domain Bacteria; phylum Acidobacteriota; class Blastocatellia; order Pyrinomonadales; family Pyrinomonadaceae; genus JBBJMB01. Next base: position 9,063 of record JBBJMB010000122.1, read on the forward strand.
CGTGGCGCTCGTATTCGCACTTCCTGAACAGGCTTGCGCCCAGAGGCCGGAAAGTTTGGAGACAACGTCGTCGTCCACATCGCGCTGGTGGTGCGCGACATAGATAAAGCGGCGCGGGCTTACGCCAATTTATTGGGGGTGGAAGTGCCGCAGGTTTCAATCACAGATGCGCTTGAAAACTCACCTGCGTTTTCGCGGAAAGCCGACCCGGGCGCGGGCCAAACTGGCTTTCCCGCGCCGAGAACATCGCCATCGAGTTGATCGAGCCGCTCGGCGGGCCGAGCACGTGGCGCGTTTCTGGACCAGAAAGGCGAGGGCGTGCATCACATCGCGTTCCGAGTTAAAGGGATGAAGGACCACGTCGCCGCGCTCGAAAAAAAGGGCGGCCAACTTATCCAGCACGGCGATTTCACCGGCGGCAGTTACGCGTACGTTGACCTCACGACGCAGCTCGGAGTGATCGTCGAGCTGCTGACGAACGCGCAAGAGGAGGAGAAGGAGAAGAAATAATCCGTGAACGCTGAGGCGTCACGGCGGTAAGCTGAACGGAAGAATGTTGCCCGGGTCGTAGCACAGTCTGGGGAACCAAAAACTAAGGACGCGGATGAACGCGGATTCAATCAATTGTTTTTTTGATCCGCGTTCATCCGTTGCTCCTCTGGCAGCTTGCGTCAGAGCAGTTTGTCCAGAGTAATAGGCAAATCGCGCACGCGCTTGCCGGTCGCGTTGAAAACCGCGTTCGCGATTGCCGCCGCCGCGCCCGTGATGCCGATTTCGCCGACTCCGTGCGCGCCGAGCGGCGTGTGCTCGTCGGGAATGTCGTTGTAAATGATTTCGATGTGCGGCACGTCGAGTTGAACGGGAACGTGGTATTCGGCGAGCGACGGATTCATAATGCGCCATTTGCGCTCGTCGGTAGTGGCTCAAC
>JBBJMB010000123.1:0-9977 GCA_037719755.1 Pyrinomonadaceae bacterium
TGCGAGCGCCGCCATCGCCTTTTCGCCGCCCGAGAGAAGCAGCACACTCTGCAACCGCTTACCGGGCGGCTGCGCCACAATGTCTATTCCTGATTCTAATATATCGTCGGCGTCAATCAAACTCATCTCGCCGCGCCCGCCGCCGAATAGCTCCAGAAAGAGTTCGCTGAAGTTTCGATTAATCACCTCAAATGCTTCTCGGAAGCGGTCTCGCGAGCGGCGCTTAATCTCGCGCAACGCTTCTTCCGTGGAAGAAATGCCGTCAACGATGTCCTGCCGCTGATCGGTGAGAAAGGTGAACCGCTCCTCGGCCTCAGCCAATTCTTCGAGGGCCATCATATTGACGGCGCCGAAGCTTTCGACACGCGCCCGCATTTCTTCAACGCGCGCACGCGACGCCTCCAGATCGAAATCCTCCGCCGTCTTCACTTCGCGCGCGATCTCTTCAAGCGTTTGATTTAACTCGTTGACGCAAGTCTCGCGGACATAGCCGAGCCGCGCCGTCGTCTCAGCCCGGCTGACTTCCAGGGCGGCTCGATGGTCGCGCGCTGTGGCGGCTTCGCGGTTCAACTCGGCGAACTGCGTGGCGAGGGCGTCGGCGCGCTCGCGCGTTTCGCCGAGCAGCGTTACCGCCCCTTCGATGTCACGCTCAATGCGTAGGCTTTCTTCCGCTGTGTCGCCCGCGCCTTCTTCCAGGCGGTCTATGGAGCGCATAATTTCCGATAAGCGGGCGTCGGTTGCGGCCTCCTCCTGCGTGTGCCGCTCGATGCGAAATCGCAAATCTTCGCGCTCGGCTTCGCGCCGCTTCAGCTCGACCATCGCCGCGCGGCGCCGCTCGGCCGCGGCGGCGGCAATCGCTCGTTGCCCGCCGAGGCGCTCGTTTTCGCCTTCCGACTCGCGCCGCGCCAACGCCAAAAGCGTGGTCGCCTGCGCCACCGTCCCGAGCGAGGTTTGCCTGTTAAGTTCGGCGCGCTCGGCATCGCCCACGGCCTTGGCGCGACGATCCTCCAATTCGGCGATTTCCGCGGCGAGGCGCGCACCGTCATCTCCGACGACGCGCACATGGCGCGCCGCCCGCTCGACATCTTGCGCCAGCTGTTTGGCCTGGAGCTCTTTGCCCACCAGTTCGCGCTCAGCGCGGCCTACGGCGTCGTTTAGCGATAGCACGGCGCCCTCCGCTTCGTCGACGGCGGCGCGGGCGGCCTGCGCCTTGTTCTCCAAATCGGGAAGCTCGGCTTTCAGTTCATCGGCTTGCGCGGTTAATTCGCGCAATTCTCTTTTGAAAGCGAGCAGGCTATCGCCTTCGTCGCTCGCGCGCCGGTCGCCCGCGTTAATCAAGCCGCCGGCGCACCACTCGCCGTCAAGCGTCACACACATCGCGCCGCTCGAAAGTGATCGCGCGATGGCCTGATCCAGGTCGTTACACACGCGCGCCGCGAGCTCTCGCGGCAGGGCGCGCAAAAGACTATCGTTTAATTCGCGGGCGACGCCGAGCAAATCTCCCACACGCGGCGCTTGTTCAAAGGCGTTCTCATCTGCGCCGGCGCCCGTCTCAGGCTCCCGCGCTTCTTCTGTGGCGATGCCTCCCTCTTGGGGGCCGCCGCCGTGCAGCCCGGCCACGATGAAGTGGGCGCGCCCGGCTTGATTAGCGCGCAGCCATTGCGCCGCGCGCAACGCATCATCCGGCGTCGGCACGACGACCGCTTGCAGCAGGGCGCCCAACGCACCCTCGACGGCGCGCTCCCACTGCGGCTCGACGCGCAGCAAATCCGCCAGCGTGCCCACGCAATGAAAATCCCGCGCCGCGCCCGCGTCGCCGGCCGCCAGCAGTCGCTGCACAGCTTGCGAATATTGCGCGCGCCGTGCGTCGAGTTCGGCGAGCGTATCCAATCTGTGATGAACCCGCGCGTGCTCGTCTCGCAGAACCGTGAGTTCGCGCTTGGCCGTTGTGGCCGCCTCGCGCGCGCGCAACACTACAATCGTCGATTCGTCGCGCTCAGCGATCAACGCGGATTTGCGCTCATCGGCGGTTTTGATGTTTGTGTCAATGTCCGTGAGCTCAAGCTGCGCGGCCGCGTGCGCTTCGCGTGCGCGCTCGCCTTCGCGCGCTAAACCTTCTGCCTGCAGCGTCAATCGAGCGAAGGCCGCGGCGAGCTGCCGGCCGTGCTCCATTAATCGCTCGGCTACGGCGGTGTGCGTCAGCAGCTCTGCGCGAGCGCTCTCGATTGACGACTCGGCGGCGGCCACTTCTTGTAATCGTAGATTGTAGGCTTCCTCGTAATCGGCAAGCGTTTGCGTGGCTTCTTCGCTGGCGGCGCGCAACGCGGCTTCCTGCTCGCGCAGAGCTTCGCACTCGGCTGCGACTTCTTCGGCGCGCGCGCAGGGCTTTTAACTCGGTCTCCAGCTCGCCCGTTCGACGTTCGAGATTGGCGGCCTGCTCGCGCAAGTAAGCGCACTCGCGCTCGCGCCGGTCGCGCTGCAGTGCGCACTCGGCGGCGCGCGCGCGCGCCACGGATAATTGCTCTTCGCAAAGGCGAGCAGCGGCCGTTGCTTCTCTGGCTTCGTCTTGAAGCGCCACGAGAATCTCACCGAGTGAAAGTTCTGCGGCCTCAGCCTCGGCGAGTCGCTCACGCGTCGCTGCCAGTAAGTGAGAAAGAGCTTGCTCTTCGGCCACAAATACGTCGCGCAGCAGATCGCGCAATTCCTCGCGGACGGCGCGGTAGCGGCGCTTGGCGGCCTGGCGACGAAGGCTCCCAACCTGACGTTCGATCTCCAAAGTGATGTCGGTTAAGCGACGCAAGTTGGCGCGCGCTGATTCGAGGCGGGCCTCGGCCGCTCGCTGCCTGACGCGAAACTTGGTAATACCGGCCGCTTCTTCGATCAGCGCGCGGCGCTCCATAGGCTTCGCCGAAAGAATCTGCCCGATGCGGCCCTGCTCGATAATGGCGTAGTGGGCGCCGGAGAGGCCCGTGCCGGAGAAAAGATCCTGAATATCTCGCAGGCGACATTCGCGCCCGTTGAGCAGATACTCGCTTTCGCCGGAACGATAAAGCCGACGGGCCACCGTGACCGTTTCGCCGGGCGGAAATTCGAGCGCCACGCGGCTCGGGCGCCAGTGCCGCCGTCCGCGCTTGCGCGCCGCCGCTTCCAGCTCCGCCGCATCTTTAACGGGTTCGGCTGCACTCGCTTCGGCGAGAGGCCCGGGGTCGCCGCCCGCCGCCTTTTCCTGCTCACCTGCGATGGGTACGACGTGCTCGTCTATGTCTTCAAGCGCGGAATCAAGGTCTTCCACGTCCGAGTCGGTGGGCATCGTTTCGTCGCGCACAAGGTGCAGCACGACTTCGGCCATCCCGGCCGGCGGGCGGTTGCGCGATCCTTGAAAGATCACGTCTTTCATTTCGGAGCCGCGCAACTGCTTGGCCTTTTGTTCGCCCAAAACCCAGCTAATCGCGTCTGAAATGTTGCTGTTGTGGACGACAATGTTGCCGGCCACAAAGTTGTGCGTTTCAGCTACACTCAAGTCGTAAACCCACGGATCGGCGGGCGGCACTTGTTCGATACTGACGATCTCGTCCCAGTAAAGATCGGAAGTGGCTAAGACCGTGAGGTGATCCAGCGTGTGCCGTGCGGCGTCCGTTTCACTGCCTAACTTTTCGATCTGCGCCGCGACTTCCAGCAATCCACCGCGACTGGCTTCGCAACGATTCTCGACGTACGCCGCCAATTTCGGGTGCTGCCGGCGGTGACGCTTCATCTTGACGCCGGCGACCCGCGCGGCTTCTTTGACTAATGAGGTGACGCCTGGCACCAGATCATGATTCGGGTTAGAGGCAGGACGGATGGCTTTGATCGCTTCGAGCGCGCGTTGCTTTTCTCCGATAAACGAAAGGCGTGCGGCCGTGCGTTGAAGCTGCTCTATACCGTAGATCAAGACACTGTAATACGGTCGGCGCCGCCGCTCCGGTGTGTTGCTCGCGTAGCGCTCCTTGCGGCGGAGCACAGCAAAGATGCCAAGCCTGAGCAGCAGGGAGATCACTCCCTGGGCCAGCTTTTGACTTGCCGAGACATACTCAATGTAAGCGAGCGGACGCCTCTGACCGCTTTGCGGACGCGCGCACACATAAGCATCCCCTTCAAAAAGACCGGAGAGAAACGCCCACTGCGTTTCTTCATCGGAGCAGAAGATTTGCGCGGGCACTTCTTTTTCCGCTGAACGCGACCCCACGGGGTAATTAAACAGCCGCTCTAACATCACGCCCAGAGCGCGTGAGTAAATCAAAGAATCTTCGACACCGACTTTGTACTTGTAGCGATGAACTTCAAGGCCCAGTTGTGTTTCAGCCAAACGCGCGTACTCGTTGTTAACGGCCGGGTCTGAGTTAACGAACCAAGTTTGATTGGAGACGGTGTTGCGCCCTTCGGCCACCAGTAACCCGAGAAAGCGCGCCAAGTCTGGCGTGAACGTCGGAGGCAACCGCATCACTCCGGCCCGCTCAGACTGAAAACGCCCGTCAAGAGGTGGCTGAATCGTCGCCGCGCGGGCGAGCTGAGCGAGCGTTGTGGCGCCAACAGCCTGCCCGCCCGGTAGGCCGCGAAAACGGCTTGCGGGCACGTCCGCCGCGCGCATCCAATTTCGCCAGGTGCCGAAAATCGCTCGGTTATCGCTCGCCCAAGAGCGCATCGCCGCCGAATTAGCGACATAGATATTGTCTTCTTCGCGAAGCTCGGCCAGCACTTGATGCGGACGGATCGGCACTGCCGCGCCGCTCACGGGCAGTCGGCGCGGGACGGCAATGCGCACGCCCGCTTGCAGCTCTTCCGCTTTGAGCGAGCGCAGACGTCCACGATCCAAAGTGAAGAGTGGATGATAAGGGGTGGCCGTGACCTCTCGGCCGGCGCGAGTGCGAATCCGCAGTAGATACGGCGTGGCTTCGCGCTTGATGAAAGCCGAAACCGGGCGCGGTTCAAGCCGCAGCGTTTCCGGATGCAGCGAGAGGATGCGAATCGCCTGCGGGTTCTGGCGTGTGACCAAACCATCATCGAGGACTTCAATCTCAGATGAGCGGGAAAGCGAGTTGTCGACTAACTCACGAATCGCAACTTCACGCCCATCAGCGAGCGTCACCAGAGTGTCGCCGCTGACACATTTGCCGCAACCGTTTGGTCCGACGATGGCTGTTGTGCCGTCGCCTGTGAAGATGAGTTCGGTGTGATCTACGAAGGATTTAAATCCGGTGATTTCTAAACGCTGTAACCTGAACATTAAATTCTATTGGCGTCCGGGGTTTAAGAATTCAATACCGGGGGCACAATACAACCGCTAGAGTGCCTGCGGGTAAGGCACACTATATTTGGGACTCGCCGCGGATGTCAAACTAAGATCTGAGGTTAAATCGTCTAACTGATAGATGGCGGGAGATGTAATTATTAAACCTCTCTGCGTCCTCTGTGTCTTTTCTCTGTGTTTAGGAAAATGTTACCTGAACACAGAGAATCACAGCGAAAAGACACAGAGGGACGCAGAGTAAGGACGGCGACCCCGAGAGTTTTTAGGAGCCGATGCGGTAGAGGCTCGCGGAGCCCTGTGTGTAAACCGGTGTGCCGAGTTGCGCAAACTTGCCCAGCCCCTGCAATTGGTTTTTGTACTTTTCTCTTTCGAGCCCGCCCACGAACACATAATCGACGCCGTATTTACGCAAAAGCTGGCGGGCCAACGCCTGATCGGTGGTGGTGTAAATCGCGTCCACATCGCGCCGGCGTTGATCGAGCGTGTCGTCTGTTGTTTTGCCGCGGATCAAACCGCGGGAGTCGGAGCCGCGCCACTGATGCTCGTGCCCGTCCCAGCCGAGCACCGTCGGGATGCCGGTTTGCGTGGAGATGCGCGCGTACTCTGTGTAAGACCCTCCCCAGGCTTCGAGCACAACCGGCGCTTTGGCGCCAACTTCGCCGCGCACGTTGTTTCTAATCCAATCGATGGCTCCGGCCTCGTCCGGGTGGTTGGCTCTGAAGGTGTAGGTTCCGTCGAGCGTCAGCGGATGGGCCGCGTCTTTTGGCGCGGCCTGTGTGTCTGAAGTGAGCACGGGGTAAATGCCGGCGGCAAACAAAGAGAGGCCCGCGATCGTCACCCAGGCGTTGCGCCGCCAAGCGCTCCACTCGGGCCATCTCTTCTCGATTAGCCATTGCAGCAGCGGCGCCGAGGCCACGCTCAACAGCACCCACACCTGGTAATGAAACTTGAAGATGGTGTTCATGCGCCGCAAAGCGCCGCCCTGAAAAACATCTTTCACGTAGAAGAACTCGCACATCGCGATGAGCCCAAAACCCACGGCGCACAGCAGCGTCGCGAAAACCAATTCCTTCGTGTCCGACTTTGAGGTGAGCGAAACGAGCGCCAGCAAAATCATCAGCAAACTCAAAATCGTCGACGCCAAGTTAAATGTGCCCATCGTGGTGACCAACAAAACGCCGCCGATCACGCCGACCAAAGTTGCGCCGTACCACGCGGATTTGTTCGCCGTTGACAGCCAAGCGCCGAGTTCCTGCACGCGAAAGCGCGCACCTTCGTTGACAATCGGCGTGACCTCCCCGTCCACCGCGGGCGCGAGGTCGCCGCCGCAAAACTTACAAACGCCCTTCCCCGCTCCCCTGCGGCCGCAGAAAGTGCACTCAACCCTGCGGCTTCGCGCCGGTCTCTCAAGCGATTCGCGATCAAGCAGTGCGCGCACCGCCCGCCCGCCAAGAGCGGGCAAAAGAATCGCAAAGAAGAGACCGAACAAGACGAACAGAAAATAAATGTCTGTGCGCTCGGGCGCAAAGCCAACGCCTTCGGCTTGCGATTGAAGCTTCCAATAAAACGGAGCGTAAAAGAGACCGCTCGCCGCAACTATCGGCAGCCCGACAAGCGCGAGCGCCAGAAACCAAGGCTTGGAAAATTCGCCGTGCGCCCACGATTGCCCCGCGGTCAAGCACAAGCCCAAAACAAGCAGCGCGGTCGGCAAATCCCAACTGTTGATGAACCCTAGGCCGCCAAAGACGACGGCGATGAGCGCCCACAGCGCGTATCGCCACCGCACGTCGCGGCCGAAGATTTCCAGGCCGCGCGCGGGAGCTTTCATCAAGTTAAAGGCGAGCCCGAGCGCGAGCAGCACAAAGGGGAGCGCCATCACGTGCGGATGCAAATCGGAGAGGAAAAAGCTGAACGCCGGAAACTCATTAATCAATTTGTCTTGCGGCGGCACCTCGATGATTCGCGAAGCTTGAAAGTAATTCCAGTGGCGCTCAACAGGACTGAACAGGAAAGCGATGAAGCCGGAAATTCCGCTTGATAAACTTGGGTCAACCGGATGGTTATAGTAAGCCGCGCGTAAATCGCCGTATTGAAAACTCTGAATCGCGCGATGCCAGAAATCCAGATTTCCCAGTGCGGTTAAGGAAACCGCCGGGAACGCGGCGTAAACGTATTTACGCGTCAGCGCGTAGCCGATGCCGAAGCCGCCCAGGCCGGTGAGCGCCCAAATAAGCGCCACGCCGAGATTGTAGTTGACGCCGTAGGGCGTGCCGGTCAGCTTCGCCAGCGACGCCACAATAAAGTAGCCGCCGTAGTAATAAGAGATGTGGCCGCCCGCGAGCCATGGATCATGCGGAGGCATCTGCGCCGAAGCGAGGATCGCGTTCATCAACGCGAAGTCCATCGGCTTTTCGGTGCCCGCGATCTCAAAGGTGCGCATCTTAAACGCGCCGGCCATTAAGAACACGCCGAGGAAAATAATTTCCGTGATCCAAATGTATTTCCGCTGCGCCGCCATGAATTCCGAAAGCGCCGCCCAAGTCCGCGAAACAAGCAGATACGACGCCGCGCCGAGGATGAGAATCGCAACGTAAACCGTCCTCGCGCTATAGGTCATCACATACCCGGCGAGCCACGTGAAATACCCAACGATCAGCACAGCGAACGCTTTACTAAACGCATACCCTTTATCCGGCAAATACTTAAAAAGAGTAAACGTCACCGGCAGCGCAAGCACACCCATCGCACTAACCACAAACCACCAGAGAAGCAAGTAAAACATATTAAAAAGTATGAACGCGGAACGATGAACGATGAACGATAAGAACTCATGTTAAGAATTCATGGGCATGTCAGAGTCCGCGTGAGCGGACGGCAACCGCCTTGCCCCGCGCAGCCGAAGGCGGAGCGCGGGGACAACCGCGCCCATGATTAAAGCCTGCGACAGCAGGCGGCGAGCGGCGCAGACGAAACAATCGTTCGTCGCCCGCAGCGGGCTGGCCACTGATGGACTCATACCCCGCGTTGCGCTGCGCTCACGCGGGGCTTATGCTACCGTCCGCTCAGCGCGGATTCATCGAATCGTCATCTGCAACCTGCTTCTGCGTAACATCAGTTAAGAACTAAAGAACTTTATTCTTATCATTCATCGTTCATCGTTATCGTTCATCGTTTTGTTGCCACCACCATCTCCCGGTGTATGCCCGTAGAGAATGCCGTTTTTATCAGAGGCGCGGCGGCCGAGCCAGTAAAGCGGGAGGCGGTCCAGACGCAGCGCGCCCCAGGAGGCGCGCGGCCAGACGGCCAGGTCCGGCGGCGGCTCGTGTCCCTCTCGGACCAGGCCCGCGTTGCGGTCCCAAGACCATTTCTTCCAATCGGCGAAGCGAGCATCCGAGTTGTACTTCGGCACAGAGACGGCCGCCATCTTCATCGCGCCCTCCTTTTCCGAACCCGGCGGAGTCAGGCCCCACCACACCTTGGCTCCGTAGCGCTCTTCCGAGTCGCGCAAGTACCAAGCCATAGGCCATTGATAACTGCCGTCAATCCAAATCCAATCTTTGCTTTCACGCTTTTGTTCGAGAGCGTGGAAGAAGCTGTCGCGAAAGGCTTCCGTAGTGTGCGCGAAAAACATAGGCTCGTGATTGTCTAGGCCGCGCTCAAAATTCGTCGCCGAAACGCCGCGCACCAAAAAAACGGCGCCGATCAAGCAAGCGGCGGCAAAGGCGATTCTTTGAGGCGGTTTACTGAAGCGTAAACTTGCCAGCCACCAGCCCGCCAAAAGAATCAGCGGCAGCATAATGTGCGGCAGCAGCCACGGCACTTTCTCGTTGGCCATCGCGTAGGCCGTAAATGAAGTGAACGCCCACCAGATCAAAAGGTCCGTGAAGGCGGAACGCTCGCGGCTCGCGCGCCACATGCCGCCGATGGCCGCCACCACAATTGGCAATTCGTAGAGCAGCATCAACACGATGTAGTAATCGTGACGGCTGGCGAGACGCGGCGCGCGCTGTTGTCCGCCCCAGTATCTAATCATTCCCGGAACGGCGTCCACCGTATCCGCTAAGTGCTTCGGGATCTGCGCCGGCTCGCGCCACCAGATGTAGAAATCGCCGTAGAAAAAAGCCAGCGTCAACATCAAAATGCCGAAACCCAAAACGGGAGTCCGCCAGTCGTACCTCATCCAAAACGGCTCGCGCTGCTCCGCCACGCCGCCCGCCTGCGGCGGCGGCAACTCATCGCGCCGCCGCAAATCTGCGCCGCGCGCGAGCCAGAACCAAACGACCAAAGAGCAGAGAAAGCAAACGACGTAAAGCATGATTTCGTTTTGGCTGACGTTCGGGGATTGACGAATCGCCGTGATTGACGCGAAGCCGACCGCGAGAAGCATCAGCAAAGGAACGGCCGCCGACAAGCGGCTCGCATTTGCGGCGCCCGTTCGGGCGCGCCACAACACGCGCCGCATCCACATGGCCACGCCAAAGGAAAAGAGCATCAAGATGATAAAAAACGCATTGGCCTTGGTGCACAGAAACAGCGCCAGCAAACCGACCAAACCGAGCCGGGCGAGCTGCCCTTGACGAGTGTTGCTCGGATACGTGCGCGCCGCGTGAAAGCACAACACCGAACCCAAAGTAAGCACCAGCACCAGCGCATCGTGAAGCAAACGGCGGTGGTAAGTCACCATCGAGGG
>JBBJMB010000124.1:0-9941 GCA_037719755.1 Pyrinomonadaceae bacterium
CCTCTTAACTCAGCACTCAGTACTCAGCACTCTTGGTTAATCCACCCGGTAGGTCGCGACACTGGTCGGCGTTTCGTAGCAGCGGACTTTGTAGACTTGGACGCGCGCGTCGCCGATGCGTGAGCCGACGCGCTCCAGTATGTAGCGCGCGAGGTTTTCGGCCGAAGGGTTGAGTTCCGCATCGAACGGCGGCAATTCGTTGATGTTGCGGTGATCGAGGTAGTGCACCACTTCGTCGGCGGCTTCTTTTAATTCGCCGAAGTCGACGAGCAGGCCCGTGCGGTCGAGCTGGCGACCGCGGGCGAAGATTTCGATTTTGTAGTTGTGGCCGTGCAGGTTCTCGCACTTTCCCTTGTAGCCGCGCAATTGATGCGCGCTTGAAAAGTGCCGCTCGATCATCACTTCGTACATTCCCGGCATAATTCTCTTCTCCCGCGCTTAGGGCCGCGGCGTTAAACGGGTTCGCGCCGGCGCGGGCGCTTTCGGGCGAAATTCTTGTTTCGGCGTATCGCCTTTAAATATTTCCGCCGCTTCCTCTATGTCATTGACGACGCGGCACGCGGGTAAACTGTCCAGAAATTGGCGCCCGTAGCCTTTGGTGCGCAGCCGCGGATCGAGCACAGCCAGCACGCCGCGATCGGTCGCGCTGCGAATCAAGCGTCCCAATCCTTGCTTGAGAGCGATGATCGCCTGCGGCACGCTGTACTCGAAAAAGCTGGAGCCGCCGGCCAGGTCGATGTGGCGCTGCCTGGCTGCCACCACCGGGTCGCTCGGAACGGCGAACGGCAGTTTGTCAATAATCACGCACGACAATTGTTCGCCGCGCACATCCACGCCTTGCCAAAAGCTAGAGGTCGCGAAAAGAACCGCGCCGGGCGTGGCGCGAAAACGCTCCAGCAATCCGGCCTTTGAGGCGCTGCCCTGCACGAAACACGGGTAATCGACGCGCGGCGCCACGCGTTCGTACAAAGCGTTCATGCCGCCCAAACTTGTCGACAGCACAAAGGCGCGGCCGCGTGTGGCGTTGAGAATTCCCACCACTTCGTCGGCGGCCCGCTCGGTCCATTGCGGCGAGCGCGGGTCGGGCATATTACGCGGCAGATAAAGCACGGCCTGTTTGGCGTAGTCGAAACTCGAAGCGGCCATCAATTCATCGGGCTCTGCGATGCCGAGGCGCTCGCGTATGAAAGCGAAACTGCCGGCGCTCGCGAGCGTCGCGGAGGTGAGCACTGTGGTCTCAACGCGCCCGAACAATTTGTCTTGCAGCAGGCCGGAAACGTCAATCGGCGAAGCGCGCAAAAAGAAGCCGCGCCCGCGCCGCTCAAGCCAGTAAACGAAAGAGCGATCGCCGCCCGCGACCACAAATTCCAGATCAAAGCGCGTCTGGCGCACGCGCCGCAAGTAGTTCTCAATCTCCGGGCTTTGATTGGGCACCGCGTCAAGCGTTGTTTCGAGACGTTGCAGTGAATTGTTCAAACTCAAGTAGACGTCGCCAAGCGCCGTCGCCTGTAAATCGCCATCACGATCCTCTGTGGCGAAGGTGCCCGGCAAGATGGGAAAGCGTCCCTCGTCTTCACGCGCCTCGCGAAAGCCGCTCCAGAAAGAATCGGCGAAACGCCCGATGCGACCTGCGGTGCGGGTCAATTCCCGGTTGGCATCGACATCGGTGACGGGCAGCATTTGCAGATCGCGCAGCAGATCTTCGATTTGGTAATTCGAGATTTGCGAGCCGAAGTATTCCGCCGCGATGTCTTCGATCAAGTGCGCTTCGTCGAAAATCACCGCCGAATAATCCGGCAGCACCTGCCCGTATTCGCCGCCGCGCAGCGCGAGATCAGCGAAAAAGAGGTGGTGATTGACGATCACCAGATCGGCGTCCGAGGCGCGCTGGCGCATGCGCGTGATAAAGCAAGGATCAAAGTCCGGGCACTTTTGGCCGAGGCAAGTTTCCGAGCGCGCGTCTATGTGACGCCAAAAGGAAAGGTTTTCGGGCAGGCCCACCAGCTCTGCGCGATCGCCCGTTTGCGAGTCGCGCGTCCAGCGGCGCACTTCGTCGAAGTAATCTATGTCGCGGAGGCCGTCGAGCATGGGGCTCGTGTCGGTTTTCTTGATGCGCTGTAAACAAGCGTAATTGCTGCGGCCCTTCATGTAGGCCGCGGAGAATTTGCGCGGCAAAACCTTTTGCAGAAAAGGGATGTCCTTTTCCATCAACTGTTCCTGCAAATTCTTGGTGCCCGTGGAAATGATCACGCGGCCGCCGCCCCCGCCGGTCGCGAAAGCCACCGCCGGCACCAAATAGGCAAGGGTTTTGCCGGTGCCCGTTCCCGCCTCCACAATCAAGTGCCGCTTTTCGGCGAACGCGCGCAGCACCGCCTCGGCCATCTGAATTTGGCCGGGGCGGTACTCATACTCGGGGTGCGCGCGCGCGATCAACCCATCGCGGCCGAAGATCTTTTCCATTTCAAGAAATACCTTCTCTGTGTCTCTCTTTTGTCTTCTCTGCGGTGTTTCTCTGTGTTTAAGTAACACCCACCTCAACACAGAGAAACACCGCAGAGAAGACAAAAGAGAGACACAGAGAGTTTAATCTGCGCCGACGGTTTCTTTTAGTCGCTGGGTGTAGAGCGGGAAGCGCGCGGCGAGTTCCGCGACGCTGCGTTTCACGCGGCGGCGCACCTCCTCCGAGTCCGGCTCGTGCAGCACTTCCGAGATGAGGTCTGCGATCTTCGCCATTTCCCCTTCGCGCATGCCGCGCGTGGTCAAGGCCGGCGTGCCGAGGCGTATGCCGGAGGCGACGAACGGCGTGTTGGTGTCAAAGGGGATGGTGTTTTTATTGGCCGTGATGCCAGCCGCTTCAAGGGCTTTTTCGGCCACTTTGCCGGTAATGCCCTTCCCCGCGTTGAAAACATCGACCAGCATTAAATGATTGTCTGTGCCGCCGGAGACGATGCGAAAGCCGTTTCGCTGCAGAGCCGCGGCAAGCGCCTTCGCGTTCGCCAAAATCTGACGCTGATAAGCTTTGAAGTCTTCGCGCAGCGCTTCGCCGAAAGCCACGGCCTTGGCGGCGATGATGTGCACAAGCGGCCCGCCCTGCACGCCGGGGAAAACACTCTTGTCTATTTCTTTGGCGTACTCTTGGCGGCAAAGGATGAGGCCGCCGCGCGGCCCGCGCAACGTTTTGTGAGTCGTGGTGGTCACAAAGTCCGCGTGCCCTACGGGCGAAGGATGCAGATCGGCCGCCACCGGCCCGGCGATGTGCGCGATGTCGGCCATCAGTTTGGCGCCCGTCTGTCGGGCGATTTCGCCGAGGCGCTCAAAGTTGATGATGCGCGAGTAAGCCGAAGCGCCGCAAATAATCAATTTCGGACGGTGATCTTCGGCGATGCGCTGCAGTTCGTCGTAATCAATACGCTCGGTTTCGCGCGCCACGCCGTAGTCTGCGACTTTGTAGCTGAGGCCTGAGAAATTGAGCGGGTGGCCGTGCGTGAGGTGTCCGCCGTGTGAGAGGTTCATGCCGAGAATCTGATCGCCGTGTGAGAGCGCGGCCAGAAAGACGGCCATATTGGCTTGGGCGCCGGAGTGGGGCTGGACGTTGGCGTGCTCTGCGCCGAAAATTTCTTTGGCCCGATCGATGGCCGCTTGCTCCACCACGTCGGCCCATTCGCAGCCGCCGTAGTAGCGCTTGCCGGGATATCCTTCGGCGTATTTATTCGTGAACACGGAGCCCATCGCTTCGAGCACCGCTTCGCTCACAAAGTTCTCCGACGCGATCATTTCCAACCCGCTTGATTGGCGCTCCACCTCCGCGTCAACCGCTCTGTTGATGAGTGGGTCAACATCTGCCAAACGCATGTTTCTTTGGTCGCTCATCCTTATCTCCTCTTCTGTTAACAGTGTCCAAGAGCTTCAGACCAAACGATGATGTTACATCACCGTTTGAAAGCGGTGCAATAAGGGTCTCTTCATTCTTGTTTTTCTCTGTGTTTCTCTGTGTCTTGTCTCCGTGTTTCTCTCTCGTTTAAGTCAGTCCTACTTAAACGAGAGAGAACCACAGAGAAAATGCAGAGGCCCACGATGCAATGGGGCCGCCTTGCCTTCCGGCGTGCGGTTGAGTGAGAATGCCGGGTTTACACCCCTCAACTCGTAAGGAGCTTTTACTTTTCATGCGCTGGTCTCAATATTTTATTCCCACGTTGCGCGAAGATCCGGCGGACGCCGAAGTCGTTTCACATAAACTGCTGTTGCGCGCAGGAATGGTGCGCCAGCTCTCCGCCGGCGTGTATTCGTTTCTGCCGCTCGCGCAGCGCGTGGCCCTGCGGATCACAACTATTTTGCGCGAAGAGATGAACCGCATCGGCGGCCAAGAGTTTTTTCTGCCGGCGCTGCATCCGAGCGAACTGTGGAAGGAATCAGGCCGCTGGACGGCGATTGGCGACGACATGTTTCGCTTGAAAGACCGCAAAGGCGGAGACTTCTGCCTCGGCATGACGCACGAGGAAGTGTTCACCGCGATCGCCCGCAACGAGGTTCGCTCGTACAAACAATTGCCGCAAGTTTGGTATCAGATTCAAACCAAGTTTCGCGACGAGCCGCGCCCGAAGTCCGGCGTGCTGCGCGTGCGTCAGTTCACGATGAAAGACGCTTACTCTTTTGACATAGACCAGGTTGGCCTCGATCGCTCTTTTGAAGACCAGCGCGCGGCTTACCAAAAGATCTTTGAGCGTTGCGGCTTGAAGTTCGTCATCGTTGAAGCATCGTCGGGCGCGATGGGCGGATCGGCTTCAAACGAATTCATGGTCAAAACGGATGCGGGCGAAGACCAGATCGCGACGTGTGACGCTTGCGGCTACGCCGCCAACCTGGAGAAAGCAACGTCGCAGTTAAATGTGGTCGAAGACGCAGCGCCGTCGCTTGCGGCCGCTCCCGAAGAATTCGCCACGCCGGGCGTGCGCACTATTGAGGCGCTGGTTAACTTTCCCGGCGGCGCCGCGGCCGAAAGGCAAATCAAAACGCTGGTGATGGTCGCGACACGCGATGGCGAGCAGAGTTTCGTGCTCGCCTTGCTGCGCGGAGATCATCAACTGCAGGAAGCGAAGCTCTCCGACGCGCTCGGAGGGCCGCAACAGCTGCGGAGCGCGCAAGCAGACGAGATCGTTAATTTGCTCGGCGCAAGTGCCGGAAGTCTGGGCACCGTCGGAGCGAAAGCGAAAGCCGCCGCGTCGAAGCAGCAAATCACCGTGATCGCGGATCGTGCCCTTGTAGGGCGCAGCAACATGACGACCGGCGCAAACGTGGACGATCGTCACCTGCGCGGCGTGCAGATGGATCGCGACATAGAGGTGGACAAGTGGGCTGATCTGCGCTTGGTCGCTGCGGGCGAAATTTGTCCGCAGTGCGGACAAGGTCAGCTCGAAGTGTCCAAAGCCCTGGAGATCGGCCATATTTTCAAGCTCGGCACGAAGTACTCAGAGTCTATGGGCGCGCGCGTGCTCGCTCCCGACGGCAAAGAGGTGCCGCTCATTATGGGAAGCTACGGCATAGGCGTCGAGCGCATCATGGCGGCGGCCATAGAGCTTCACCACGACGCGGACGGAATCATCTGGCCGCAATCAATCGCACCGTTCGACGTGGTCGTCACCTTGACCAACACAAAGCAAGCGGAGATCAAAGAAGCGGGCGAGCGACTTTACCAGGAGTTGCAGCAGGCCGGGCTCGACGTGTTGCTCGATGATCGAGACGAACGCGCGGGCGTCAAATTCAAAGACGCCGATTTAATTGGCATTCCCCACCGCATCACCGTCGGTAAGAAAATCTCCGACGGCGTCGTGGAGTTGTTCGACCGCAGCACCAAAACCTCAATTGACGTACCGCTCGACGGGGTAGTTAGTCGATTAGTGAGCGGTTAGCATTTCTCTCTGTGTCTCTCTCTGTGTCTTCTCTGCGGTGTTTCTCTTTGTTTTGGTATCACCTACCAAACACAAGAAGCCTACCAAAGACAAAAGAGAGTCGCAGAAAGAGGTCAATCCAGGGCTTCGCTAACGAGCAGCGTGAGCGCGTTGTCTTGCAGGATCTTGTTGTTGGGGATGTTGCCGTGTGCGTCGCAGGCGAAGACGGCGTAATTGATCGGAAGCGGCGTGTCGTAGAGCGGGCTTCCGCGCTGGCCCTCAGATTTTCGCCGAGTAGCGAGCTACGCGTGACGCTGCCGTCGCCAGCGGCGAACATGGCGCGCGTGACTTCGGAGCGAGAGATCCTGCGCCCGTCAATCGCGCGCAGTTTGCGTGGTCTGAAGAGGGTGCTCCAGCGTCCGGGCCGCTTGCCGTCTTCAATCAGCAGCGGAGCGACGAGAGTCTCTTCGCAATCTCCGCCGAAAGTGAAAAAGCGCACCGGCGCCGGACGCTCGCCCTGCGGTTGCGCATCGAGGGCCTGATGAAAGAGCTTCGCGCGCCCGAGCACAACCGCCAGGTAAGTTTCACTGCGATCAGTTTTTTCTGCTACTCCCGTCGCTTCTTGCGCTTCGTCAATTCTCTCTGAAATCCGCTCGGCGGTGGGCCAGCCGTATTTTCGCCAAGTGGCCGGGTCGTACAGATCCACCTTCAGGGGCCTCAGATGCGCATCGAGAAAGCGCTCGGTTCCGGCGTGCGGCATCAATTGAAAAGCGGCCGGCGCGGTCACCACGTCGCCGACCGCAAGCTTGTTCAAAAGGCCCACACGCCGGCGCACGCCGTCAGTGACCGAGTAGCCCTCCAAGAGCGACGCGAACGCTTCGGCCGATCCCTCGCTGGGCGTGCCGAATAAAAAAACTTTATTGATGAATCGCGCGCCCGCCCAGGTGGGTTGGAGCGCGGCGGCGTCGCTCGGCAAATCCGCGTCGCCGTACATCGCCGCGTAGCGCGCGACGAGTCCGCCCATAGAGTGCGCGAGTATGTTGAAGCGCAGATCCGGGCGGTTCAATTTGCGCTTCAGCTCTTCTACGCGGCGCGACAACGCGCGTGCGCTTTCGACGTTGTCGCGTCGCCAATCGTAGGCGAACACGTAGAACGTATCGCGGTCGCCGTTGGCCGGCGGGTCGTCCCAACTTCCCTCTCGGTAGCCGCCGAAGCGCTCGATGGCTTGCAGCAAATCGTAGTAAACGTAAATCTCAGGGCTGTAGCGCGCAAACTTGGCCACGTCCAGAATGCGCGCCGCGACGAGATTATCGCGGTTGGCCGCGAGGTCGGAAGAAGTGGGTAAATCCAAATCGTCGTCGGACGAGCGGAAGACCGAAGGCCACACGACTTCGCCCGTCTTCGCGTTAACTAACTGCGATCCGAGTATGCCGGGAATGATGATGACGGGCCGTTTGCCTTCGCGCGTTCGCGCGGCAGCGAAAATGCGCTCCAGATTGGGCGTGCGACGCAAACCACAGCTGACGCAGGAGGCGGCGGCCAGCGTGAGCGTGATCAAAATGAAAATGCGAAGCTGCAAATGAAGAACGATAATGGCGCGCCTGTCAGCTCTGATCGCTTGATTGACTCTGCGGGCGGCGGGCGATTCCGGCGCCGATTAATTAAGCTTGCGACAAAGCCGGCGCCGAAGCCGTTGTCTATGTTGACCACGGTGACGTTTGAGGCGCAAGAGTTGAGCATGCCGAGCAGCGCCGCGACGCCGCCGAACGAAGCGCCGTAGCCGATGCTCGTCGGCACAGCGATGACGGGCACTCGCACCAATCCCCCAACGACTGACGGCAACGCCCCTTCCATCCCCGCCGCCACCACGATTACGCGCGCGCTTTGCAGCGATGAGCGCTCGGCCAGAATCGGTGAATGCCGA
This sequence comes from Pyrinomonadaceae bacterium, assembly GCA_037719755.1. Taxonomy (GTDB): domain Bacteria; phylum Acidobacteriota; class Blastocatellia; order Pyrinomonadales; family Pyrinomonadaceae; genus JBBJMB01. The sequence goes on from JBBJMB010000124.1 coordinate 7,810, forward strand.
CACGCCGGCGTCCCACACGCGGCGCACACGGTTGCCCATCGCCTCGGCGGTGAGCGCCGCTTCTTCGGCCACCGGATGTCGCTGGTCCCGGCCGTCACCACTGCGATCTCGCCTGTGCCGCGCTCCGTGCGGTCGCGCACCACGCGAATCAAGCGCGCAGACGCGTGCCACTCCGCGTCCGTCACCACGTTGCGCACATCGCCGTACGTCTTTTCGTCCGTGCGCGTGACCAGCACGTTGGGAGATTTGGCGACCAAACGCTCCACAATCTCTGCGATTTGAGCGCGCGTTTTGCCTTCGCCAAAGACCACTTCGGGAAAGCCCTGGCGCTCGGCCCGCGCGTGATCTATGCGCGCGAAACCCACGTCTTCATATTGCAGCTCGGCGATTTGCCGCGCCGCCTCGCTCGCCTCCATGTCGCCGCTTTTATGCGCGCGCAACAATTGCTCAATCGCTTGCCGATTCATGCCACACGTTCCCGATCAACACGCTGAAATTTTACCGCCCAGATATTAACACCTGCCGCAGCGACAACCGCAACTGCCCGTCGCTTGATAACGGGCGCAGGCGGCACGTAAGATGTGCGGGAGCGCACAGTGAGAGAGATTAGTTTAAACCTCTTCACTTGCCTTGCTCCTCTGAACTCTATTTTATGGAACTAACTGTCGCCATCACGGGAGCTTCGGGCGCGATTTACGCGCAGCGTACGCTGATGCACCTGGCCGAAAGCGGCGTGGTCGAGCGCATCAACTTGATTATGTCGGACTCGGCGCAGGTGGTGGCGCGCGTGGAGCTGGGGACCGATCTGCGCGGCGGCGACCGCGGCAATCAACAAGTGGCTTAAGCTCGCTCCCGACTCGAAAATCGTGCGGCCCCACCGATTGGACAACATGGCGGCGCCGCCCGCCTCGGGTTCGCACTTGCAGGCCGGCATGGTCATTGTGCCCTGCTCGATGGGAACTCTCGGAGCGATCGCGTCGGGCGCGGGCACGAACTTGATTCATCGCGCGGCCGACGTGACGCTCAAAGAGGGGCGCAAATTCGTGATCGTGCCGCGCGAGTCGCCCTACAACGCGATTCATTTGGAGAACATGCTGCGCCTGTCGCACGCCGGAGCGCGCATTCTGCCCGCCAGCCCCGGCTTTTATCATCGGCCGCAAAGCATTGATGAGTTGGTCGATCATCTGGTGTTCCGCATCCTGGATCAATTGGCGTGCCCCATTCAAGCGACGCGCTGGAAGGGAAACGACAACCGGGTGAGTCGGTTTTAGCAGATACGACACGTTCTTCAGGTCGCTCGCATTTCGCCAACAGGCGAGGATAAGATTCCAATACTTCATTGAAATTGTAATGGCCCGCCGGTTGCCACCCTCTGTGATTCTCTGTCTTTTCTGCGGTGTTTCTCTGTGTTTAGGTATCACTTACCTAAACACGAAAGCGGCAAGAAATCAAGAGTATTGAGAATATGATGCTCGTTAAAAACATCAAGACGACGTTTGAGATGATTAAGTTTGAGCACACGCTTTCGCTCTGCCGTTCGCTTTTCTCGGAGCGGTGTTGGCGGCCGGCGGCGTGCTGGTGCGCGGCAAATATTTTGGATTGTGATGGCGATGGTCGGGGCGCGCTCGACGGCGATGGCTTTTAATCGGATCGTCGATCGCCAGTATGATGCGCGCAATCCGCGCACAGCCGCGCGCGCACTGCCCGCCGGCGCTCTTTCCCTTCGCTTCGCCTGGATGTTCACAATTGTCTGCGCGGCGCTGTTTTTTCTTGCCGCGGCGATGCTTAACCGCTTGACGCTGCTGCTCGCGCCAATCGCACTTTTCAGCGTGCTCGCTTATTCCTACACCAAGCGCTTCACTTCGCTTTCGCACATCGCCCTCGGCTGGGCCCTTGCGATTGCCCCGACGGGCGCGTGGATTGCGGTGCGCGGCGCGCTCGACAGTCCGGTGCCCTTGATGCTTTCTCTTGTGGTGCTGTTGTGGACGGCCGGCTTCGATGTGCTTTACGCGTGTCAGGATTATGACTTTGACCAGCAGACGAATCTGCATTCCGTGCCTGCGCGCCTCGGCATCGCGCGTTCACTGTGGGTCGCGCGCGCGCTTCACTTGTGCGCCTTTCTCGCCGTAGTC
>JBBJMB010000125.1:0-9914 GCA_037719755.1 Pyrinomonadaceae bacterium
TCAAACAGCTTCATAGAAGTGAGCGGCAGCGAATCGCCGATGCTAAACCAAGCGTATTCCTCGCGGTGCTGGCCCTTAAAGGTCGCGTTACGCGGGCTGCCGGTGCGAATCAAGCCGGGAGAAACGGTGGTCACCACGATGCCGTCTTTCGCCAGTTCGGTGCGCAGTCCAGAGGAGAGTCCGACGAGGGCGAATTTGCTCGCGCTGTAGGGCACCAGGTGCGGCACAGCGATTTTGCCGCCCACCGAGGAGATGTTCACAATGCGCCCGGCGCGCCGGCGCATCTCCGGAAGCACCGCGAGCGTGGTGTAAAGCGGCGCCCAAAAGTGCGTCTTCATCGCCTCTTCGTAATCCTCAACCGTCATCACTTCAACTGGCCCGACCTGAATAGTGCCGGCGTTATTAATCAACACATCAATGCGCCCGAAGTGCTCGCTTACTCTGTGCACCATTTCATTTACTTGGGCGCGCTCAGTCACATCGCACTGCACGGCCAGAGCGCGCGCTCCGCAGGCGAGCAGATCCGCGCGCGCGCGCGCAAGCTCGGCTCCGTCGCGCGCGCAAATGGCGAGTTGCGCGCCCTGGCGCGCGAGTTCGCGTGCGATCAGCAAACCGAGTCCGCGCGAGCCGCCTGTGATCAAAACCGTCTGGCCGCGCATCTCAAACGCGCGCCAACGCTTGACCGCCGAGCCAAGCGCCCAGAGAGCCCCGGCGCCCGCCGCGGCCAGCAGTAACGCATCTTTGTGATCTTTTTTCATCGAACATTTCCCTTTTCGTCAACAACCGTTCGCTTGACAGATTTCACACAATTTCGACGACAACCGGCGTGTGATCAGAAGGACGCTCCCACCCGCGCGGCTCTTTGTCGATGGATGCTTTGACACACCTTTTGGCGAGCGTGTGGCTCAGCCAAATGTGATCGATTCTGAGGCCGGCGTTGCGCCGCAACGCGGCGGCGCGATAATCCCACCAAGAATAATGGCCGGCCTCGGCGGTAAACATTCTGAACGCGTCCAGGAGGCCCCATTCGGCGATCTGGGCGAGCGCGGTTTTCTCCGGTTCACTGAAGAGAATCCGCCCGCGCCAAAAGCCGGATCGTACACGTCGCGATCTTCGGGCGCCACATTAAAGTCGCCGCACAGCAGCACCTGTTCTTCGGGTTTGTAATGTGACTCCAAAAGCCGCGCAGCTAACGCATCCAGTTGAGCTTGTATTCGTATTTGTCCGAGCCGACGAACGCTCCGTTGGGAATGTAAACATTAACGATGCGCACGCCGTCGATGGTGGCCGCCAGCAGTCTCGCTTGATTTCCCGCGCCAGGCTTTCGGGAAAATTGCGCTGCACGTCGCAACCGGGCGTGCGCGACAAAATGGCGACGCCGTTGTAAGTGGGCTGCCCGAAAATTTCCGCCCGGTAGCCTAAATCCTCAAACGCCTGGCGCGGAAATTTGTCGTCGATGCATTTTGTTTCCTGCAAGCACACGACATCGGGCTGACGCAGCTCGATCCACCGCAAAACCACAGGCAAGCGAGCGAGCACCGAGCGACATTCCAAGTCGCGATTTTCACGAATCATTACCAACCGCTGCGGAAGGAGGTTCGGAAGGAGCTGAAATGAAGGATGAAGGATGAAAGCTAAGGATAAAAATTAATAAAAGTTCTTCCGTCCTTACGTTTCATCCTTCATCCTTCATCCTTCATCCTTCCAAAGCTCCTTCCCATGTTCTATCGCGCGAGCGACGTGAAGGCGAGGTGGGCGGCGCCGAGCAGTCCGGCGTTGTCGTCGCACTCTGCGCGGACAATTTTGGCGCGGCGCGCCGGCACAGCAAAAGCGCGCGAGGCGATTTGTTCGCGCATATGATCGTCAAAAAGCTCCCATCCGGCGGCCGCTCCTCCGCCGATGACGATCATTTCCGGATTCAAGAGATTAATCAGACTCGTCAATCCGACGCCGAGGTAAAAGCCCACGCGGCGAAAAACTTCGCGGGCCAATTCGTCGCCTGCTAAGCCGAGCTTGTAGAGCTTTTCCGCCGAAAGATCTTCAATCGTGTGGATCGTCGAGTTCGGGTATCGCGGCCGCATTTCGCGGGCCATACGCACAATCGCCGTGGCCGAACCGTAGACCTCCAGACAGCCGCGCCCGCCGCAGGGGCACGGATAGCCTACCGGCTCAACAATTAAGTGGCCGATCTCTCCGGCCGTGCCATCCGCGCCGCGCCACAATTCGCCATCCAGAATGATGCCGCCGCCGACGCCGGTTCCGAGCGTCAGGCAAATGATGGTGCGCTGGTTGCGAGCCGCGCCCTGCCACATCTCGCCTACGGCCGCCGCGTTGGCATCATTCTCGATGATGACCGGAAGCGAAAGCTCTTGCTCAAGCGCCGCAGTTAAGCGCAAACCATCGAGCGACGGCACGTTGGGCGCTCTCATCACAACGCCCTGCTTGACATCGACCGTCGCCGGCACGGCGATCGCCATTCCGCGGATGTGCGCATGCTCGCGCACGCTCTGGCGTTCCATCAGCTCACGCGCCGCGCTCACAAACGCTCCGATCATCTCCACCGGAGTCTCCGTTTTCGGCGTATGCTGCTTGAAACGCTCAAGCACTTGGCCCGACTCATTGATCACAGCCGCACGCAAATTCGTGCCGCCCACATCGGCCGCAATCACACAATCCGCGCCCGGTTTGCTTCTTCTGCTTTGTGACATAAACACCCTTTAGGAAGTCAGAACGCGGAACGATGAACGATGAAGTTAAGAAGAGAAGAAGTTATTGATTCTTCCTTCCGGTCGTTCATCGTTCATCGTTCATCGTTCATCGTTCCGAACGTCCGATCATATCGAGGCCGACGGCGATCACGAGGATGGCGCCTTTGACGATGTCTTGGGCGTAGTTTTCCACGTTTAAGAGGGACATGCCGTTATTGAGGCTGGCCATAAACAAAGCGCCGACGCAGGCGCCGACGACGGTTCCGCGTCCGCCCATTAAGCTTGCGCCGCCGATGACGCAGGCGGCGATGGCGTCTAGTTCGAGCAGCACGCCGGCATCGGGCGAGGCGCTTCCGACGCGCGCCGTGTAGATAACGCCGGCCACGCCCGCCAGTAGTCCCATCAGGCCGAACACGGCGAGCGTGTGCAGGCGCAAGTTGATTCCGGAGAGGCGCGCCGCCTCCGGGTTTCCGCCGATGGCGTAAAGGTAGCGTCCAAACGTGGTGTTTTGCGTGAGAAAAGCGCCGAGCACGGCGACCGCCAGCAAAACGATGACGGGGATTGGCACGCCGGCGTAGGAGTTCATCGCTTGAATGAAAACGATGATCAGCGCGGCGGGCAGCAGCACGCCCACAGCAAGCGTGAAAGCGGCGGATGGCGCCGCAGATCCGAGTCTTTGTCGCGCGCTACGGTGGCGGCGGAGCGCAAACCACACGACGGCGGCGAGAGCCGCGATGGCGAGCGCGTAGCCGATTTGCGGCGACACGTAATCTTGACCGAAGGCTTTGTAAGTCGGTTCGATGACCGGAATGGTGATGCCTTGACTGACGCCTTTGATGGCGCCGCGCCAAGCGAGCAGTCCGCCAAGGGTCACAATAAAAGCCGGTATGTTGGCGTAAGCGATGAGCGCGCCTTGCGCGACGCCGATGACCACTCCGACCAGGATCGCCGCCAACAGCGCCGGCGCCACTCCGAGCTGCATCCAGGTCAGCGCAATGGCCGAGGCCCCGCCCGCGAGGCCCACCAGCGAGCCGATGGAGAGATCAATCTGGCCGGCCACGATCACCATCAGCATGCCCACGGCGAGCACGCCGGTGATTGATGTTTGCCGCATCAAGTTCGAGAAGTTGCGCGCCGAGAGAAAAGTGCCGCCCGTTTTGTAAGTAAAAATCGCCCACAACACGATCAGCGCGAAAATCATGGTGTACGCGCGCAACGCCGTCGTCGAAGGCACCCAATCGTTTTTCGCATTCACTTGCGGCGCGGCGCCGGCTCTGACGGGTTGATCCATAAAGGAGCCTCAAGTAGAAGGTAGCACAGGCTTCGAAGCCTGTGTGCGCATTCAAGGCAGCACAAGGCTTCGAAGCCTGTGTTACTCGCGCCACACAGGCTTCGAAGCCTTGTGCTACGACGCATGGCCTGTGGCTGCGGCCATCACCTTTTCCGGCGTGGCCGTGGAGCGCGTGAATTCTCCGGTGATGCGCCCTTGGTGCAGCACAATCAAGCGATCCGAGAGGCCTAAAACTTCAGGCAGTTCCGACGAAACGAGCACAATCGCCAAGCCTTCGCGCGCGAGCCGGTCGATTTGAGCGTAAATCTCTTGTTTTGCGCCGACATCTATGCCGCGCGTCGGCTCGTCCAGAAACAGCACGCGCGGATTTGTCAAGAGCCACTTGGCGAGCACGATTTTTTGCTGATTGCCGCCCGAAAGCGTTCCCGCCACGGTGGCGACCGAGTTCGCTTTCACGCGCAAATCAATCATCGCTTGAGCGCCGGCCGTTGTTTCCGCCGCTCTGTTGGTCAGAAAGCGTCCGGAGAGTCGGTCCAGGCCGGCGAGCGTCATGTTATCGAGAATCGTTTGATCGAGGATCAAGCCGAAGCGCTTGCGGTCCTCGGTCACGAAGCCGATGCCGCGGGCGATGGCGTCGCGCGGGCTCGCCACTTTGACGCGCACGCCGTCGATGCGCACTTCGCCCGTGTGGCGCCCCGGATGCGCGCCGAACATCGCCATCAGCAAATCGCTGCGTCCCGCGCCCATCAGTCCCGCGATCCCCAGCACTTCGCCCCGGCGCACGGAAAAGCTGACATCGTCGACCAGCATTTTATGCGGCACGCTCGGGTCTTCGACGCAGATATTGACGGCCTCAAAGACTACTTCGCCCGGCGCGTGCGTCGGCTGCGGAAAGATTTGATTTACTTCGCGCCCGACCATCATCGCGATCACGCGCGCTTGATTTAATGCTGAGGACGGCGCGGTGCCGACCGTGCGGCCGTCGCGCAAAACCGTGATGCGATCGCTTAAGCGGAAAACTTCTTCGAGCTTGTGTGAAATGTAAACCATGCCGACGCCGCGCTCGCGCAGCTTGTTTAAGATGCGAACCAGCGTTTCCACTTCGGTTTCAGTGAGCGCCGCCGTCGGCTCATCAAGCACCAGGATGCGCGCTTTTTGCGAAAGCGCTTTGGCGATCTCAACGAGTTGCTGCTGGCCTATGCCGAGTGCTTGCACGCCCGTGCGCGAATCAAGCGGCAGGTGCAATTCATCGAGCAACTCGCGGGCGCGCTCATAAAGTGCGTCCCACCGCACGATGCCGTAGCGGCTGGGCTCGCGCCCGAGAAAAATGTTTTCCCCAATCGTCATGCCTTTGACGAGCGAAAGCTCTTGAAAAATCACTGCGACGCCGGCCGCTTCGGCGTCGCGCACACCGGCGAAGCGCCGCACCTCGCCGCCGATGCGCACCTCGCCGCCGTACTCCGGATACACGCCGCCGAGAATCTTCATCAGCGTTGACTTGCCGGCGCCGTTTTCGCCGACCAGCGCGTGGATCTCGCCCGCGCGCAGATCAAAGGTCACGCCGTCCAGAGCGCGCACGCCCGGAAATCTTCGTAATGTCCGCATTTCGAGAAGGGCGCTGCTGATGGCATGTTTTAGTTATTGTTGAGCGCCGCGGTAAATATCTTCGGCCTTATGGAAATTGTCTTTGACGACTGTCTCTCGCACGTTGTTCTTATCAACCACCAGCGGTTCCAGCAGAATCGCCGGAACATCCTTTTTGCCGTTGTTGACGGTTTGTGAAGTCTCCACTTTTTCGCCGCGCGCAAGTTTGATGGCCATCTCGGCCGCTTGTTCGGCGAGCGGCGCGAGCGGCTTGTAAATGGTCATGGATTGCGTGCCCGCGACGATGCGCTGCAGCGCGGCGAGGTCTGCGTCTTGGCCGGAGACGAGCACTTTGCCGGCGAGTTTTTGCTCCTCCAGTGCTTGGATCACGCCGCCGGCGGTGCCGTCGTTGCTGACCAGCACGGCGACCACATCGTTTTTGTTTTGCGTGAGGGCGTTCTCCGTGTGATTCAAGGCCTCGCTGGCCAGCCAATCGCGGGCCGGCTGATTGGCGACGATCTTGATGTCGCGGCGCTCAATGGCGGGATTGAGGATGTTCATTTGGCCGTCGCGCAGCATCTTCGCGTTGTTGTCTGTGGGCGCGCCGCCGATCAAAATGTAGTTGCCTTTCGGCGCGCGATCAAGCAGGTACTTCGCCTGCATTTCACCGATTTTGATGGCGTCAAAGGAAATGTAGAGATCAACGTCGCTGTTGCGGATCATCCGGTCATAACTGATGACCGGCACATTTTGCCGTTTGGCGGCATCAACAATTGAAGCGGCGATTTCGCCGTTGTGAGGCACCACCACCAGCACATCTATGTCTTGCGTCAACAGGTTTTCGGCTTGCTGCGTTTGCACGGCGTCGTCTCCGTTGGCGGCCTGCACCAGCACTTCCGCTCCGAGGGCCTTCGCCTTGGCGACGAACAGGTCGCGATCGCGCTGCCAGCGTTCTTCCTTGAGCGTGTCTAAGGAAAGGCCGATGCGCAACGCGCCCGCGCCTGTGCCGGCCGCCCCGCCGCTCGCGTTTTCCTTCGGGCCACTCACGCAGCCGCAGCAGATGATGGTAGTGACAAGCAAGATGAGGAAGGTGAGGTTTTTTTTCATAAGCCAGATCTGGATCGAATCCTTTGATAATTGAGCGTTCTTTAAATCGAAAAAAGCGTTTCTTTTAACCGTTTACGCGCGCAGGCGTCCGTGACTGACAGGTCGCCTCACGCGCACGCTCTAGCGTGTGGGCGGACCGTCTTTGGGGACGCGAAGATTGAGCGAGGAACAAGGCTCCCGAGCGCCAATCCGTTGGCTGTGCGGCGGCGGCGTTGTGCGTTTTTGATCGAATGTTACTGATCCGCGCGGAAGCTTAGCAAAGCAATTTGCTAAATATCAATCGCAAGAAGCGTTTTCTTCGCTCATCCTTAATAAATACGGGTGGTGGGTTGAGTGTTGAATTTCATTCTCTGTGGCCCTCTCTGTGTCTTCACTCTGTGTTTCTCTGTGTTTAAGTAACACCTACCTAAACACAGAGAAACACAGAGTGAAGACGCAGAGAGACGCAGAGAGAGAGAAAGATCAACCATCTCTAATCTTTCTGCGTTTTAGTGTGCCTGTCCGAATGATCTGGCTTTGCGGCTGGGCAGGATGCGGATCACGGAGAGGGCGTATTTTAGGCGGCGGAAAAACTTAAACTCGCCCGTCGTGACAATCTCCACCGGTACATTTTCATGAACGGTGCGGAATTTTCTTTTGGCTCCTTCGAACGCCGGGCGATAACCCAACCCGACCAGCGAGCGCTGAAACTGCCGCAGGCCTTCCTTAGTCATCAGTAGGTCAATGTCTTCAGTGAACCGCCGATAGCCATTCTGGTTTAAAGCAACGGCTCTCGATCACACTATAATGAATCCCCGCCCGCTCTAAGTCATCTTTTACTCGCCGGAGGGTTTCGTTAAGCACACCTTTTCCCATGAAGAACTTGAGTCCTTCTTGATATGCCTGTGTGGGCGAAGAAATTAGTTTCTGGAAATCCATGAGCAGCGCATTCCGCAATCCACAACTCGCATTTTATACCACCTCAGCACCACGACTGAAAATAATGTGGTGTATTCTAGCCGTCGTCATCGGCGAAAGGAAGGTTGCGAGTTCAAAGCGTGCGCTGCGGGTTTTGCGACGGCGGTTACTTTTGTTATCCTCGGGCGAAATCTCAAATCAAACGATGGTATTTTCCTTCGCGATCAACGCGGGCGAGGTGAACAAATAATGATGCTGGAAGCGACTGGGCTGGAAACTCGCGGCGGCGATGCGGCGCACCATTATGTCCGCCTCGCCCGGCTGTAAGGCTTGACCTTTAAGGTTAACGGCTACGGTCGTTCTCTGGAGCGCTACTTTGAGACGCATCTGCCGCCGCTTTCCGCAAACGCCCGCGTCCTCGACGCCGGTTGCGGCACGGGGCTTCTGACCATGGCGCTTTTGCGCTCAACTGCTCGTCCGCTACGCATCACCGCGATGGACCTTTCGGCCTCGTCGCTTACCGCCGCCCGCGAATACGTCACAGCCCAGGAAAGAACACATGCGCGCGGAGCGGCCCGCTTCGCGCAGGCGAATTTGCTTCAGCTTCCCTTTGCCGATGAGTCGTTTGAATTGGTGGTCACCAGCGGCGCGCTGGAGTATGTTTCACTCGCAGCCGGTTTCGCCGAGCTCGCGCGCGTGATCGCTCCCGGAGGCCACCTGGTGCATCTGCCGGTTCGTCCCTCTTTCCCGAGCAAAGTTTTAGAGCTTCTGTTTCGTTTCAAAACTCACCCGCCCGCCGAAGTTTCGGGCCACACTCGCCGTTACTTTCACATCCTCAACGAGCACCATTTCGCGTTTCCAGAGCCCATCGGCTGGACCAAGCTGGCGATTCTTTCGCAAAAACGCTGACCGCCTTTACGCTTTGTTCTTGGAGCGGAGCACGCCGGAGATAATCCGGCGCGCAATGGCCGGAATAAGCTCACGCTCTTAGCTGATATTGGTGGTAAAAATGACGATCGATCAAACGGCGGCCGTCCGGCAACTCAACGTAAGCCGCGTCGTGCCGCGCGGTGCAAAGTCCAACCGGCTTTCGACCACGGCGCGCCGTCCTCCAGCGCGCGCCGTCCTGCTGCCATTTACTTGCGCGGTTGATCTTTAATCACCTGCCCGCCTTTCATCACAAAAGTCACGCGTTCGAGCACCGTCACATCCTTGAGCGGATCACCTTCCACAGCGATCAAATCGGCGAAACGATTCGCTTCCAGTGAGCCGACACGCTCGGACCAGCCGAGCAAATCGGCGGCGTTCACGGTGGCCGCCTGGATGGCCTGTAGCGGCGTTAGTCCCCACCGCACCATGTGCGCGAACTGCTTGGCGTTCCCACCGTGCGGGTAAACTCCGGCGTCCGTTCCGTAGGCGATTTTGACTCCAGCTTTGGCCGCTTTTTGAAAGTTTTCTCGCTGCGCGCGCCCGACGAGCCGTTCCTTCTCGATGATCTTTTCCGGATACCCGAGGCGGCCGAACTCGGCCAGAATGTAATCGTCGTTGTAAATATCGGCGACGAGGTAAGTGCCGCGCTCTTTCATCAAGCGAATGCCTTCATCGTCGAGAAAGCTGCCGTGCTCGATGGAGGCCACGCCGGCGCGCGTCGCGCGCTTGATGCCTTCGGCGCCGTGCGCGTGCGCCGCCACCTTTCTGCCCCACATCGCGGCCTCTTCGACGGCGGCGTTCATTTCCTCTTGCGTGTACTGCGGAGCGCCCACGGATTCTTCCTCCGACAAAACTCCGGCCGTCGCGATCAGCTTGATCAGATCGGCGCCGTTTTTAATCTGAAAACGAATCGACTTGCGGATGTCGCCCTCGCCGTCAGCCACGCCCGAGAAATGGCCGAATTTGAGGTAAGGGGAAAAGCCTGATAAATCTCCGTGCCCGCCCGTGGAACCGGTTGTCAGCGAAGCCACCTGCATACGCGGCCCCGTCACGTCGCCCGCGTCGATGGCTTTGCGCAGCGCGACATCTATGAATTCGCCGGCTCCGAGGTCGCGGATGGTCGTGAAGCCGGCCTCGATGGTGCGGCGGGCGTAGACGTGCGCGGTGATGGCGTAATCAATCGGGCTTTTGCGGAAAATGTCCGCGTAGTAGTCTACGGGCTGTGAAGTGATGTGCGTATGGCAGTCGATCAAGCCCGGCAGCAAAGTCACGTCTCCCAAATTGATCACCTGAACGCCAGCGGGGATGGACAGATTTGCGCCAACCTCGGTTATCTTCTCGCCCTCGATCAGGACGACGGCGTTGTTAACGACTTGACCGCTCTTCACATCAATCAT
>JBBJMB010000126.1:0-9871 GCA_037719755.1 Pyrinomonadaceae bacterium
CCAAGATTTAATTGCTGGCGTGCATAAATAATAGGCGCAAAAACTTCGGCTCAATTTCGTTTGAGACAAACCTTATTCTCAAGCTTCCCGTTCCGCAAAGCCAACCATCTTGTTCTGAGGTTATGAACGCGCATTTCTCAACATCGCCTCGCCTGCTATAAACAATGTCTCCGCTTCGGACTGTATATCTCTTCAATCTCTCAGCATCTTTTTCAGTAATACAAACAATGTCGTCGGTTACGATATTCAATCGGCTACCAATGTTAGTTGGCATTATGCTCGGTATGCCGTTCAGCACATAATCTGCTGAGTGAAGTTGGCTGCCAAGCGGTCCCGTTTGAATGTTTGCAAAGTCGCCAAGTTTATATTCTTTCCAATCAGCCATAATTTTTTAACTGAAAAGCCAATACTGAAAAGCTCACAATTGCTCTTCACTTTTAGCTAATAACTTTTCACTAAGCAATCTTCTTTCGCGTTGGATTTCGGCGACGAGTTCTTCTTCGGTCGGCAAATATGAGCGGTATTTGCTGGCAAAGAGTTGTTCGCTGCCGTTCAGGACTGAGTAGCGGGCGATGGCAACGTCTGTTTCTGTGCAGAGAATTATGCCGATGGTGGGATTGTCGGTTTTAGTTTTTTGCAAATCATCGAACATCCGCACATACATGTCCATCTGCCCTACGTCTTGGTGCGAGAGACGAGTTGTCTTGAGGTCGATGAGCACAAAGCATTTAAGCAGATAATTATAAAACACCAGATCGACGTAAAAGTCCGACGATTCGGTGCGTATCAGTCGTTGCCGCGCCACAAAGGCAAACCCTTTTCCGAGTTCCAAAAGAAATTGCTGAAGATGGTTCAGCAACGCTTGTTCAAGCTCGGCTTCTTTGTAGCTTGTGTTAGCCGGTAGATTTAGAAATTCAAGCACATATGGATTTTTAATAAACTCAAAGTTGTCGGTTTGAAAGGCTTGGGTCTTTTCTCGCATCTCTTCTGTTACCGCTTCGCTCATATGCGACAGCAAGAGGCGGTCGTAATACAGCGTGGAGATATTTCTGTCCAGCGTGCGCGTACTCCAATTTTGCGTTGCCGCTTCGTGCAGATAGTAGAGCCGCGCTTTTTCATTATGCACCCTGATCAAATGCCGGTAGTGTGACCAGGACAATTCGGGGCGCAGTGTGTCCCGAATTGGGAAAATGAGATAAAACTGGCGTATTCGGCGGAGTTCTCGTTCGTCAAGCCCTTTCCCAAATTCCGTCGAAAGCTCCGCAGATAAGCTTTTGAGAAGAAACGCTCCGTAAGCGGCGCGTTCCTTGCCCTTTTGCTCTTCTTCGACAATTCGCCTGCCGATGTTCCAATAGGCTTCGACCATTGCCGCATTGACGGCGGCATACGCCTTTGCCGCGCCTGTTGCAGCATTTGGCGAATCTCCTGGATAAAGAGGCTTCAAGTTCCATTGGCTATCACCACTTTCTCAAGATTGCTTTTGATGCGATTGTTCAAATCCGCTTCTTCGTTCATCTGGCTTTCGAGTTCGGCCTTTAAGCTCTGGAAACGCTCGTTGAAATCAAAATCATCCTCATCATCGGCTAAGCCGACGTATCTGCCGGGCGTGAGCACGTAATTCTTATCTCTCACCTCCGCGATTGTTTCGCTTTTGCAAAAGGCGGGGATGTCGCTGTATGCGCCCTCGCCCGTGCGCCAGTTGTGATATGTGCGGGCAATCTTCGCCATGTCTTCCGGCGATAAATCGCGGTTTTTACGATTGAGCAGGAAACCATGATTTCTGGCGTCAATGAATAAAATTTCGCCTTTGCGGTGTTGTTTATTGCGGCGCAGAAACCACAGGCAAGCCGGAATCTGCGTATTGAGAAACAACTTCGTCGGCAGATTGATGATGGCATCAACCAGATCGTTTTCGATCAGCTTTTTTCTGATTTCGCCTTCGTTGTTCGTCTTCGATGTCAGCGAACCCTTCGCCAGCACAAAGCCTGCCAGACCGTTCGGCGCGAGATGAAAAAGGAAATGCTGAATCCAGGCGTAGTTCGCGCTGTTAACGGGCGGCACCAGCTTTTCGCCCAGCACGCTCCACCTTGCATCCGATTGCAAAAGCTCGCCGCTCCAATCGCTGTCATTAAACGGCGGGTTCGCAATCACGAAATCGGCCTTCAAAGCCTTGTGCGCGTCGTTCAGAAAAGAGCCTTCGTTGTTCCAGCGGACGTTGCTGCTGTCAATCCCGCGACCACGACTTCCCTCTTCGTGAGCCGTGCCATGCGCCCTTCCGAGCCGGCGCGTTTCGCCCAAGAGCCCAGGCCCGCGTGTGTGCAAATGCGCATCAAGGTCAAGAGCGCCAGCTTATCGTTGAAGATTTTTGCGCTCGCGCTCGCAACTATCGGCCCCGCCTGGCGATAATCACGAACATAGGCGGACACACGACGACGCGCGTGCAGCGCCTTCAAAAACATCTTCCAGCCCTGGTGGTGGCGGCCGAAGCGCCGCCATTGTTCTCTTAACCGACGCTTAAGGAGCCAAGACTATGCCTTTGATCGACTACCTTCCGCCGAGACCTGAGTTTACCGCGAGACCCGGAGAGCGCGACTACGAAGCTCAGGTTATTAAATTTCAACAAGCAAGCAACAGCTACAATTCGCTGATTCAGAGCGCTCTCAACGAAGTGACGGAAAGAGGCGCGACGGAGCGCGAGTTAGCCAAAGCCAGACACGAAGCCATCATGGAGGCGGCCCGCAAATTCGGCGGCTAATGGCCAATCGCTTCCGCAGCCGGCAGTACGGCGTCAATCAAAATCTCGATTGACGCCGCTCTTTTTTTCGTTCCTCCGTTTTGCCATCAAGCTTTGCTTTGCAAACTCGCTGCTCAATCCGGAAACAATAGCGCACGCGCGGCAACTTCTCTTTTCATGCGCCGATAACGATTTTATGAAAGGAGAAAGCGGCGGCCCAATCCGCCCGACAAAATCATATGACCAGCATCGTCAAAGCTCTTAACCATTCCGGCACAGACCGCTGCGCTCTGCTTGCGTCAAACGCGACAACAGCGAACGGTGAGCGCGCCGAAACAACAACAACGTCCAGCTCTCAATCATTTCTGCAATTGCAGAAATCAAATTGGCCACCGGCCCATTTCGCGCCCGATGCGCCGAAGACACGACTTGGGGATGAATGGCGCGCTCGTCAGTCCTCAGCCGCCATTGGCGCAGCGATTGCGCAACGAGGCTGCCTGACGCTCGTGCGAATAATTCCCCGCGCAGTGATTTATCACCAGCAACGCCCGTCAAAAAAAAGCGAGGTTTTTTCAGCCGGCTGGGGGGCGCGCTCAAAAAGTTTGCGCGCAGTAAGTTTGGGAAAATCTTGATGATCGGCGGCGCCGTCGCCGCTTCCTTGCTCATCCCCGGCGCCGGCGCCGCCATCGGCAAGGCAATCACGACGCTCGGCAAAAGCCTGATGGGCGGCATCAGCAAGCTCGCAACAAAGTTTGGCGTCTCCAATTTATTTAAAGGCGGATTGAAGACTTTCATCAAACAACAAATTCTACCCAAGTTCGGCCTCGAAGGCGGCATCAAAAACGCTTTGAAGAGTTACTTGAAAAAGAATCTCATTAACGTTGACTCTTTCAAAAGCTTCGGTCGCAGCGTGCTGAAAAAAGCTGGCCTTGAAGACCTAATGTCGAAGGACGGCATCAAGGCCGTGTTTTCGCAATTGGGCGCGCGCCTCGGCATCAGCGACGAGTGGCTTGAAAAGCTGCTCGGAGCGTCAAAAGAAGAAGATGCTGCGGCGCGAACAAACGCTTCATCCAGTCCATATTAATGAGACCGCCCGGCCGCCGCGGCAGAGAGGAACGGTTTTTGTGCTCTTCGATTTTTGCCGCAGGACTTTCTCGCGTTCTGCGGCGGCGCCCCGGCGGTGAGTCTCATGCCTTATCACTTCCTTATCGCCGCCTCAACCTGCCAGGCGCAGCAGCGCTTCAAAGCTGTTCAACGACTGCGTAAAGAAATTAATTGAACGCTCTTTGAAAACAAACAGCGCGAGCGCCACAACTAAAACGCCAATTAACATTTTAAACGGCATGCTCAAAAAGAAAACGTTAATTTGCGGCGCGACGCGATTGATGACGCCGAAGAACACGTCAGTGAGCAATAGCGCGATGACCGCGGGCGCGGCCAACTGCACACTGATCACAACGGTTTGCGCTGAAGCTTGCGCGAAGAACTCTGCGAGCGGCGACCACCCGCCGGCGATGTGCGGGAAGTCGAAGATTGGGATCAAACGAAAGCTTTGCAGCAAAGCCTTGAGGAACGCGTGGTGCGCGCCAATCGTCAAAAAAATGACCAGCGACACCTGCAACTTAAACTGACCTAATTCCGAAACCTGTGAGTTAATTTGCGGCGCGTAAAGCTCGCCCATGGTCGCGCCTCGCTGCATATCTATGATGCGACCCGCCGTGTGGATCGCCTCAAAGGCAAGCGACGCCGCAAACCCCAACGCGAAACCGACCGCGACCTCCTTGGCAAGCAGCGCAATGAAGCCCACCGGCCCAAACGGCAGTGACGTTCCGAGCGGTCCGAGTTCCGCCACAAGCGACGGATAAAGAACAATCCCTAATGCCGCCGCAAGCGACACTTTAACTCGCGACGGCACCGCTGCGCCGCCGCAAAACGGCGCCATTTGCACGAATGCAATCAAGCGCGCGAACGAAAGCCCCCCCAGCACCAAAAACGACTGCGCGCTGCTGTGGCCGACGCCGAAGGCCTGCGGCCCAATCTCCCACAGCTGCAACAATTCGTCCATATCTACATGAGAGTGACAAGTGACAAGTGACAAGTGACAAGAAAGAACCTGTCTTTTCTTGTCACTTGTCACTTGTCACTTGTCACTTGTCACTTGTCACTCCTCGAAGTCACATTCCCCGCCCGACGAGCGGAATCAAGTCGAAGGCTTTGCGCGTGAGCGAAAGCAGCTGAGTGAGCATCCAGCCCGCGGAAAGCATCAGAGCGAGGACGGTGGCGATCAGCTTCGGCACAAAGACGAGCGTTTGCTCCTGCACCTGAGTGAGGGCTTGCAGCAAACTAGCCGTTAATCCGACGATCACGCTCGCCGCCAGGGCCGGTAGCGAGAGCATTAAAATCCACCACAGCGCTTCGCTGGCGAACTGAATGTATGTGTCCATCCTTGGCATCTCACACGTAACTGAGGACGAGCCCTTTGATGAGCATCACCCATCCGTTGGAGAGCACGAAGAGGAGCAGCTTAAAGGGAAGCGAGATCATCGCCGGCGAAAGCATAAACATGCCCATCGCTTGCAGAATGTTCGACACCACCATATCGATGACTAAAAACGGAATAAAGAGCAGAAAGCCGATCTGGAACGCTTCGGTTAATTGGCTGGTGACGAACGCAGGGATGAGCACTCGAAAATCGCTAACCGTGATGCCGCCCGGCTCATTTCCGTTGCGCACCGCCATTGACTTGGCCAAGTCGAGAAACATTTTTCGGTCTCGCCCATGAGCGTGTCGTTCGAGGAAAGCGCGCAACGGTTCGCGCCCCTTTTTGCCGGCGGCGAATAATTTCTCAACCGACATCTCAGAAAAGGTCTCTGCACCGCGTTCCGCATCGTTCACCTCTGCGTACATCTTTTCAGCGACCGGAGCCATAATGAAAATCGTCAAAATCAGTGAAAGCCCGGTGATCACTTGATTGGGCGGCACCTGCTGCGCGCCAAGAGCGTTTCGCAGAATCGAGAGGACAACTGAAATTTTGACGAATGAGGTGAGCATAATCAACGCGAAAGGCGCGAGCGCCAGGGCGCCTAAAATCACCATCAGCACAACCGGGTTGGCCATTTCACCGCTCGACGCGAGCGCGGCCGGCGGAAAAGAATTTGGCTGTTGCGCCCGCGCCGCACAAGCGCAGGCCAAGAAAACGAGCGCCGTGCTCGTTAAACGCTGCCATTTTTTACGCATCTGTAAACTTCTTTTTTCGGCTTTGATAAAACTTTGCGCCGAGCGTGGTGCGAGCGGGAGCATCGGCCAGCGAGCGCATCGCTTCTTCGGCCGCCGCACGTTCGAGCAGCGTGACCAAACGGACGCCCGCCTCCGAAGTGGAGAGCACCATCCATTGCCCCGCGATCTCCATCACGTAAAGCCGCCGGCGCGGTTCAAGCGTGATCGCGCAAACGACGCGCGCCGCGGCAGCGGTGGTGCCCGGCCGCAACGCGCAAAGACGCGGCAATAGGACGCGCACAACCGCGAAGCACAGACCGCACACCAGAGCCAGTCCCGTCCCAGTCCGCAAGACGGTCGGCAGCAGAGCAGCGCCGCCGCTCTCGCTGTTCGTCGCGATCTGCCAGATCGCTGTCGCCACTTGTTGCGTCATTGGTTAAATCCTTGAAACTTGTACCAAACGAACTCCGAGTCGGCCTTCCATGTCGATGAGTTCGCCGCGCGCAATCCTTTGCCCGTCAACCGTTAGATCAACCAAGTCCGTGGCTTGACATCCAAGGTCTATGATCTGCCCGATGCGCAACCTCGCCACTTCGTCGAGCCGTGCGTTGCGCGCTCCCAATTCAACGCGCACTGTGAGCAGTAATCCGTCCAACACAGCCGAAGCTTCTTCCATCTCTTCAGAATGTTCGCCGCCGCCACAGCTCACCTGCATGCGCTTGACCTCCGTTTAAATTTCCGCTTGCCGAAGCTCTGCGATCATCAGGCTCAACTGACCGCTACGGTTTGGAGCGCTCAGTTGATCGCAAGCAACGGCGCCGGTAGACACGCGGCCGATGATCAGCGCTTCGCGACAACTTCCAAGCCGCAAGCGACCCAAGCCGCCGAATGCGCCGCCGAATGCGCCGCCGAACGCTTGGCCGCTGTGATGTAGAAAAACATGCTCGATGAGCAACACATCTCCGCATTCAAGCTGAGCGATTTCCCCGGCCGCGACTTGCGATTCGCCCACGAGCAGCGTCAGTGAAACCTGGGGCAGCACGCGTGCGAGTAGCTCGATTTCGGCCGCAGTTTGAAGTCGACGGACGTTGTTTCTTTTGCCCGCGCGACCGAAAACATCAAGCGCCGCGCACGGCACAAAGATTCGCAAAAAGCCGCGGCTTTCTTTGATCTTGGCCGTCACGCTGAGCTCGAGGCCGTGACTCTGCGCGGCGACTGCGGTCGAGGCCGCGCGTTGTCCGCTGAGAACGTCGAGGAGCCACGCCGGAGCGCGCTCCGTCACGGCGTGCAGTCTTAACAGCGGCTCAGCCGTAGCGGTGAAGCCGGCCTCCAGCTCGCGCGCCGCGTTTAAGCAAAGAAACTCGATGACAGCCAACTCGGCGTGCGAAAGCGGTCTTAATCCGTCGCGGCCCGCGCCGCCGTCGCCGCCAAGCACGCGGTCAGCAAGCTCCACACACCACTCGGCTTCCGCCGCGATAATGAGCGTCGCGTCGTTTCCCGCGACGGCCAAGCTGATGAAGACTTGATGCGCACCTTCGCCGCGTTCGGGATAATCAATTGAGGTGATCGTTCGCACGTCGCCGGCCGTAAACGCGATATCGTCAATTGAGAGGCGCGTGAAGCGTGCGAGAGAGCGCCCGGCGGCTGAGGCGAAGATTGCTCCGTATTCCGAGTCGATGCGCTGCCAGGCTTGAAGCGTCGCGGCATCTCTCCGCTCAACCTGAGGCAGCCCGTGCTGCCACGGCCTGAAAACGGCGGCGGCTTTCGGCACATGCTCCTCGGCGAAAAGATCAACGGCGCACAAATCCAAAGGATCATCTTCGTCCCAGCTTTCACCGGCGATCTCTCGCGGCGCAGGTTTGTCCCCTAATAAAGAGTAAGTCATGTGGTAGTAATGATGATCGTCGTAGTGCTGCCGCTAAATTAAGTTGATCTCAGTCATGAGTTGGTCCGAGACTGGGCTCTTTCTCTGCGATTCTGCGGTGTCTTCTCTGCGGTGTTTCTCTCTCGTTTAGGTCAGTCTTACTTAAACACAGAGAATCGCAGAGAGAGGCACTTGGCATCAGACACATTGATTTCAATTTGGTGTTCAAACAACGTACCCTTCACGCATGATAAATCGCGGACGCAGGTTTAAGTTCCGCTGGGCTCTGCACGGAAGCGCCAATCGCAGTATCAGTGTTTGGTTGCGCGCCCTGTGTCTTTGCGGTGGTTGTGATTTGCATCAGCAGTTCGTGATGCTGGCGGCGCTTTTGGCGCTTTTCGCTCTCACCGCCGCTTTTGCTGTTAACAGGGACTTGGACGTGAGCGGCGTCGACTCCGCGAGTGTGGAGCTGGTTAATTAATTCGGGCAACTGCGATTGAATCTCAGCGAGCAACCGGGCGTTTGGAGCGGTGAACTCAATTTTCAAGCGTCCCGCAGGGTCCGATCCGAGCACGACCACCAACCCATGGGCAGTCGCCCGGGAAAACTCAAGCGTCACTTCTCGTTTGCCGTCGATTGCGATGCGCGTCTCAATGACTTGGACGATGCGGTTGAGATCTGCG
This sequence comes from Pyrinomonadaceae bacterium, assembly GCA_037719755.1. Lineage (GTDB taxonomy): Bacteria > Acidobacteriota > Blastocatellia > Pyrinomonadales > Pyrinomonadaceae > JBBJMB01. The sequence continues at coordinate 8,498 of JBBJMB010000126.1, forward strand.
TCGGACCACAGAAATTTCGCGCCGGATTCCTCAACCTCAGGCGCCGGCTGAAGCGGCGCGGCGGAATAAGTCATCCGAGGATTGATGGCCGCCGCGTCTTCTTCTAACAACTCATTTGCTCGCGGGGTTTCAGTGAAAATCAACTCGCCGCGAAAATCCTTTTTCTCCGTGAGATTTAACTCTTCCCCTTCAGACGCGACATCACTTCTCCGGTGCTCGCTCGCTACGAAGCAGGATGCTCGCTTGCCGAGCACGCTTGAGAAGCTGCAAAGCGTGCTTCCTTGACCGGCGCACGCCGCCTCACGAGGATTCTTGCGCTCGCCCTGGTCGCTTGGTTTTGCGCTTGGCGGAAATGGCTCCGATGCTTTTATCTTCATCTCGTGCTCCGCAGAGGTGGCTTTCTCATCTTCCAAGTGATTGCTCTGTTTTGCCCTCACGCATGCTCAAGCGGAGTTGCTGGTTGTGCGCATCGTCTTTTCTTTCGCCAGGCGCAATGACAATGACGTAGCGGAAACCGAGCAGACGATCCGCGCTGTCGGCGGGCACCTCAGCACGTGCGGCAACGCCGTGCATATCGATTGATTCATCAACTGCGCCGCCTTTGATCACTTTGAGCGACGACTGCGCCGCCCCCGATTCATGCGGCGCATCTTCGTCGTGGGCGACCCACTCCCAAACGTTTCCGGCCATGTCGTAAGCGCCGTAAGCGGATTTATTAAGCGGGAAACGCTTGACGGCGTGCGGGCCGGCGTTTTCGCGGCGCGCGCCGCGCCGCGCTCATCAGGCATTGCCCCAGGGTATTTCAGATCGTGCGGGCCGGCGGCCGCGTGCAGCCATTCGGCTTCGGTTGGCAGTCGGGCCTCGGCATTGATTTTTCCGGAGAGCCAATGGCAATAATCTACGGCGTCGCGCCAAGTGACGCCTGTGACCGGCTCTTCGGCTGCACCGCTCGGAACATCGGCGCTCGCCCAATGCGCGGGCGCCGGATGGTTAGTGGCCTGATGAACTCCAGGTATTGCGCGTTTGTCACTTCCGTCTCGCTCAGCAAAAAAGGCTTGATGATGACTTTGCGCACCGGACGTCGCGCTCGCGCAAGCTTGACCACGCCGCCCTCCACAGCCACCTCACGCGCTTCCGCGCCCGAATCGACATCAATGGGCGGAACAATGGTCGCGTCGATAACTGGCGGCAGTTGTGGAGGCTTTAACGCATCCGGTTGCTTTTCCACGACCGACGTTGATGGCGCAGCAGGAGGAGGAGTGTGGCCGGTGCCCATGAGATGCCACGTGCCGAAGCCCAAAACTACGGAAGCGGTGGCGCAAACAAGGCCGGCTCTACCGGATTTAGAGTGGGTAAAATCACCCTTTTTATGGC
>JBBJMB010000127.1:0-9854 GCA_037719755.1 Pyrinomonadaceae bacterium
GGGCAGCGAATTTTTGATGTTCGTGATGCGAGCGCACACCAATCGCATCGCCGAAGCGTTGGATCAAATCGAAGAAGTCTTGCGCCGCCAGCGCTCAGTCAAGTTCTCCGAGCCGAATGATTTCGACCTGAGCACGGCCGACAAGTTCATAGATCAGTTTGACAGCATCACGAAAGCGGTCGGCCTGATTGCGATCGCCATCTCATCGGTCGGACTGCTGGTTGGCGGCATCGGCGTGATGAACATCATGCTCGTTTCCGTGACCGAGCGCACGCAAGAGATCGGCGTCCGCAAAGCGCTTGGCGCCCGCCGGCGCGACATCGTGCGGCAGTTTCTGCTCGAAGCCATGACCTTGACATTCCTCGGCGGCGTTTTAGGCGTCGCCATCTCAGTCGTGATCAGCCGCTTGATCATGCTTTTGGTGCCTTCGCTGCCCGCCAGCATTCCGCTCTGGGCCGTCGCAAGCGGCCTCACCGTCTCCATCACCGTCGGACTCGTCTTCGGCGTCTGGCCCGCCAGAAAAGCTTCGCGACTCGATCCCATAGAATGTCTGCGTTACGAATAAGGAGGGCTCTGGAAGGATGAAGGCGGAAGGATGAAGGATGAAAGCTGAGGACGGCAGAACTTTTATTAATTTTTCATCCTTCCGCCTTCCGCCTTCATCCTTCCAAAGCTCCTTCCGCAGCGCGCCTCTGCGCGCTGATCACGGTGTGCGCGAGGACGGCTGTGATGATGATGGCGCCGCCGGCGAGCGCTTGCGGCGAAGGTTGCTCGCCGACGCCCATGTAGACCCAGAGCGGATTGAGCACCGGCTCGATATAGCCGGCGATCCCGGCGTCAAGCGAGCGCACGCCGCGCGCAATGCCAAGTGTGAAAAACACGTAAGCAACGCCGATTTGAAAAATGCCGAGGTACAAAATGATCGCCACGTCTTTGGGCGTCAGCTCGGCCGCGCCGGAAATAAAGGCCGGCGCGGTACAGATGGCGAGCAGCAGATTTCCATAAATCACGGGGGCCGCGGGGTTGATGGTGGTTGTGCGCGAGCGCCTCAGCAGTAGCGTAAAGATGGCGAAGAAAAGGCCGGAAACAAGAGCCGCCAAGTTTCCGGCCACGTCTTCAACGCGCAGTTGGCCCACAAAGAAAAGGCCCATCCCCGCGAGGCAGCAAGCCACCACCAGCAAATCACGCAAGCGGTAGCGCTCTTTGAAGATAAGCGGCTCGACGAGCAACACGTAAATCGGCGCCGTATACTGCAAAAAAATCGCGTTGGCGGCGGTCGTCAGCTTCGTGGCCATCACAAAGAGCAGCAGCAGCGCCGCGTAAAAAATGGCGCCAACCAGCGTTAAAATATCTATGCGAAAGCCAGCCCGTCTGGTCAATAACGCGACGGTGATTGCCCCCACCAGAGAGCGTCCGAAGGAAAGCTCGTAGGCTGAGATCGAAGTCAGCTTAATAAACAATCCGCCGGTGCTAAAAAGCACGGCGGCGACCACGACAAAGAAAATAGGAGAAACCGAACCGGGTTTGCCGGAAGCTGCGGTCATCATGCGCTCAAAACCGCTTTAACAATTGGTGGCGCTTAAATAACGAGGGCAGCATAACCCGGAGCGTGGACAAGGGAAAAGCGATGGGCGCGAAAAAATCGCCGCGCCCGGGTGTCGGCCCCAGTGTCGGCGCGCGCTTGTCGGATGATTGCAAATTTAATGGATGCGGGCGAGTGTTGTGGCGGAAGCGTCAACTTTGAGAGTGATGAAAAGAATCCGGCCAGCTTACTTATTAGCCGATCTCTAAAATGTCTTCATCGTCGAAAATTACCCCTGCGGCTGCTTCTTGCGCGAGCTCAAGCACCATGATGTCTGATTGATTCTCGATCACGATTGGCGAAATCGTGGTCATTTCGCGCGCCGCTAAATTGATTTCGGCACAGTCGTGTGAGCCCACTTCGACGATGGCGGCCGGGCCGCCCACGACTGCGAGTTGCGAGTGCGTCTGCGGCGCATAAGCCGCCTTGATATCTCCGATCAGTGACAGCACGCTTTCTTCGGTCGCGGCCTTTTGGTGGACGGGTTGGTTATTTTTACGGAAAAAACTTTTCACCGCCGATGCCGTGCTGATAAATGAAGCGATGGGTCGCAAACTGGTAATGGAAGGCATGCGTAATCTTCTTATGAATCCGAAAATTGAACACCGCACCTTTCGTCGCCTTCATCTCCCCACGAAAGCTCGGAAGAGATGCGGTGTTTGAAAACGGGGAACAAAGACTGAGGGTGGCCGCGAAGGGCCGAACCTCAAGCGAACAACAAAGAGCAAGCGCAAACATTCCCCTGACCCGCTTGCTCGATTCGCCCATTTAACAAGCCGCGTGCCAACCCGGCATGCCTCAATCGAAAGAGATGCCAAACCCAGCAAGACAGGTGACTTGGGCGAGAAGACCCAGCGGGCGCGCTCTTTCGCTAACTCCGCCGGTGTTGGCAAGATGATCGATCAATCTGCCTTATCAGCTGTATCCTTGACCGAATCAATCAGTCTGCGCGAGCCCTGAGGCGAGTAATTACCCAGAAGTGACAAGTGACAAGAAAGAGCAGGGCAGAAGAGCTATGAGAACTACCAGCCGCTCCGGGATCAAAGTTAATCACTGCGTTTACTTCCTCTCACTTGTCACTTGTCACTTGTCACTCTTCGCAGTCACTTGTCACTTCTGAGTAATTAGACAATCGCTCGAGCCCGGGCTATGCTTGAGGGCGGTCGATGACCCGGGCGCAAGGGTCAAATAATTTCGAGATTTTTGTCTGCTTTGCGACTCTTGGCGTTTTGTCTCTGCGCTTTTTGTCGCTTGCCACTGCAACGGCGGGAGAAAAGCATGGCGGAGACGATGAGTGATACCCCGGACCACATTTTGCTGGACAGAGACGGCACAAATTTCCCAGGGGTGCGCGTCACCATTGAAGTGGCGGGGTTAAAAGAAGTCTGGGAATACCCCTTTGGCACGTCGGCTCTGCAGTCGGCCTTGGCCGCCGTCGAAGCGGTGCACATGGAGCTTAACTCCAGGCGGCAGCTGGCGATGGAGCTTGAGCGTGATTTCGGAGAAAATCCGGACGCGTTCGCTGAGGATGAAAACGTCTAAAATGCACGAGCACGACTACGAGCTGGAAGATGCGACCGTCGCAGAGAGTCGAGAGAAGCTCAAAGAGCCGCCGCTTTTAAAGTGCTGCTGCACAACGATGATTTTACGACGATGGAGTTTGTGGTGTATGTGCTGCAACAAATCTTCCAACGTTCGGACACAGAGGCGCTGCAGATTATGCTGCAAGTACATTTGACCGGCATCGGCGTGGCGGGAATTTATCCGTACGAAATCGCCGAAACCAAGGCTGAAAAAGTCTCGGACTTTGCGAAGGATCACGAATACCCGTTGCTCTGCACAATCGAGGCCAATTAAGCGAATTGCTAATCGAGAGGTATGATTTCTAAAGAACTACAAGTGACTTTAAACGTCACGCTCCACGAAGCGCTGCGGCGCAAGCACGAGTATGTCACGCTCGAGCATTTGCTTTTCGCGCTGCTGCACGACCAAACCGCGAGCAATATCATTCGCCACTGCGGCGGCAACGTGGCTGCGCTCAAAATCGACTTAGAAAAGTTTTTTTCCGAAAAGATGCCGATCGCCAAAGGTCGGCGCGCCGAAGCGCCCGAGCAGACCAAAATGTTTCAGTCCATCATGGACTATGCGTTGCTGCAGGCCGAAGGCAGCGGACGCCAGGAGATCAACGGCGGCAACGTCTTGGCCGCGCTTTTCCACGCCGAGCAATCGCACGCCGTTTATTTACTGAAGAAGCAAGGCATCCGCAGACTCGATGTGCTCAACTATATCGCGCACGGCATCTCAAAATTGACTGATGATTCCGACGCAGCGCCCGACCGTCTGGACATGGGCGACGATGATGAGCAGCAAGCCGCGTCGGCGCGCGATCCGCTGGCGGCCTACACCGTTAACTTAAACGAACGCGCGGCGAGCGGTTTGATCGACCCGGTGATCGGCAGAAGCGCAGAGCTTTTGCGAACCGCGCAGGTGCTTTGCCGGAGACGCAAAAACAATCCGCTTTATGTCGGCGAGCCCGGCGTCGGAAAGACCGCCATCGCCGAAGGACTGGCGCGCAACATTCACCACCACCAAGTGCCCGATGCGTTGCGCGCGGCGACAATTTACGCCCTCGACATGGGCGCTGTGCTCGCGGGAACCAAGTATCGCGGTGAATTCGAGCAACGTTTCAAAGGCGTGATCGCGGCGCTGCAAAAAGTGCCCCACTCGATTCTTTTCATAGACGAAATTCACACCATCGTCGGCGCCGGAGCCGTGAGCGGCGGTTCAATGGACGCCTCTAACATTTTGAAGCCGGCGCTCGCCTCGGGCGAATTGCGCTGTATCGGCTCGACCACCTACGCCGAGTACAAAAGCGCTTTCGAGCGAGATCGCGCGCTGGCGCGCCGTTTCCAAAAAATCGAAGTCGGCGAGCCGACAATCGAAGAAACCGTGCAAATCCTGCAAGGCTTGAAAACCTACTACGAAGAGCATCACGGCGTGCGTTATACGGACGAAGCGCTACGCGCCGCCGCCGAACTCTCGGCCAAGCATATTCATGAACGCTTTCTGCCCGACAAAGCCATAGACGTGATCGACGAAGTAGGCGCGAGCGTCAAACTTTTGCCCGCCGTCGAGCGTCCGGCGATTATCGGCATGGCCGAGGTCGAGGTGGCCGTCGCACGGATGGCGAAAGTTCCGCCAAAGAGCGTCGCCAGCTCTGAAAAAGATCGTCTTCGCGGCTTGGAGGGCGAATTGCGCGGCGTGATTTACGGCCAGGATCACGCGATCGAAAAGGTGGTCAAAGCGATCAAGCTCGCGCGCGCGGGTCTCAGCCGCCCGGATAAACCCGTCGGGTCTTTTCTCTTTTCGGGTCCCACGGGCGTCGGCAAAACCGAACTGGCGAAGCAATTGTCCGTCGCGCTGGGCGTCGAGTTTATTCGCTTCGATATGAGCGAGTACGCCGAGCCGCATACCGTGTCGCGCTTGATCGGCGCGCCGCCCGGCTACGTCGGCTTTGACCAGGGGGGCCTGCTCACCGACGCGGTGACGCGTACGCCGTACGCCGTGCTGGTGTTGGATGAAATCGAAAAAGCGCACCCGAATTTATTCAACTTGCTGCTGCAAGTCATGGATCACGCGACGCTCACGGACAACAACGGCAAGAAAGCGGATTTCCGTCACGTGATTTTGATTATGACCACCAACGTTGGCGCGCGTGAGTTAAGCGAAGGCGGCATAGGCTTTCAGAATTTGACCGGCAAAGGCAAAGGGCGCGGTTCGATTGAGCGGGCTTTCAGCCCCGAGTTTCGCAACCGCCTTGACGCGTGGATCGCCTTTAATGCGCTCGACAGCTCGGTGATCGAAAGCGTCGTCGACAAATTCATCAAGCAACTGAACGCGCAGTTAAGCGAAAGAGCATTACGCTCGAGTTGACGCCGGCTGCCCGCGCGTGGCTCGCAAAAAACGGGTACGATAAAAACTACGGCGCCCGGCCGATGGAGCGCCTGATTCAACAGAAAATCAAAGAGCCGCTGGCCGAGCGACTCCTGTTTGACGAGCAGACGGTGGGCCATCGTGTGTTGGTTGACGAAAAGGACGACGAGCTCGTTTGGCATTTCGGTGCGGACGAATAATCCTCTTCGCGCGCTTTGCGTCTTTTATTTTCGGTTCTTTTCGTTGCAGTCTGACCTAAATAAAACGAAAAAAACGCAAAGAAAAGAAAAAAAGCGCGCGAAGAGAATCAAACCGGATTAAATTAAGGAGTAAATGGTTATGTCTTTCGCTTTTTTGTGTTTCGATGCTGGCACGGGCCTGTTGTTGATGCTCGCTGCGCTCATCATCGTCGCGTTGCCCTTGGCCATGGGCGCGGGGTTTGTGAGCGCGCTCATCAAACTCATGCGAGAGTTGATTGAAGTCAGAAAGCGATGAAATCAAGCAGCGCGGAACTTATTTTTGTGCTCGTCTTGATGGCCTTTCTCACGGTCTTCGCTTTCACCGCAGTCTTCATTTTTCTGAAAGTCATGCGGCAGGAGCGCAGAGCGAAGGAAGCGCTCCGGGAAGAGAAAAGACGCGGAAGCGAAACGTAGGGGAAGGCAAACAGATCATGAAAGCCATCCGCATCCATGAGTTTGGCGGGCCTGAAGTGATGAGGTTGGAGGAAACCGCCGATCTCCAACCCGGACCCGATCAAGTCTTGATCCAAACAAAGGCCATCGGCGTAAATCCGGTTGACACCTACATCAGAAGCGGCAGTTACGCGGCGAAACCGCAGCTACCATACACTCCTGGCATGGATGCCGCCGGGGTGGTCGTGAAGGTTGGCGCAGATGTGCGGCGGGTGCAATTAAACGAGCGCGTTTACGCGGCCGGGACGGTGAGCGGCGCTTACGCCGAGCACGCGATCTGCGACGAATCGCAGGTGCACAAGCTTCCCCGTGAAAGCACCTTTGAGGAAGGCGCTGCGATCGGTGTTCCTTACGGCACGGCTTACCGCGCTCTTTTTCAAAAGGCGCACGCCAAGCCCGGCGAATGGGTGCTCGTTCACGGGGCCACCGGCGGCGTAGGCATCGCCGCCATCCAACTTGCGCGCGCCGCCGGAATGGTGGTGGTTGGCACCGGCGGCACCGCACAGGGAAGGAAATTAATTGCCGAGCAGGGCGCGCATCACGTTTTAGATCACAAGGCTCCGCGCTATCTGGATGAACTGATGTCGCTCAGCGAGAATCGCGGCGTCGATGTGATTTTGGAATGCTGGCGAACGTCAATCTCGACAAAGATCTTAACGTGTTGGCGAAAAGCGGGCGCGTGGTGGTGATCGGCAGCCGCGGCGCGGTTGAGATTAATCCGCGCGCGGCGATGGGCCGCGACGCAAGCGTGCTCGGGATGATGCTCGGAAACGCCACTCGCCAAGACCTGGAAGGCATTCACGCGGCGCTCGTCGCGGGCCTCGAAAACAAAACTTTAAGACCCGTCATCAATCGTAAAACCCCCTCGCCGAAGCCGCCCGCGCGCACGAGCTGTGATGCAATCGGGCGCTCAAGGAAAGATCGTGCTGATTCCTAAGCGAAACGGCTTCGGAAGGATGAAGGCGGAAGGCGGAAGGATGAAAGTTAAGGACGGAAGACTTTTATCAAATTCTTTAAATCCTTAGCTTTCATCCTTCCGCCTTCCGCCTTCATCCTTCCGAAGCCGTTTCGGCTTAAAACCGCAGTCTGGCGCCCAATTGCGCTTGACGCGGCTCGCCGAAGCCGGACACCACGGTGCCGTCGAAATTAAAAGTTAAGGCGCGCGGTAAGCTGCGCAGATTGCGGCTGTTGAAGATATTAAAGATTTCGCCAATCGCTTCGAGTTGTACGCGCTCGCCGAAACGAAAGACTTTCGATAAGCGCAGATCGAAAGAAGTAAAAGCGTTTTCCAAGCGCTCCGTGTTGCGCTTAATGGTGGTGCCCGGACCTCTGCCGGGTAGGGAAGTGGGCTGGGCAGAGCGGGCCTGAAAGATCGGCGAGACATTGATGCCGTAGGGCGCGTTGAAGACGGCGAAGATGTTGGCGCGGTGGCGTTGGTCGCGATCCGAGTAATTGTATTCGGGTTGAAAGTTGTTCACATCGGCGTAGCGAAAGCTGAACGGGTCGCGCTCGTTGTCGTCGTCGGCATAGTCATAGGCTAAAACGTAATTGGCTTGCGCCTGGAAGCGATTGCTAAAGCGCTTGTTCAGCGAAAACGTCACGCCGCGATACAGTGACCGCGCGGAACTTTCCGTGGATCTTATTTCGCCGACGCCGGAGCCGTCCGCTCTTTCAAAGGCTCCGGTCACTCCGTTGTTGAGCCGCGGATCGTTGCGATTGACAAAGCGCGTCAAGCGCGTGGAATGCGCGTAATTAAAAGCTACGAGCACTGAGAGGTCTCGGTATAACTCGCGCTCGACGCTCGCGCTGAATTGCACCGTCCGCGGATTCTTGAAGTTTCTGGCGAAGGTCGCGACGCCGGGATTAAATGGCACGAAGCCGGCCGTGGGCACCACGCCGGGAAAAATCGGAAACGCCGCGAGCGGCACGTTGATTGGCGGAGCGGCCAGAAAGTTCGCGAAAAAGATGTTTCCGGCGATCACGCCGTCAGTGTTGCGCGGCCCGGCGAGGACGAGTCCGGGGATACGCGCGTAATACAATCCGGCCCCCGCGCGAATCGCCGTTTTGCCGTCGCTGCCGGGGTCGTATGAAATGGCGGCGCGCGGCTGAAAGCCGTCTTTGAAGTCCGGAATGGCGCCGTCGGACGGAAAATTCGGATCGCTGACGAATTGCCCGTAGCGAGTATTGGCGGCCGGATTAATCGCATCAGGCTGAAACTGTGCTTCCCAGCGCAGTCCGTAGTTAAGCGTCAAGTTGCGTCGCACCGTCCACGCGTCCTGCACAAACAAGCCCGGTTCAAACTGCGAAAACTCTTGGGTGCCCGCTTCCTCAACTGAGCGATCGCCGAGCGGCGCAAATTGCAGGTAAAGCGCCAATCCGTCGGCATTACGGCGGTCTATATAATCCTGGAACCCTTGAATCGCCGCGTCGATTGTCGGCCCAGCGAAGATGTAGCGGCCGCGCGCGAACCCTACGAAGGTCTGCGAAGTGGTGGTGTGGTTTAAGTCAACGCCGAATTTGATTGAGTGTTGATTCGCGATAATCGAGAAGTTGTCGGTAAACTGAAGCCGCTTATCAATTTGCGGCACGGGCAGAAAAAACGGGCGCCCGAAGCGATAAGCCACATCGCCGGCGAAAGTGCCGATGGTTGTGTCCGGCAAATCCGGCCCGTCGTAGAAACGCGGGCGAGTTTCACGCGCGAACTGAAAGCGAAACTCGTTCAGTTTTGTCGGCGAGAGGGTGGACACGAGTTGGCCTATGAACGAGTGTGAGTTATCGGTTTCGCGGCCGTTGGCGCTTTGTCCGAAAGTGGGCACATCAAAGGTTCCGTTGACTTGCTCGGCGCGGCTGTAATTGTGACGCAGCGTCAGCAGATTCGCCGCGTTCAAGTTGATGTCCACTTTCCCGAGCAGCACGTTGGCGTTGTTGGTGCGCTCGATCACGCCTTGTTCGTTCGGCGAATTGAAGCGCGTCGCGAAAATGTTAATGAGGCGTGGGTCTATGCTGTTTGGTCGCGAATTATTGCCTTTGTTTTGATCGTAAGCGACGAAAAAGAAAGCCCGGTCGCGCTTGATCGGCCCGCCGAGATTGCCGCCGACTTGGTAGTTGCGAAAATCTTCGGTCGGCAGGTTGGCCCGCACGGCGTCCACGTTCTGGCTGCTCAACGCTTGGTCGCGGAAAAAGAGAAACGCCGCGCCGCGGTACTCATTGGTGCCCGACTTGGTGACGACGTTGATAAAGCCGCCGGACGAGCGGCCGAATTCCGCCGAGGCCCCGACCGGCACCACTTGGAACTCTTTGACCGCTTCGAGGCTGACGGTAAACTGCGGCCGCTGCCCGCCGCGCTGCTCGCCAAAGAACGGGTTATTCGCATCGGCCCCGTCGATGGAGAAATTATTTTGAATGCCTTTCTGCCCGTTGATGGTGATTTCATCTCCGTCCGGCCCCTGCACAATCGAGACGCCCGGCGTGAGCCTGACAAAGCCTACGAAATCGCGCCGGTTGATCGGCAAGCCTTCCACAGCTCTGTTGTTGATCAAGGTGCTCAGCTCAGTGCGCCCGGTGTCGACCGGGGCCGCATCCTCGGCCGTGACCGTCACGGTTTCATCGGCTCCTCCGGCTTGCAATTGAGCGTTAAGGGTTAACGT
>JBBJMB010000128.1:0-9807 GCA_037719755.1 Pyrinomonadaceae bacterium
ACGCCGCAGAAAGGATGCGACTCTTCGGCGATCACCACGCGGTTCGTTTTCTTCACCGACTCGGCGATCAAGTTGATATCGAGCGGGCGAATGGTGCGCGGATCAATTACTTCGCAAGACACGCCCTCTTTTTCCAACTCTTCGGCGGCCTTGAGCGCGACGGGCACCATTAACGAACGCGCGACAATGGTCGCGTCTTTGCCTTCGCGTTTGACGTCGCCGACGCCCAGGGGAATCGTGAACTCAACGTCTTCGGGCACTTCGCCTTTGTTGCCGTACATCCGCTCCTGCTCGATGAAGATCACCGGATTGTCGTCGCGAATGGAGCTTTTCAGCAGTCCCTTCGCGTCAGCCGGCGTGGAAGGCATCACGACTTTGAGACCGGGGAAGTGTGCGAACCATGATTCGAGCGCCTGCGAGTGTTGCGAAGAAACCTGGTAGGCCGAGCCGCCGGGGCCGCGAAAAACAATTGGCATTGTGAACTGGCCGCCGGACATGTAGCGCATCTTCGCGGCGGAGTTGATGATCTGATCCGTCGCCAGAATCGAAAAATTAAAAGTCATAAACTCTATGACCGGCCGCAACCCGACCATCGCCGACCCGACTCCGAGACCCGCAAATCCCAGTTCGGTGATCGGCGAATCGACGACCCGCTTTTCGCCAAACTCTTCGAGCAAACCCTTCGAGACTTTATAAGCTCCCTGATAAGCCGCGACTTCTTCGCCCATCAAAAAGACGTTCTCATCGCGCCTCAACTCTTCGCGCAAAGCTTGATTCAAAGCCTCGCGCATCGTAATCACTGCCATGAAAATCCTCCAAGGAAGTGACAAGTGACGAGTGACAGCGGAGTGACAGTGACAGTGACAAGTGACAAGAAAGAAAAGAGGTTCTGCTCTTTCTTGTCACTTGTCACTTGTCACTTGTCACTTTCCGCTGTCACTTGTCACTTGTCACTTTCCGCGTAGATGTGTGTGTAGAGTTCTTCGGGAGCCGGTTCGGGGCTGGTTTCGGCAAACTTGACGGCCCGTTCCACGGCTTCGCGGGCCTGTTTTTCCATTTCGGAGATGCCGGCGTCGTCGATGATGTTTTTCTCTTGAGAGTTGAAGTGAACAGTTTGATCGGGTCGCGCTCTTGATGCTTTTCGATTTCAGCGCGGGTGCGGTAATTGCCGGGATCCGACATCGAATGGCCCATAAAGCGGTAAGTGCGCACTTCCAGGAGCGTCGGCAGCGACTCGCGGCGCGCCCGCTCGACGGCCCGCAGCGTGGCGCGCACGGCCAGCACATCCATGCCGTCCACAAATTCGGAAGCTACGTCATAGGCGTAAGCCTTTTGCGCGATGTCTTGCAGCGACATGGCCCGGGCCAAAGACGTGCCCATGCCGTACTGGTTGTTTTCGCAAATGTAAACGCAGGGAAGCTTCCACAGTTGAGCCATGTTCAGGATTCGTGAAAGGCTCCTGGTTGGCCGCCGCTTCGCCGAAGTAGCAGAGCGTCACTTGATCGGTTCCGCGATACTTGCAGGCATAGGCGACGCCGGTGGCCAGCGGAATTTGGCCGCCGACGATGGCGTGACCGCCGAGAAAATGGCGCGGCGCGTCAAAGAGGTGCATCGAACCGCCTTTGCCCGCCGAACAACCGCCGGCCTTACCGAAAAGCTCGGCCATCACTTCGTCCGGCGGCACTCCCATCGCGAGCGCCTGGCCGTGATCGCGGTAGCTGGTGAGCGCATAATCGTCGGGACGAGTGGCCGCGAGCGTGCCGACCGCCACGGCCTCTTGGCCTATGTAAAGGTGGCAAAATCCCCCGATCTTGCCGAGGCTGTAACTTTCCGCAGACTTTTCCTCGAAGCGACGGATGAGCAGCATTTGGCCGAGCATTTTGAGCAGCACTTCGCGATCAACTTGATCGACGGGGTCTTTTTGCTCTTCTTTTCGTTGCTTATCTTCTTGATGCATGTCAACAGAATCTGACTCGGGCGCGGCCTCCCGCTCGACGACCTCGGTGGTGCTGGATTTTGGCATGGCTGTTCGTGAATTGGACTTGGCTTGTGACGCTCGCTTAGTCATTAGGATTAATCAAGAGACGCGGTTCCCGTATCCGAGAGGTGTTCTCGATTGTCCCTTTCTTTCAGCGAGACAATCAAATTATTCCTTCAGTTTGTATGGGTGAAACTGAGAGCCGCAACTCTTTAGCGGATTATAAGCGGATTTCGCGCTGTTGCGCAAAAAGTCTTGATGCGATTCACTCCAATGTAAGAAAAAAGATGTACTTTAAGCCTGATAATGATACACTCGCGGCGCTTCAAACTGCGACACAAGCTGCTTTATAGTGATTATCCGTGCAGACAATTGATTTCATCTATAGTCTGTGCCAGCGCGATAAGTGGAACTTGAGCGCGGCCAGCGGCCGCGCTAGTCTGTGCCGGAAATCCTGCTCGCGGCGTACGGAGTTAAGGGCGGCGAAAAGACATCGGCGCGCGAGGGAGATTGGTCATGTTCTCTGATTGCAAAGAACATCGCCAGTGGCTATAAAGTTGCAATGTTGGACTGAAGCAATTTGCCCCGAATTGTGCTAGGCTGACGAGGCTTGCGGCAGTTCACTAATCATAAACCTTTTCGGAGGATCAGGAGGATACTCGATGCGACGATACTTGGCTCTTTTGGCTGTGCTGACAATGGCAGTTTTGGCTGTCGGCTGTACGCCAACGGATAACACGAATACGGCGAATTCAAACATGGCGACGATGAACTCGAACGCGAGTGGCAGCAGCACCACCACCGGCGGCGGCACCATGAGCTCGCACACAACCATGAACTCGAACATGTCGTCCATGAACTCGAACATGGGCATGAACTCAAACATGTCATCCATGAATCGAACAGTCATCCATGAATTCCAACATGGGCATGAACTCAAACATGCGCGGGGCATGAATTCCAACATGTCATCCATGAACTCGAACATGCGCGGGAACATGAACTCAAACCGCCCGTAATTAATCGCTTGGCGATTACGAAATGATAGGCGTACTGCTCGCAAGCGGTGCGCCTTTCCTTTTGCTCTGTTTCACACATCCGAAAGAAGAAAGCGCGTGCAAAACGACGCAGCACAACTCGCCAACTGGTTCTTCGTCAAGACGCCGGAGCAGGCCGATCGGCTCTCCGCCTGGTGGAACGGTGCGGATGTGCTCGGATTGGACACGGAAACGTTTTGGTCGCCCGGGGGTCGCGGCGGCACCAACGTTTCACTCATTCAGTTGGCGAAGCCAAACGGCGAGGCGGTCGTGATCGACGCGCTCGCCGCCGGAGTCGACGCGGTGCGGACGGTGATTGGATCGGAAAATCCCATTAAAGTGGCGCACAACGCGCGATTCGACCAAGGCGTACTCATCGGCGCCGGCCTTCAGCCAAACTCATTAGTTGATACTTTGCAATTGGCACGCTGGGCGCTCATCGTTCCTTCTTATAGCCTGAAAGCGCTCGTCGCCGAGCTTTTCGGCGTCGAGCTTAACAAAAGTTTTCAACGCTCCAACTGGCGGCGCCGGCCGCTCTCAGAAGCGCAACTGTTTTACGCCGCCACCGACGCGCAGATCACGCTGCGCCTTTATTTTGAGCTGCGACGTATGCTCGAAGAGCGGGGAAGGTGGCAACCGGCGCTGCACGCGGCAACGCTCAAAAGCAAGCCGGACGAAACGCCGGTGCGGCGACGGCGACCGAGGGGAACCGCACCATCGCCGCCAACACCGCTCACGCCCGACGAGCAGCGCATGGTGGAGCGATTAAAGGAGTGGCGCCTGCAACGGGCTCGCGATTTACGCGTCCCCGCCTACATGATCTGCCCGGACCGCACGCTCGATCACTTGGCGCGCACGCGCCCGCCACGCGCGCGGCGCTCGGTGAGATTTACGGCCTCGGCGCCGCGAAAGTCGAGCGCTTCGGCGACGAACTGCTGGCGATCTGCAACGCACAGAATTTATAAAGATCCACACTTGCTCAGAATGCCCTTGTTCACTTGCTCTTCTTCTCTGTGTGTCTCTCTGGTCTTTTCTCTGTGATTCTCTGTGTTTAAGTGAAATTTACCTCAACACAGAGAAGCACAGAGAAAAGACCAGAGACACACAGAGAGAAAGTCTGCTTTCAACCAAGCTTATTCATCAAGTTGCCCGGCCAATTCTGCCGGCGAAGTGACCGGCTGATGGCAAGCGAAATGCTCGCAGACGTAGGCCGTGGCCGCTCCGCCGAGCATCGTGCGCGCGCGCAACAGCGGAATCAACTCGGCCTCCGCTTCATCGGCGCCGCTTGTTTGCGCCACGACTTTGTTCGGCAGATAACGTTTCCATACTTCGGCCGCGAGCGCGCGCGTGTCAGCAGCCGTCACATCCCCGACAATTGCCACCTCCAGGGGAACCGCAAGATAAAAGTCGAGCGCTCCCAGCAGAAAGCCGAAAGCCGACGAGTAGCGCACCAATTGGTCGCGCAGCGTGCGGAAAATCGTGATCGCTTTGCGTTGATAGTCTTCTCTGCCGGTCAGCACCGAGAGGCGGAGCAGCACGCCGGCGGCGACGGAATTGCCGGCGGGCGTAGCGTTATCCAAGTAATCTTTGGTGCGCACAATCAATTGCTCGTGACTGTTGCTGGTGTAAAAAAAGCCGCCTTCAATTGGGTCCCAAAACTCATCCACCATGCGCTCGGCAAAATCGAGCGCGCTCTCAGCCCAGCGACGCTCGCCGGTCGCTTCGTAAAGCGTTAAAAGTCCGTCCACCATGTAAGCGTAATCATCCAGATAGCCGTTAAGCTTGGCTTGTCCATCTTTGTAGCTGCGCAAGAAAAGGTCATTGCGAACCAGATGCGTAAGCGTAAAATCAGCGTTGCTGCGAGCCACGGCGAGGTAATCCGCGCGATCAAGAATGACCGCCGCCTCCGCAAAGCTGGCCAGCATCAGGCCGTTCCACGCCGTGAGAATCTTTTCATCGCGTCCGGGCTTAACGCGCAACGCGCGCGCGGCGAAGAGAAGGCTTTTGCCGCGCGAGATTGCCTCCATCAGGCGCTCGACCGAAACTTCGGCCTGCGCGGCGATTTCACCCGCGGAGCGCGGAACGTTGAGGATGTTTTGACCCTCGAAGTTACCTTCTCGGGTGACATCGTAATACGCGCAAAAAAGATCGGCGTCGCTTTCATCTCCGATCACCTCACGCACTTCCTCCAGCGTCCAGACGAAAAACTTGCCTTCGACGCCTTCCGAATCCGCGTCCTGGGCGGAATAAAAGCCGCCGGCGGGGTCGGTCATCTCACGCACCACGTAATCAAGCGTTTCTTCGGCGACGCGCCGGTAAAACGGATCACGTGTGAGTTGGTAAACGTGCAGGTACAGGCGCGAAAGCAGCGCGTTATCGTAGAGCATCTTCTCGAAGTGCGGCACCAGCCAGCGCGCGTCCGTGGAATAGCGATGAAAGCCGCCGCCCAGTTGATCGTACATGCCGCCTTCGGCAATCATCCGGCAGGTGCGCTCGACCATCTCCCGCGCGTCCGGCGAGTTTGTGCGGTGATCGTGGCGCAGCAAAAACTCGAGGTTCATCGCGGCCGGGAATTTGGGCGCCGCGCCAAAGCCGCCGAACTCGGCATCGTAATTGCCGGCGATCCGGCGGTACGCCGCATCCAGCATCTCCACCGAGAGCGCCTCGCGCGAGGCGCCAGATGCGTTCGGGCGCCTCAACTCGGCGAGCATCTGGTCGGCCGCACGCCGCACCTCGTCGGGCTGATCACGGAAAGCCTCGGCGATGCCGTGCAACACGCGCGGAAAGCCCGGAATGTTATAGCGGTCTTCGGGCGGAAAGTAAGTGCCGCCGAAGAAGGGAACCAAGTCGGGCGTCAGAAAAACCGTCAACGGCCAGCCGCCGCGCCCGGTCAAAAGCTGGACGGCGTTCATATAGATTTGATCCAGGTCGGGGCGCTCCTCGCGATCCACTTTGATGTTCACAAAGTGTTCGTTCATCACCCGCGCGATTTGTTCGTTCTCGAACGATTCTTCACGGAGCCGGTGACACCAATGACAGGCTGAATACCCTATGCTGAGCATAATCGGTTTGTTTTCTCGTCGCGCTCTGTCTAACGCGTCTGGCCCCCAAGCGTACCAGTCCACAGGGTTGTGCGCGTGCTGTTGCAAGTAAGGACTGTTCTCGTGAATCAGGCGGTTGGTATGGCGCGGCGCGGCGTCCTGGCCTTCATTTATGCTCATTGCTTTCCATCCATGTCCAGCCTTTGTGGCTTTTTCGCTTGCCGCTTTTAATGTTATGCATGTGTATGTAACTCAAGTCATTATTTTGGCAAAAAGTTTTCAAGTTATTGATCGTGACCAACTGCCCCTCCGGGTTGACAAATCCCTGATAAGTTTTGGGACCATTCAGACGATGCCGATTATTTCTGTAAGCCCAGCCTCGATGACTATAAATCCTACCATGTGCGACAGCCACCATGTGCGTTTTATCAAGTCCATATTTCCGGCAGAAAGCGGCAAGATTGGTGATCGTGCCGGCGAGTTGGGCATCAGGAGCAACAAATCCCTCATAAGTTTTGACATACTCACGCCGACGTGGGCTGTTGCGATGCGTCCAACCCTTGTAAGACTTAAGCTTGCTTTTCCCTGAAGCCAGTTTGTGCATAGAGGGGAAATCTATCCCGTGTTGGCGGCAAAAACCGTACAGGTTAGTGATCGTCACCTCTTCACCTTGCGGATTGACAAATCCTTTCCAGACTCTTGCCAGGCTGTCGCCGGGAGAGCCGGCAGTGCCGAAGATGTTAAATCCGCGTCTCCGATCAGCACACCTTGTTTTCTCTAGCCAGAGTTGTTCCGCACGCAGTAAGTCAGGCACATCGACAATCTCTAAGATCGTAAACTCAAAGTTTTCCTCGCCATATTTCTTCCAAGCGCGCAGCAGGCGAGCGTTCGGATGACTGCCGCGTCGTAAACTGCGGCGGTGTTGTCCCCAGCGTTTGGAAAAGTCAACGGTGCTGCCGATGTAAACTTTACCGGTGTGCAGACAGCGAATTTGATAAACGCCGGATGACCGTGGCGGTTGCGCGAGCAAGCTCTTTTGATTTCCTTTCCTCGGTTCGCATTGTAACCTTACATGTTGAAAACTCTAAGAGGCTTACCAACGCCTTTTCGTCGACTTACCTTACTTCAAATCCTCTTCAATTAAGCTCGACGAATTTCGCATTTTCCCTATCAGGGGTCTGCTTTGGTATACTCAAAAAATGAATCGCAATTCATTTTTGGCTTATGTTTTAACAAATCATCTTTATATTACATGGTTAGGATGAGCATGGAACGTGAATCGTTAGAGATGGATGTGGTTTTTGTCGGCGCGGGGCCGGCAAACTTAAGCGGCGCTTTGCATTTGGCGCGGCTCGTCAAGGAGCACAACGAAGCGGTGGCCGCCGGCCGTCGCGCGGGCGCGCCGCTTGGCGATATTGAAATCGCGATCATCGAGAAGGGGGCCTCAATCGGGGCGCACACGCTCTCGGGCGCGGTCATGGATCCGAAAGCTTTGAGCGAGCTGATACCGGACTTTGCAGAGCAAGGCGCGCCCATTGAGACGGCAGTCACGGAAGATCAATTCCTTTACTTAACCGAGCGGCGCGCCATCAAATCGCCCCTCACGCCTCCGCCGCTCAATAATCACGGCTATCTGATTGTTTCCTTAAACCGCCTGACCGCGTGGCTCGGCGAAAAATGTGAAGAGCTCGGCGTTAACATCTTTCCGGAATTTCCGGGCGCAGACATTCTTTACGACGCGCGCGACCGCGTGATCGGAGTGCGCACGGGCGACAAAGGCATCAACCGCGAGAGTAAATTAAAGCCCATTTACGAGCCGGGCGTGGATCTTTTCGCGAAGATCACAGTGCTCGGCGAAGGAGCGCGCGGCTCGCTCACTAAGCAATTGTCGCAGCGTCTCAACTTGAATGACGGCCGTGAACCACAGGTCTACAGCCTCGGCGTCAAAGAGCTGTGGGAATTGCCGGATGATCGCTATCCGGAGGGGCGTGTGACGCACACCCTCGGCTATCCGTCGGACGCACACACCTACGGCGGCGGCTGGATTTACGGAATGAAGAACCGCATCCTTAATGTAGGCTACGTCACGGGCCTCGACTACCGCGATCCGTTGCTTGATCCGCACGCCGAGTTCCAACTTTTCAAACAACACCCGCACATCGCGCGTTTGCTCGCCGGCGGGCGGATGATTCGCTACGGAGCCAAAACCATCGCCGCCGGCGGCTACCACGCGATGCCGCAGCTCTACACGAACGGAGCGCTCCTCGTCGGCGACTGCGCCGGGTTTCTCAATTCGCAGAGACTCAAAGGAATTCACACGGCCATTAAAAGCGGCATGCTGGCCGCCGAAGCCATCTTTGAAGCGCTCGTCGCGAAAGACTATTCGGCCGCGCAGCTTCGGCGCTACGAGCAGTTGGTGAATGACAGCTGGCTGGTGCCGGAACTGCGCCGGGTGAGAAACTTCCACGCGGGTTTCCGTTATGGACGTTGGCTCGGTTTAATCAACGCGGGTTTGCAGCAGTTAACCGGCGGCCTCGCGTGGGGCTTGTTTGACCGGGCGCAGGCGGAGCCGGGCCATACCGCGATGCGCAAGCTCGCCGACTTGGGGTCTCAGGGCGGCGACACCCGAGGGCGCTACGACAAATTGAAATTCGACGGCAAGATCACCTTCAATAAGGTGACGGACGTCTACCACGCATCGGTCAAACACAACGAAGATCAGCCCGCGCACTTGCACGTGCTCGACACCACATCTGCGCGACGCGTTGCGCCGAAGAGTATGGCAATCCTTGCCAGCGCTTTTGCCCGGCCGCCGTGTACGAGATGGTCGAGGACGGAAGCGGAGAACGCAAAAAGCTGCAAATTAATTTTAGCAATTGCGTGCACTGCAAGACGTGCGACATCATGGACCCTACCAGATTATCAACTGGGTAACGCCCGAGGGCGGCGGCGGGCCGGACTATAAGGGCATGTGACGGCCAAACGCACGCGCGCCAACATAATCCGCACCTTAGATTTTGATTGAATAACTTTGTCTTCTCTGCGGTGTTTCTCTCTCGTTTAAGTAACACCTACTTAAACGAGAGAGAAACACCGCAGAGAAGACAAGAGAGAGGCACGGAGACAGAAGGGGCGAAACATTAACCGTTGAATCGAGTGATTCTCAAAATGCGTCTTCATCCACAAGCGCATGCGCACATCGAGCGATTCCTGTGCGACTATTTTGTCGATGAAGCGGTCGCATTGCCGCAATTGAAAATATACTGCGGCGCTTGGACGCACGGGCTCGCCGCGCTGTTTCGCATCGGAGCCATCACGGTGGGTAAGCGTATCTTTGTGGCGCCGAAATATTTGGTGAGAGACGCGGTCACGAAACAACTGAAGCTGCCCGGCTGGCTTGTGGCGCACGAAGCCGTGCACGTCCTCCAGTATCGACGAGAGGGCATGCTTGGATTTCTTGGCGGTTACTTGCGCGAGTACTTAAAGAATTTATTCAACCAGCGTCGCTGCGGTGCCAAGTCAAGAATGACGGCATATCTCGCGATCTCGTATGAAGCGCAAGCGCACGCCGCGGAGAAAGCATATGTGCGCTGGAGACAACGCCGCGCACAAAGCAACTTGTGGTGAAGATGCTTAAGACGAAAAGCGGAGGGCAGAAACGAGCCTTGCCCTCCAACTTACTCAAAAGTGACAGGTGACAAGTGACGGGTGACAGGAAAGCACTAGGCAGCGCGCCATTCCAACCCGCTAT
>JBBJMB010000129.1:0-9799 GCA_037719755.1 Pyrinomonadaceae bacterium
GCAACACTTGCGTTTGTCGCCCGACGCTCAGTCGGACGCGCTGCAAACCGCCCTGCACAACCAAGACCCTTCGCACATGGCCGACGCGCTCGCTTCGCAATTGCGCGTGCCGGTGGAAGACAAGCAAAGCTTGCTGGAAATCTTTTCCGTCCACGACCGGTTGCACCGCTTGGTGGAAATCCTCGAAATGGAAATGGAAAAGCGGCAGCTTGACCGCGCCATTCAATCGCGCGTCAAGCGGCAAATGGAAAAGGCCCAGAAAGAGTATTACTTAAACGAGCAGATCAAAGCCATTCACAAAGAGCTCGGCCGCAAAGACGAAAAAGCCGAGATGGAAGAGCTGCGCAAGAAAATCGAAGAAGCGGGCATGTCCGACGAGGCGCGCGAAAAAGCGCTGCAAGAATTGCACCGCCTCGAAGCCATGCCGCCGATGTCGGCCGAAGGAACCGTTTCGCGCACTTACATTGATTGGCTGCTCGGCGTGCCCTGGAAGCAGAAAACGAAAGAGATCAAGGATCTTGACAAAGCCGAGGAGATTTTAAACGAAGACCACTACGGCTTAGCCAAAATCAAAGAGCGCATTTTGGAGCATTTGGCAGTGCGCCAGTTAGTGAAAAACCCGAAGGGATCGATTCTCTGCTTCGTCGGCCCGCCGGGCGTCGGCAAAACCAGCCTCGGCAAATCGATTGCCCGGGCGACGGGCAGAAAGTTTGTGCGCTTAAGTCTGGGCGGCGTGCGCGACGAAGCAGAGGTCCGCGGCCACCGGCGCACGTACATCGGCGCACTTCCCGGCCAGATCATTCAGATGATGAAGAAAGCGGGAACCACCAATCCGCTGATCCTGCTGGACAAGTCGATAAGCTCGGCGCTGATTTTCGCGGCGACCGAGCGCGGCGCTACTGGAAGTGCTTGACCCTGAGCAGAACAACACTTTCCAGGATCATTACCTGGACGTGGAGTACGATCTCTCAAAAGTTTTCATCGCCACCTCAAACGTGCTGCATACCATCCCGCCTCCGCTGCAGGACCGTTTGGAGATTTCGCCTCTCGGGCTACACCGAACGCGAGAAATTGAGATCGCCAGACAGCACTGGTGCCGAAGCAGGCCGAAGCCAACGGTTTGAAAATGGAGCAGCTGGACTTTACCGCCGGGGCTTTGCAGGAAGTCGTGCGCAGTTACACGCGCGAGGCAGGGGTGCGCAATCTTGAGCGCGAGATCGGCTCGTGCTGCCGTAAGATCGCGCGCAAAGTGGTCGCCGAACAAAAGACCGGAAACGCGATGGAAGTGGTGACGCCGGAGCGCGTGCGCGAGATGTTAGGGCTCATCAAGTTTCGGCAGCAGATGACGGCGGCGCAAAGCGAAATCGGATTGGCCACAGGGCTCGCTTGGACGGAATTAGGCGGCGAGGTGCTGCAAATCGAGGCGACCTTAACGCGCGGGCGCGGCGTAGTCACGCTGACCGGCAAACTCGGAGAAGTGATGCAGGAATCGGCGCAAGCCGCGCTCACTTGTATTAAGGCTCGTGCGGAGCGGCTCGGCATGAGTCTAGACTTGATCCGCAAGCGCGACTTGCACGTGCATATTCCGGAAGGCGCCATTCCCAAAGATGGACCTTCGGCCGGCATCACGCTCGCCGTCGCGATGGTCTCAGCGCTGACGCGCGCTCCGGTGCGCAAGGATGTGGCGATGACGGGCGAGATCACGCTGCGCGGCCGGGTGCTGCCCGTGGGCGGCATCAAGGAGAAAGTCTTGGCCGCCCACCGTTTTGGCGTCACCAGCTTGATTCTGCCCAAGGACAACGAAAAAGACTTGGTGGAAGTGCCGGAAGAGGTGCTCAAAGTGGTGAGCGTGAATTTCGTTGAGACGATTGACGAAGTAGTGGCGCTGGCGCTTGAGGACGCCTGTCCGACCGACGCCCGGCCGGTCGAAGAAACCGCGCAGCCGCCGATTTGGACGACGGACCAACCCACGCAAAGCCCGTTGACGAGAATTGATTGATTTTATCGGATGACCAGCACAGGAGACGAGGAGATGCCCGTGGATCACAAGCAAGAAAGCGCGAATTTAATTCTCAAACTTTACGAATTGAGGCGCGAAGAAGTGCTGCGTCAAGCTCGCAGTTGGTTTATGGGCTTTACCCCCGCAAGCCTTGAGGATTTCCAGCAAGTCTCCGCCGACATGCAGACGGGCGCTTATTACCGCATGGTCACCACCTATTGGGACATGGCGGCGTCATTGGTCAATAACGGCGCCATTGACGAACAGATGTTTAATGACGCTAACATGGACATGTGGCGATTTTTAGCAAAATTCATCCGTTCATCGAACAATTGCGCGCCTCGTCGAAGAGGCCTCATTACTTGCGGCACCTTGAGCAAGTGGTGATGCGGGTGCCCGACGCTGAGGCGCTCCTCGCAGGGATGCGCGAAAGATTTAAAGCGATGTCGGCGGCTCGCCGGGAAGCTGAGCAATCACAAACCGCGACGGGCCCCTCTGCGGCGGCGGCTGGGGACTAAAGCCGAGCGGCCCTCAACTACTCATACGGGGCGGGCGCGGAAGATGAAGATCACCAGCACAGACTTCCTCAAAAGCGCCTTTACGAAAAACGATTGGCCGCCGGCCAATCTGCCCGAGATCGCTTTTCTCGGCCGCTCCAATGTCGGCAAATCAAGCTTGATTAATTCCCTGCTCGGTGTGAAGGGGCTCGCGCGCACGTCGTCCACTCCCGGACGAACTCAATCGCTTAACTTCTTCTTAATTAACGAGCGATTTCGGTTTGTGGATTTGCCCGGATACGGCTACGCCCGCGTTCCGCGAGCGATCAGGGATACCTGGGGCGAGATGGTCACCGACTACCTTGCCAATCGCACAGTGCTTGTGCTATCAATTCAAATCGTAGACTTGCGACACGAACCCACGAAACAAGATTTGCAGCTTCACGAGTGGCTTCAACACCACTCGCAGCCGCAGCTAGTTGTTGCCACTAAATCCGATAAGCTCTCCCAGAATGAGGTGAAGCGTAACACGGAACGCGCGAGGAAATTGCTCGTCGGCAGCAACCTTGTCGGATACTCGGCCGTGACGGGTACGGGTCGCAGCATTGTTTGGAGTTCGATTGAAGAAGCGCTTCACGCGGGCGCTTAAAAATTTCCGTTTGTGACGCAACGCGCTGCACCCGGCGTTCATCGAAATGGGACAGCAAATCCAAACGGAAAATTTGAATGAGCCGATCGGGCTTGACGAACTCTCAAGCATTAAGCTTGAGAGCCCTTTGCTTAGAGCAGACCTCGTTAAAGGTGTCCCGCTTTTTTCGAGACGTCGGCTGCGTTGACAGCGGTCGCCTTCCCCAATTCACCAGCGGCGAGAAATTAGCAACTAACATTAATTACCCACGGCGGACTCGTTTGTGAGTCTCGCGCCAACCGAAAACCCACACCCATTGCTGCCTTGCGGGGCGGCCATGCCGTGAGAAGAGAGAAATGGCACAACGTACAACACGCTCACGCAGCTCTAACAGCAGCAGCAGCAACACCAACAACGCCAACGGCGAGATCGCCAACGCAGCCCTCGCCGAAACGGCGACGACCGAAGATCCGTTGGAGATCTACCCTGACGGGATCGCGTTTGACGGCGAACCCTTGAATCTGGCGGTCTTAAAAGAGATGTCCATCTCGAAGCTGACCCAGATCGCCAAGCAGATGGATGTCCCCGGCGCGACGGGCATGCGCAAGCAAGAATTGATCTTTAAAGTGCTGGCGGCCCAAACCGAGAAAAGCGGTCTCATCTTTTCCGAGGGCGTGCTGGAGACTTTGCCCGACGGCTTCGGTTTCCTGCGCGCGCCGGAGTACAACTACCTGCCCGGCCCGGATGATATTTACGTCAGCCCATCGCAGATTCGCAAATTCGATTTGCGCACCGGCGATACCGTGAGCGGACAGATTCGGCCGCCGAAGGAAGGCGAGCGCTACTTCGCGCTCATCAAAGTCGAAGCGATTAACTTTGAGGCGCCAGAGCTGGCGCGCGAAAAGATTTTCTTCGACAACCTGACTCCGCTGTACCCGAACGACCGC
Source organism: Pyrinomonadaceae bacterium (assembly GCA_037719755.1). Classification (GTDB taxonomy): domain Bacteria; phylum Acidobacteriota; class Blastocatellia; order Pyrinomonadales; family Pyrinomonadaceae; genus JBBJMB01. Next base: position 4,072 of record JBBJMB010000129.1, read on the forward strand.
TTGGTGATGGAGACCGCCCATGATCATCTGGCCGCCCGCGTGATCGATCTGGTGACGCCAATTGGCAAAGGCCAGCGCGGTTTGATCGTCGCACCGCCGCGCACCGGAAAAACCATGATGCTGCAAACCATCGCTAACTCCGTGACGCAGAATCATCCGGAAGTAACGCTGATCGTGCTTTTAATTGACGAAAGGCCGGAGGAAGTCACCGACATGCAGCGCTCGGTCAACGGCGAAGTCATCTCTTCGACTTTTGACGAGCCGCCGACGCGCCACGTCCAGGTGGCCGATATGGTGATCGAAAAAGCGAAGCGCCTCGTTGAGCATAAACGCGACGTGGTCATCCTGCTTGATTCGCTGACGCGCCTGGCGCGCGCGCACAACGCCGTGGTGCCGCCTTCGGGCAAAATCCTTTCGGGCGGTATCGACTCGAACGCGCTGCAGCGCCCCAAACGGTTTTTCGGCGCCGCGCGCAACGTCGAGGAAGGCGGATCTTTGACGATCATCGCGACGGCGCTGATCGACACCGGATCGCGCATGGACGATGTCATCTTCGAGGAGTTTAAAGGTACAGGCAACTGCGAAATTCATCTTGACCGGCGATTGGTCGACAAGCGTTTGTTCCCGGCCATTGACATTCAGCGTTCCGGCACCCGTAAAGAAGAATTGCTGATCAACAAAGAAGACCTCAACCGCATCTGGGTGATGCGCCGCGTGCTCAATCCGCTTTCGCCTGTCGAACAGATGGAGGTCGTTTTGGAGCGGCTTGAGAAAACCAAATCCAACGCCGACTTCCTGTCCTCAATGCAAACCTAAAGGTATGAGCTGATCGTCGAACGCTGCGGTTGTTTCACGGCTTTTGACAAACGACAGGCAACGACTTTCTTGACAAATGCGCTTCCCCCTCCGCATATTACCTACACGTTTTCCTATTTTATGCATTAATTAAACGCTTTCCCCGGCGGGCGGCGCTGTAAGGTGAGTTCAAGCGTGCGCGTTTGCATTCTAGCCTCCGAAGTTGCGCCATTCGCCAAGTCCGGAGGACTCGGGGATGTTGCGGGGCGCTGCCGAAAGCGCTGGCCGCGAGCGGCGCGGACGTGCTCACCATCACGCCGCTTTACGCCCTCACCGACCCGGCCCGGCTGCGCAACCGCATCATAGACGATCTTCAGGTTGAGTGGCTCGGCGCGCGGCGCACCGTGGGCGTGTGGTACAGCGATCACATCGGCGCGCCCACGTTTTTGCTGGACGCGCCGGAATACTTTTCCCGGCCCGGCATTTACGGCTACCGCGATGACCACGAGCGCTTCGCGTTCTTCAGCCGGGCGGCGCTCGCGCTGCTGCGCAGATTGGGCGAAGCGCCGCAGGTGATTCACGCCAACGATTGGCAGTGCGGCTTCGCGGCGGTTGAGGCCGGCGGCCTGCGCGCGGTGGATCCTTATTTCGCGCGCAGCCGTTCGCTTTTCTCGATCCACAATCTCGCTTACCAGGGAACATTTGATTCCGCCGAATTGCCGCGACTTGGCTTCGGCTCGGCGGCGGCGCGCGATCTTTTCATGATGAACGGCGCCGCTTCTCCGATGAAGGCCGGATTGATGGCGTCCGACATGCTGTCCACTGTGAGCCCTCGTTACGCGCTGGAGATTCAGACGCCGGAGCAAGGCTACGGCCTTGATTGGCTGCTGCGTATGCGCAGCAATCGGCTCGTCGGCATTACCAACGGCATTGATTACGATGTCTGGAACCCGGCCACCGATCCGCACTTGGCGGCGCACTACCACGCGAACGATTTGTCCGGCAAGCGTTTGTGCAAATTAGATTTGCTGCGCCGCTTGGGGCTTCCCGAAGAGGCGGACCGTCCTTTGATCGCGATGGTGACGCGGCTCGTAGATCAAAAGGGGCTTGATTTGGTGCGCGCGGCCTCCGGCTCCATCTTGGAGACTGGCGCCTTTTTCGTCGTCCTCGGGTCGGGCGCCGACGAATACGAACAGTTTTTACAGCAGTGGCGGGATGACGCGCCCCACCGCATAGGGATTTACAAAGGTTTCAACGAAGCGCTCGCTCACCAAATTGAAGCGGGCGCCGACATTTTTTTGATGCCGTCGCTCTACGAGCCGTGCGGCCTCAACCAGATGTACAGCATGCGCTACGGCACAGTGCCGGTGGGGCGCGCCACCGGAGGCTTAGACGACACAGTCGCGGAGTTTGACCGGTTGTGCCAAACGGGAAACGGCTTTAAATTTGGTCGCTACGATTCGTTCTCGATGCTTGAAAGTATTTATGAAGCGCTTTATTGTTATGCCGACCCGGAACTGTGGAGCGTGGTGCGCATCAACGGCATGCGTACGAACAATTCCTGGCCGACGGCGGCCGGGAGATACATGGATCTTTACCGGGCCGTGACTCAAACGTGAGCCGTGCCCGAAGACTGTTATGAGAGGCGTTGGCCTGCGGGCCGAATTGGCGTTCTGATTTAGAACCAGAGGAGATAAAATAGATGAGCGATTTCGTTAATGACGTCAGCGACAGCAACTTTGAAAATGATGTGCTTGGGTCCGACAAGCCTGTGCTGGTGGATTTCTGGGCGGCGTGGTGCGCTCCCTGCCGGATGTTAGCTCCGACGGTGGAGGCGGTGGCGGAAAAGTATGCCAGCACGGCGCACGTCGTGAAGCTTAACGTCGATGAAAATCCGGCAACTTCTCAGCGCTATGGCATCAAGGGTATCCCGACGCTGATTCTCTTCAAAGGCGGCAAGGAAGAAGAGCGGGTCGTCGGCGCCACATCCAAAGATGCGATCTCGCGGATGCTCGAAAAACATATCAGCGCGGCCAGCGCTTAACCGTGCCGGACATAACGGGCGCGGGCGTCAGGTTCACCAGGGAACTGGCGCCCGCGCCCTTTTCCTGTCCGCCGAAAAACCGAAGACTCGGCCGGATAACCCCCAGGGACAAGCTCTTCGAATTTTAGAGCCTAGACACGCTCCCTATGAAGACACGTCAAGAGTTTCGCGTCGCCAGAGGACGCCTTGTTGAGCAACGCCTCTTGGTCGCCAAACGTTCGCGCGCCGTGGAGGATGCCAAGTTTCGCGCCCGCCAAGTTCAAGGCAAGCTGCGCCGCTTCGTGCAAATAACTTTTCAAAAAGATGAAGTGATCGCTTCGCTTGCGCTGCGACGCGGCGACTGCAATCGCTGCGGCGCCTGCTGCGAAATCCTTTTCAAGTGTCCTTTTCTTAAGAAGCACGAAGACGGAACATCGACCTGCGGAATCTACGAAGATCGTCCCAACCAGTGCCGCCTCTACCCGATTCAACGCCGCGACTTGGACGAAGTGCGCGGCTCCTGCAGCTATTACTTCATCGAACAGCCGGTGCAACTTGAAAAGGCCAGTTAGAGGCGCGAGGCCGGAGGTCGGTCGTCACCTCCGTGCTCACCTCTGACCTCCGAGTTTATGTCACAAATTATTGTCGTGATCGGCGCTCAATGGGGCGACGAAGGTAAAGGAAAATCGTAGACCTGCTGGCGGAGCGATTCTCGGTGGTGGCCCGCTATCAGGGCGGCCACAACGCCGGCCACTCGGTACAGGTCGGCGAGCGCTCGTTTGTGCTTCACTTATTGCCCTCGCGCATAGTTCACGAAGGCAAAACGTGCGTGCTCGGAAACGGCATGGTGATTGATCCGAAAGCTTTCTTCGAGGAAGCGGATCGTTTGGCAACTCAAGGCATCGCAGTGACGCCCGAGCGCGTGCTCGTCAGCTCGCGCGCGCACCTGATACTTCCCTACCACCGCGCGCTTGATCACACGAGCGAAGAGCGGCTCGGCAACGAACGCGTCGGCACAACGCTCAGAGGCATCGGCCCCGCCTACGAAGACAAAGCGGGACGGCGCGGCATTCGCGCCGCCGACGCCCTCATCCCCGAAGTCTTACGCTCGCGCATCGAACGCAACCTCGAAGACGCCAACCGCCTGATCGTCGCGTACGGCGGAACGGCTCTCGTGACCGAAGACGTGTTTCGCGAAACATCCGAGTTGGTTTCGCGCCTTGCGCCCTTTATCACGGACACCATGCATTACCTGAACCGCGCCGCGCGCGACAATCGCTCGATTCTTCTCGAAGGCGCGCAAGCCACACTGCTTGATGTGGATCACGGCACTTACCCGTTCGTCACTTCATCGAGCACCACGGCCGGCGGCGCCTCAATCGGGACGGGGCTTCCCCCACACCACATCACGGGCGTGCTCGGCATTGTGCGCACCTACACGACGCGCGTCGGCGAAGGCCCCTTTCCCACCGAAATGATCGACGCGGAAGAAGCCGTCGGCCAAATGATTCGCGAGCGCGGCCGCGAGTACGGCGCCTCACCGGCCGGCCCCGACGCTGCGGCTGGTTCGACGCCTTCGCCACGCGCTACGCCGCGGAACTAAACGGCTTCGACTCAATTGCGCTGACCAAGCTCGACGTGCTCGACACGCTTGACGAAATCAAAGTCTGCACCGGCTACCGCCTGGGCGGCGTGATGCTTGAAACCTTCCCCGCCGTTTCCCACGAACTGCGGCAAGTCGAGCCCCACTACGAAAAGCTTCCTGGCTGGCGTACATCCACGGTGGGCACCACGCGCTTGGAAGATCTGCCGGCGGCGGCGCGACGCTACGTAGACTTTCTCTCGGAAAAGGTAGGCGTCGAAATCGGCCTTGTCTCAACGGGTCCGGAGCGCGACCAAACAATCATCTGCCAAGGCTCGCTGCTTGACAGATGGATCGCTTGAACCTTTGCTGCCGCCGCCACTGTGTCAATCTTCGGTTGCTAAAGCGCTACAGGATTGCCACCTGAATTTTTTCCAGCCAAACGCTTCCGCCGTCTTTTTACGATGGCAGTTGGCGCATCTGACTTCACACTTTTCAATCTCTTTGAGAACGTATAACCAGCATCTTTTTGAAACTATCAGACTGGAGATGGTGTGCTTTTTGTCGCGCAAGTGGTCAAAGTCGAGCACCGTTACGTCATCTTCGCCGCAATCAACACACGGGTGTAAGCACAAATATTCATGAAGCTTTCTGCGCTTACGCTCCCTCTACTCAGCTTGTTTTTTGTTAAAAGACTGGCGATTATTGTCAAGGTACGTTTTCACAGATTCACCATGACAATTTCGGCAGTAATGCTGTAACCCGTTCTTTCTGGTCTTGTTCTTATTAAATTCTGTGCCCTCCTTGAGCGCTTTACACCTTGAACAAGCGTGAAACATCTTGTTTTCACTGAGGCTCATAGCCTGTTCTTGACATCCGGTTGGGCACACGTTACTTCTCCTAAAATGCAAACCGACGTGACATGCCGAGCAAATTTAAACCTAAAGTTGACTAAAGTATCGCACAAAATTATACTCTCCTCATCAGAACTGCGGATCTAATTAGCCTCAGTCTTTGGTTTTGATTTCACCCAAGATGTTAGATGCTATTGCGCGGGCCGTTAGCTCAGCTTGGTAGAGCAACTGGCTTTTAACCAGTGGGTCGCAGGTTCGAGTCCCGCACGGCTCATCAACGTTATCAACAAGTTACGGGAGGCACGAAGCCTCCCGTTTCTGTTTGTGTACGCTTTCGTGTACGCTTTCATATATTTCCGCTCGAACAGTTACGGTCATTCTTCATGTTTTTCAGATAAATCATGCTTTCAAGTTGAGCGCTATGTACAGGACAAAAGTTGAATAACTCGTCTCAAAGCAACTTGTTGAGCCAAG
>JBBJMB010000130.1:0-9780 GCA_037719755.1 Pyrinomonadaceae bacterium
GAAGCTTCGCCAGACGGCGCCGAATCAAAAGAAGCGCCGCCTGTTGCTCCCACACCTCCGGAAGGATGAAGGCGGAAGGATGAAGGCGGAAGGCAAAGCCAAGACCTGTTCATTTCTGTCTGGTCTTCATCCTTCATCCTTTATCCTTCCGCAACGGCTTCTCGTCGCTTCGCTGTTTGTGGCCATCCGGCCTCTTGCCCGGCCAACGTGTGGCGCGCCGTCCTCATCCAAAACCCGGTTATCGAATTGGTTGTTAAATTTAGTTCCCGCCTGAGGTGAAATGGTTACATTGAGAGAACTGCTTCGCGCCGCCTGCGCCTTGACGCGTCACGCGCGGATGGCCTTTTTATGCGTTTTGGCCGCCGTCTGTGCGGTCGACGCACAGCAGCCCCAGCCGCCGGGCCGCACTCGTTTCGACGTCACCGATTACAAAATTGAAGTGGAGTTGCGCCCGGCCGAACACCTGCTGCGCGCCGTCGGCGATGTGACGTTTACGCCGCTCGATGAGACGCGTTCAGTTGTTTTTGAGCTGAACGGCTCGCTCAAGGTCGATAGCGTTGAGCGCAACGGCAAACCGCTTACCAGTTTTGTGCAAGACGCAGTTGGCGTTGATACATTGGGCCCTGTGGTGCGCATTGATCTCGGCGAAGTGCTGCCGGCGGGCCAAAGCGTTACGCTGCGCCTTCGTTGGGGCGGCGCGCTGGTCACGCCCGAGGGCGGCCCATTGCCGACCAAGCGATTGGCTTACGTTGGCAGTGATGGTTCCTACTTGATGTACGCCGCGCGCTGGTACCCCTTTCATGATTACGCGGCGGACCGCGCGACGGCCGACATCACTGTGATTGTGCCGTCGGGCATGCAGGTGGCCGGATCAGGCGATGAAGCGCCGACGCAAACGGCGGGCGCGAAAGGCACCACTCGCGTGCGCTTCGTACACCGCCAGCCGGCTCTGGTCGGCAACATCGTCGCCGGCCCGTACGTCAACCGCAATCTCCGGTTCGGCAATTACGAAGTGCAGTTCTTCGTTAAGCCTGGCAGCGAAAGCATGATCGAACGTTACGCTGAGCTGGTCGGACGCACGCTTCAGTTCTACACGCAAACATACGGAGCGCCGGCCTTTGGCGCGCGCTACGTGGTGGCGCAAATCGACGACGAAAGCCTTGACGCTTACGCCGCGCAGGGCATGGAGTTTCTTTCCGCTAATTTCTTCGACCCGAAGCGCCAGGCGCGCGAAGAGCGCTTCCAGCGAGAAATCGCTTACCAGTGGTGGGCCAACCGGGTTGCATTAAAATGTTTGACGGCCACGTGGCTTTCGCAAGGGCTCGCCGAGTGGAGCGCCTTCGCTTATCGCGAATCAACTCTCGTCGGCGGGGCGCTCGACGCGGCGCAGCGCGACCAGATGGAGCGCGCTTTGATGTTTGAGCAGTCCGCTTCGATTCGCCGCGCGCCCAACACGCTTGACGATCAATCGGCCGCTTACCAATCCATTATTTTCTACAAAGGCTCAATGGTGTTTCGTATGCTGCGCGACACCGTGGGAAAAGAAAAGTTCGATCAATTGCTGCGGACGATGTTGCAGCAGTACCGGGGACGCTCAATCTCGGTCGACGAATTTGAGAAACTCACTGCGCAAGTTGCCGGGCAGGATCTGCGCTACTTTTTCGCGCGCTGGGTGGAGGGCACGGGCGTGCCCGAGTTTGCGGTCGATTATCAAATCATCCGCACGCGCGCCGGTAAGTTTCGCACGCGCGGCACAGTGAAGCAGAACTTCGAGAATTTGCGCATGCCGATTGAGCTGCAACTGCGTTCGGAAGGCTCCGGCCAGCCGCCCGCCACCACCGTCTTTTTGCAAGACAAAAGCGAAGACTTCGATTTTGAGTCGAACGGTCAGCCTCTGGAAGTGGTCATTGATCCGAACAACAAGCTGCTCCGCTTGTCCGAGGATCTGAGAGTGCAGGTGGTGGCGCGGCGCGGAATTGAGCTTTTACGTGAAGGCCAGTTTGCCGAGGCGCAACGCCAATTGGAAGAAGCGTTAAAGCTTGATAAATCGAACTCGTGGATTTACTACAACCTCGGTCTGCTGCATCTCGATCAAAGGAATTATCAAGTGGCGCGCGACAACTTTGATGCCGCGCTCGCCGGCAACCTGAAGCCTTCGTGGATCGAGGCTTGGGCCCGCATCAAAAAGGGCAACGCTTACGATGCGGAGGGCAACCGGACGCGCGCCGTGGATGAGTACAATAAGGCGCTGCAAACCGGCATCGACTACGACGGCGCCCAAGCGGCCGCCAAAAAATTCATCGCCGCACCTTACGATCCGCGAGCGACCGAGCAGCAATCTCAAAGAACTGACCCTGCATAAATTTACCCGCACGTTAAAGCTGAAAAAGGGTGCGCCCATTTGCTGGAATGGGCGCACCCTTTTTTGGTCGGCTCTCTCTCTCTCTCTCTGCGTCTCTGCGGTGTTCTTTCTCTGTGATTCTCTGTGTTTAGGTAAGTGATACCTAAACACAGAGAATCACAGAGAAGAACACCGCAGAGACGCAGAGAAAAACACCACTTTATTCGAAGATCTCTCGCGACGCATGGTTCGGGTTTGTCAACGGGTATGAACTTCTGGAGAGATGATCTTTTGAAATCTCGACCATTCCTCTATAGCAGAAATGACACAAACCTTGATGCTCGTGGTGCGGCTCGTGAGACTGAAATGTTCTCAAACACCCCGCGCAGGACGAGGTGTGCTCTGAACTCTCTTCGATTGTTAATGTTGCGCTGCTCATCAATTTCTCACAATTAACACGGTCAATTAATTGACGGAGTAATCCGGGCCGCGGTGGCTGCTGTCGCGCGTTGGTTCGGAAGCGTTGGCGACCGTGGGTATTTCGAGTTGGGCGTGCGGGGTGAGACCTTTGTTCGCCACCTCCGAGAGAGCGGTGGCGAAAACCATCGACGCTTCTTGGATAAAGTGCTGCTGCTCTTCAGTGTACTTTTCGATTGACATCGAATAAAGCGAGACGGCGCCATGCTTCCACTCGTTGGAGCTCAAGGGGTAAACGGCCAGCGTGCTGTAACCGGCGAAGCGTTCGGCGAGCGTCGGTGGGAAATCAAGCCTCGGGTCTGTGTTGCAGAACGGACGTTGGTTGGCCAGCACCCATCCCGTCACACCTTCGCCGGGCACAATTTTGCGGCCGACCAAGAGCCAGCTGTGACGACCCGCGGCGTGCGCCACCAGCTTCTCGCCGGTTTCCGTTTGAGTCAGCGTGATGGCGCAAGAATCGTAATGCACCAGCTCGCGCAGCTTCTCCGTGAACACCGCCGACATCTCTTCGCGCGTCGCGGCCGACCTCACTTGCTGCGTCAGGTCGTACAGAGCGGACAACTCTTTATCACCCAGCATGGTTTTTTCCGGCGCGGGAGTGCTTCCTTCTTCTTGTTGCTTGACCTGCTGTTCAATCAGCAAACCGGCGGCCGGCTCCACCATGCGCGCCGCTTCCGGCAGTTGGTCAAAGGTTCCAAAATCGGAGGTTAATAACGTGCCTGCTGCCTGCGCTTTTCTCGTCTCGGCCTCAAACACGTGCAAGTTCGCGATAAATGTGCTGACGACATGGGGATCGTACATCGTGCCGCTATTGCGGAGCAGGTAATCGACCGCGCTTTCGCGCGACATGCCTTGACGGTAAGGGCGATCTTCGCGCAACGCGTCAAAGCAATCGACGACGGATAAAACGCGCGCGGTGGCGGGAATCTCTTCGCCCTTCAAACCGTCCGGGTAGCCTTTGCCGTCCCACCGTTCGTGGTGGTGGCGGACGATGGGCACAACCGGATATGAGAACTGCACTTGCTCAATATTTGCGCGCCGACCACGGTGTGAACTTTCATTTTCTCAAACTCGGCGGCGGTGAGTTTGCCGGGCTTGTTCAAGATGTAATCGGGCACAGCGATTTTCCCGACATCGTGCAGAAGCGCCCCCGCTTTGAGAGCTTCGACTTCCGCTTGGCTGCACCCCAGAATCTTGGCGACGCCCGCAGCGTAAACTTGCACTCGCAGCACATGTCCGTGCGTGACTTCGTCTTTAGCGTTGATGGCGAGCGCCAAGGCTTCGACGATTTCCCGCTGCGATTTTTTGGCTTGTTCGGCCGACACTTCTTTGATCTGGCCGCGCTTCCGGAAGTGGAGGCACAAACCGATTAAGGCGAGGCCAACGACGATCGCCGAGGCGTTTAAAATACCCAGCTCTAAAATCAGCGAGTCGCCGGAGAGTTGGAGCAAAGAGGCGATAAGCATAGCCATGGGTGGTGGTTAACTAGCGAAGGCGGGAAATTACTTGACAGAGGCCCACACTTGACCGGAGGGTGTGAAAAACGCATCGCCCGCGCGCGTGGCGATTACTTCGTGCGTGCCGGGTCGCCGCAGCGTCTGCGGGTCCGCAAAGTCCGAGTAAGCGATAAATTCGCCGTTGATGCTGTAGACGCTGTTCATGTCGAGGTAGGCAAACGGAGCATGCGCTCCCGGGCGATAAAAGTGCTCGATTGAATCGACCGACACTTGCCCACACTCGTGATCGAAGTGATGTATCAGCTGCGGTCGAGCGGGCCGCTTGGCATCAAGCGTTCCGGGCTGAACGTATCCGGGCGGAAGCGGCGAGCTCATCGGGAATGTGGTTTTTTCGACGACGGTGAAGACCCTCAGCTTGCACTGCCTGAGGCGCTCGCGCGTTTCTTCGTGTTGTGAAGAGGAAAGGTTTTCTTTCGCTTTTTCGTAGGTCTGCCGAAACTCTTCCTGCGACAGGCAATCCTCCAGCTCCTCCATCAAGCTTAAAGCCGCTTGGCCGACGCCGGCCCGGTCGCCCAGCAGTTCACTCATCCGCATGGCTTTGCCGAGGCTTTGCTGCGCTCGGTCGTGCTCGCCGATGCGCGCCAGCGCCACTCCGTGAGTGGTCAACGCTTCGGAGAAAAGAGCCTGCGGCCCGCCCTTCTCAAGCGTATAGATGGCTCCGCGCATCACTCTTTCCGCCTGGCCGGGGCGTCCCTCAGCTAACAGCAGCCGCGCTCTGGTGTCATCCGTTTCCGCCACCCGCTTTTCATTGCGGACGTCGGAAAACAGCTTGCGAGCTGTGTTGAGGTGGGCCTCGGCTTCGGTAAAACGTCCGCACTTGAACAACAGAGAGCCGATGTTGTTTTGAACGGCTGCGCGGTAGGGAACGTGACCTGCCTCCTCGAAGTGAAAAGCGGCCGCCGTGTAGTTCACCAGCGCCTCGTCGATGTAGCCAACGGAGTCATCGCAAGAGGATGCGAGCTTCTTATAAACGAGCGCGAGGCCGTTGTGGTAGCGGCCTTTCAAAGAGTGGTTGCTGCTCGCCTTGAGCAGCGGTCCGGCGCTAAGAAAAATCTCTAGGGCGTTTTCGTAATGGGCAAGTTTAATTTCAACCATCGCGCAGCTGACCAGCGCGACGCCTCTCAGGTGCGCTTCGTGCTCATCCAGCAGCGCGATTGTTTGTCGTAAGACAGCACGCGACTCGTCGAAAGCGCCTTCATGGCAATAAATCCAGGCGATCTCAATTTGCGCCTCGTGTATCTTGTCGGTCAGCCCTAACAGCTCAAATCGGGAAATACTCTCGCTGATCAAGTCCTTCGCCGCTTCTTGCGCGCCGGCGACTTGCCTGGCCGCTCCGAGCCAGCCCGTCAAAGCGCCGGAACGCAGCAGAAGCTCGCCGCTCGACAGGTCATTTAATCCTTCGAGGCGCGGCCGGTCGCCAACGCGCCGCCAAAGGTCGCCAAGCGCGGCACGTGCGGCTTCGTAATCTCCCGATTCTTCAAGCTCACGGGCGAGCGCACAGCGAGTGAGGGCCTGCTCGTTGACATCAAGAGCAGTGTCGGTAAGCTGTTGATAAAGTTGAAGTACTACTTCCATGTTTTTATGGGAAAACGGTGTTTTAATCGTTTGAAACTTTTTGTTGGCAAAATATCCGAGGGTGCATTAATATGGGCGAGCTTCGCATGTTTAACGGAGTTCAGACCGGAAGTTGGGACAAATCCTGCCAGAAGCGGCCCCACGTCTTGTCTAAACATCCATCCACTTTAACTCTTAAGCTTTACCTTCCCGGTTCGCGTTAAGGAGAATCCATAATTATGCACCCTCGAATTCGAAGAATTTTGGGCACCGCCCTGACCCTTGCTACGTTAACTGCGCCGGCCCTCGCAGGCGACATGATCACACGTTCACCTGGGATCACTGCCAAAGGCGACATGATCACCAAATTCGCCAGTGCTTTCGGTCATCTTGTCAGCGTCATCGCGGGAGCTTTTTGATCACTTCGAGTAATCAGACACTTTCGACGGGCCGAAAAAGCGCTTGATTTAGCGTCCCCTTTGTTTATCCCCAGCGCCCTCGGCCGTTTCTCTCCATAACAAATAATGTGCCCTACCGCGTAAGCCGTAGACACTGCTCGCTGCTCACCACAAAGCTTTGCATCCAGAGGAGATAACACCCCTATGTTGATCTCCTCTTTTTCTTTTGTGAGACCGGCCTTCAGTCACACTGACTTGAGTCCATCAACCTGCCGTGTCAAGTTGACTTTTCCAAATCAAAATTGTGTGTTTTGGTCAAAAGGAGGGCGGCCTCGCGGCCGGATCTTCCTTAACCCGAATTGCCGTCTCAAACCGCAACGATGGCGATGCGGTTCTGATTGGCCAAGTCGATCATACGCTCGCGGTCGAACATCAAGGTCTTGCGGGCGGTGAGCGAAAGACAGGTAGCTCCGGCTGCGATCATGGTCTCAATTGTGGGCACACCCACAACGGGCACGTCAAAGCGCATGTCTTGATTTGGTTTCGCGACTTTGATGACCGTCAATTGGCCGCGCGCCAACTCGCCCGCCCGCTTGACGGTCGCATCGGTTCCTTCCATCGCCTCAACGGCCACGCAGGCGCGCGCGCGAACGACGATGGTTTGACCGAGATCAAGCGAAGCGATTTTGTGCGCAACCTCAAGCCCGTAATCGATGTCGCCGCGCTCTTGCTCGGACGGCGCGCGCCGGGTAAGCACGCCCGCCTGCGGAAGGTAATCCGTCAGAAAGTACGTTGAGTCGATCAGCTCTATGCCGTCGCGCGCCAGCTCGTCCGCGACGCCGCCAATTAGCGCGTCCGTGTTGCGGCGCTTGAGCCTGAGCAGCATCCGCAACATGCGCGCGTCGGGAATCGCATTGCCAAAGATTTGCACGTGCTTGACTTGTCCGGCCATCATCGCTTTGGTCACCGCTTCGCGCTTCAAAAAGCGAATCAGCTTGCCGAGCTGACCTAGGCGAATCCACTCGATGGTCTGCGCCACGCGCTCCAGTTCCGGGTCGGCCTCGTCGCGAATCGCGGCCACCGCCAGCTCCGCCCCGGCCCGGCGCGCTCCTTCAATCACCAAAAAAGGAAAACGCCCATTTCCCGCAATCAAACCGAACTTGGAAGTCAGAACGATGAACGATGAACGATGAACGTTAAGACCGGATGAGTTTATTAAATTTCTGTCTTCATCGTTCATCGTTCCGCGTTCATCTTTCATTTAACTGTTCCGCGTTTTGAGGTTTCGATGAAGCTGAGGAGTTCGCGTACTTCGGCGCAGTCTTTGACTTGTTCGCGGATGCGAGCGACGGCTTGTGTGGTGTTGAGACGTGACGAGAGAAGAAGGTGGAAAGCTTTGTGCAGCGCGGCCATTGTTTGCCGCGGGTAGCTGCGCCGCTTCATGCCCGTGGTGTTCAGTCCGTAGCAGCGCGCGTGATTGCCGACGGTGAGGGCGAAGGGCAGCGCGTCTTTGACGATCACGGAGTAGCCTCCGATGTATGCCTCGCGGCCGACGCGGCAGAATTGGTGCACGCCCGAATAAGCGCCGATGTTGGCGCCGTCCTCGATGGCGACGTGGCCGGCCAAGGTAGCGCCGTTGGCCATAATCACTTTGTTGCCGACCGTGCAGTCGTGCGCGACGTGGGCCTGGGCCATAATCAAGCAGTCGTCGCCGATTTCGGTGAGCATGCCTCCGCCCTTGGTGCCGCGGTGAATCGTGACGAACTCGCGAATCCGGTTGCGCCGGCCGAGACGCGTCTCGGCCGGCTCGCCTTTGTATTTGAGATCTTGCGACGCGAGCCCGATTGAGACGAAGGGAAAAATGTGCGTGTCATCGCCGATCGTCGTGCGACCGTCGATCACACAGTGAGACTCTATGCGCACTCCGTCGCCAAGCACCACTTCGTCGCCGATGATTGCGTAAGGCCCGATCACACATCCGCGGCCGATTTTCGCCTGTGGACTGACGACAGCCGAGAAATGAATCTCGGTCGCCACCGCAGTCACTTGTCCGGGCTCCGATTGCTCGGGGGCCTGCCGCAGCTTGGCGCGGCGCGTCGGCTGTGCGGTGCTCATTCGACCGCGCTCCTGTCAGCGACCACGCTTTTCACGATGCCTTCGGCCACGATCTGGCCGTTGACCTTGGCTTCGCCGCGCATGCGCTGAATGCGCGAGCCGATCCGGAGGGCCGTCACCTCCAGGATCAGCGTGTCTCCGGGAATAACCGGCTTGCGAAAAAGCGCGTTCTCAATGCCGCTAAAGAGAACAAGCTTTTGGTCTCGATCCTCAAACTCGCGTAGCGCCAGAATGGCCCCCACCTGCGCCAAAGCTTCCACCACCAGCACGCCCGGCATCACAGGCGCTCCGGGAAAGTGTCCTTGAAAAAAGTATTCACCGATGGTGACTTGCTTCACGCCCACGATTCTTTGGCGCGGCACAAGCTCGATGATGCGGTCGACGAGAAGGAAAGGATAACGGTGCGGAAGAATCTGTTGAATGGCGCGGGAATCGAGCAGGGTTTCCATGTTTTGGCGCGTCGGCGGTCAGGCGGATAGGCGTTCGCGAGCAGTTGAGAAACTGCTCGCGAACGCTTACTCAGCTCCCAGTATGCTGCTGCTATTTTCCGGGAGTGGCCGCCGAGGCGGTCGCCGGATTTTTGCTGTTATAATCGGCGATAAAGGCGGTCGTGATGTCCATCTGGTCGTTGGTCAGATAAACCGCCTGCGCCAATTTGCTGATGTCAATCACGGCGCCGATGCCGCGCGTGCGCGCGAAGGCTTCGAGGTTTTTGCCGATGTCCTCATAGAGCGGCGCCAGCATTTCGCCCATGCGTTTCTGATAATCCCGCTCCGCGTCCTGCTGCTTGCGCTCGAAATCGAGCTTCATTGTGTCAAACTGTCCCTGCTTTTGCGCGAGGTCTTTCGGGGCGGCAAGCGGCGCTTGCTTTTGGATGTCTTGCTGCAGAGTAGTCATCTGGGTCTGAAGATTCTGCAGCTCTTGCCTGCGCGGCTGAAATTCGCGGTCGACGGTGCCGATGGCGTTCACAAGTCGGGTGATGCCGGTTTTATCAACGGCGAAGAACTGCGTGTTGATGATCGCGATCTTAAAATCGCCGGTCATCGCGCCTGACGCGCTCGGGTTGCCGGCCGGGCGCGCCGGTTGCTGTGGTGCGGCGGCACCGCCTCCTGCCGCCGGTCGGGGGGCGCCGGCCTGCTGCGCGTAAGCCGGGAGAATGATAAAGGATGCAACAAACATTGCTGCGGCAGTCAAACGACGGAAATTCATAGCTTTCTTAACACTCCTTACGGTTTTCTCAATGCGGCAGCGCCGCAGCTCTTAACAAGATTTAGGCACACGCCAAAAAAGAAGACAAGTTTAACCCGAAACGTCTAAAAAGTCCTGCCGATGGAGAAGCGAAACACGCTCTTCTTCTCGTCAAAAAACAACCCGCTCG